>NZ_CP020700.1:7572500-7872500 GCF_003932715.1 Streptomyces tsukubensis | reverse complement strand
GCAGGGCACCGGCGTCCCTCGGGGCCGCGCGCAGCAGCCGGTCGAGGACTTCGGTGCGGAGCCGGGCGGTGCGGGCGGCGGTGCTGGTGCCGCCGAGGAGGGCGACGAGTGCGTCGAGCCCCGCGTCGGCGGCGGTCAGTGCGGCGCAGAGCGCCAGTCCGGCCCAGGGGACTTCGCCCCCGGTGACCACCCGGTCCAGGGTCCGGCCGAGTACGGCGGGGAGCGCGACGGCGGCGAGGGCGCCCGCGGTGGTGCAGAGGACGAGGACGGCGATCAGGGCCCGATCGGCCCGGCCGGAGCGGCCGGACCTCCGTGAAGACGGGGACGGGGACGGGGACGGGTGCGGCGGAGCGGTGGTGCGGGCGTCGCTCATGAGAGGGGCCGGATCCGGTACGGGCCCGTGCGGGCCGGGTTCCCGGGGGCCGGGAGCCGGGTGCGGCCGGTCGTCATGCGGACGGTCCTTCCGGTGTGCGGGTCCTTCCGGTGTGCCGGTCCGGCCGGGGAGGGCGGCCGGACGGACGGGACCGGCCCCGGGGCGACAGCCCCGGAACCGGTCCGTACGCCGAGGGGGCGTCAGCAGGCCAGCAGGCTCAGGTGGCTGTTGTGACCACAGGACGTCAGGCTGAGGTTGCTGCCCGTCTCGACGTCGCCGAAAGCCTCGTCCTCGGTGATCTCAAGGGCCTGGAGGTCGAGAAGCGCCATGACAAACTCCTTCATCGTGGGGACGGTTGGTGGTGCGCGACCCCTGGATGGGGCCGGTCTGTGGGCCGCGGTGGCGGCGGGAGGAACGGCAGGGCGGCCGGGGTGTCCCCGTACGCGCTGCCGAGGGCGAGCAGTACCCCGGCGGTGCCGGTGGCCAGGTCCATGGACCGGCGCATCATCTGCTCTCCGGGGAAGGCGAGGTCGCCCCGGTAGGGGGTGGCCTGGAGGCCGAGGAGCCGGGTGTGGCGCTCGACGGCGCTGCGCCGTTCGGCGGGGTCACCCGCGGGGGTGCGGGCGAGGTGGAGGACGAGTCCGGCGACGCCCCGGTAGAGCCCGGGCTGGACGTAGAAGGCGGCGCGCAGGGCGGGCGCGATCGTCTCCCGGGCGGCTTCGAACCGCTCGTCGGGGCGGTGGGCCAGATACTCGTCGAGGACGACGGCGATTCCGGCGCTGCCGGCCCCGAGGTAGGGCATCAGCCGTTTGCCCTCGACGACCATCAGCTCTCCGGACTTGCCGGGTTTGCAGCGGTCCAGGTCGCGGGCGAGTGCGGTCCGGGCCAGGTCGAGCAGGGCCGGATCGCCGGTGGACTCGTACCTCCGTACGAAGAGGAGGGCGAGGCCGGTGGCGCCGTGCAGCAGCCCGGTGCGGGGCGAGGGGCGCCCTTCGGTCAGGGATCCGGCGGCGTAGGCGGCGCAGCGGTCGGCCGCCGCGGCGAAGGCGGTGGCGTCGGAGCCGGAGGCGTCCCGGGCCAGTTCGTCGAAGGCGAGGGCGATTCCGGCCTGCCCGCTGTGGAGATCGGGGGTGAGCCGGTCGAGGGGCTGTTCGGCCACGAGGTGGGCGAGTTCGGCGGCCCGGTCGCGGTGGCCGAGGCGGTTGAGGGTCCAGGCGATGCCCGCGAGTCCGTCGTGGAAGCCGGGCGGGGTGCCGGGGGCGACGGTCTTGGTCCGGGTCAGCAGCCATTCGACGGCTTCCGGGCAGGGCGGCGCGCCGGTCTCGTGCAGGGCGTGGAGGACTCCGGCGGCGCCGGTGCCGAAGCACTGGCCGCCCACCGGGGTGGCGAACTGGGTGATGTCGCCGGGGAAGCAGCGGTCCTCGCGTTCGGGGGTGAAGGAGGCGGCGATCGCGCGGGCCATGGAGTCCCGGCTCCAGGGCCAGTCGTCCGGTTCGGGGACGGCGGGTTCGGGCGCGTGTTCGCCGGGCCTGCCGCGGACGATCTCGCGGACGGCGGGGACGAGGGCGGCTTCGCCGGTGCCGAAGAGGCGCGCCGTGTCACGGGCCATCCGGGGGGCTAGGCCGCGGTCGATGAAGAAGAGGGTGGTCAGGGGCGCGAGCAGGGCGATGCGCAGACAGGCGAGGGCGTACCGGTCGATGCCGGTGCCGGTGCGGTCGGCGGGGGCGACGAAGGCCGGGTTGGCGACGATCTGCCGGCGGTCCTCGTCCGTGGCCGGGAACGCGGCCTCGAAGTCGAGGAGGACGACACGGGACTCGTCCTCGCTGACCATGATGTTGTTCATGTGCAGATCGCTGAAGACGAGGCCGCGGGCGTGGATCCGGCGTACGGCGTCCTCGACGAGTCCGTGGATGCGCTCGACCCAGGCGGCGTGTTCGGCGAGGGCTTCGGGCGCGGGGTCGGGCGCGGAGAGCGGATAGCGCCGGGCGAGGAGGGTGTTGAGGGTGTTGCCCTCGATGTGCTCCAGAGCCAGGAAGCGGTGGCCGCCGAGGTCGAAGGCCTCACGGACGGCGGGTACGCAGTCGAATCCGGCGAGCTGCTCCAGCGCCGTGCGTTCGGACTCCAGCCGGGCGACGGCGTCGGCGCCGTCGGCGGCGAGTCCGGCATGGGGCCGGGCCTCCTTGAGGACGACGGTCTCCCCGGTGCGGCTGTCGCGGGCCCGGTAGACGCCGCCGCCGTTGGAGAAGTGCAGGGCGGCTTCGATTTCGTACGGTGTCCCGGTGGTGCCGAGGGCCTCGCGGGCGTCGAGGTGCGGGCGGAGGAAGGCGGGCGGGTCGACCCAGCCGGGTATCCGCAGGAAGGGGCCGCGCGGATCGGGGACGAGGGTCCCCTCGGGGTTTGCGACGGCGGGCACGGGGCGGCCGTCGGGGCCGAGGCAGTAGCGGGCGGCGAAGGCTCCGTACCGCACGTAGACCGGGCCTTCGCCGAGCCGCAGGTCGCTCAGGACGTACGGCCCGTGCTCGCCGTCGAGGAGTCCGGTCAGCGCCTCGCAGATCTCCTGGAAGGAGTCCTCGGCGGGGGGATAGACGGTGATGAACTTGCCGCTGCCCGCGCGGTCCGCGTACTTGGCGTTTCGTAAGTGGAGCAGGCGGGGGGCGGGGACGAACTTGTGCGGGATCCGGTGGGCCAGACAGTGGCCGTGGACCCGGCGGAGGACGGAGGCGGCGTTGTCGGCCGCGGCCGAGACGTGGATCTTCCAGCCCTGGGCGGGCAGTTCCACGCCGGCGGGGTGGAAGCTCAGCCAGTCGCCGCTGCGGTGGGTCTCCCAGCCCTCGGGGGCGGGGTCGCGGGCGGGCTCGAAGAGGGAGGCGTCCGGGGTCGCGGTGCCGTCGGCGCGGTGCGGTGCGTCGTAGAAGTCACCGTCCGTCTGGCAGTACACGCCGTACTCCGGATTCACCTGGCCTCCTTCGCGGATCGTCGGTGCGGTACGGGCTGCCCGCCCGGGGGTCCGCCGCGGGGGCCGGCCGTTCGCCGGGGGCTCCGTGGCGTGACAGAGATTTCCATCCGGGCGGCGGAACGGGACAGTCCCTGATGTCATGTCTCGTTCATGCGCCGTTCACAACTGCGGTGTGTGCGTTGCACACGCGCGCTCCACGGGGCCTCCGCTTTCGGTCGGGGCGGAGGTACGGGAGGGGCCGGGCAGCGGGATTCGACGAGGTCATGGGCCGGGGGTGGGGAGAAGGAACCCGGCGGGCGCGGGGCCGATGGGCTTCCGGCCTTCTGGAGGGGGCTCGGGCCTCGCGGTCGGGGGCCTCGGGCCTCAAGGGCTCCTCAGCGGCTCCTCGGCGGCTCCTCAGGGGCTCTGTCAGGGGCTGAAGGAGAGGAAGACGAAGGCCGCGAAGATCACCAGATGTACGCCGCCCTGGAGGAGGGTGGCCCGGCCGGGCACCACGGTCAGTGCGCTCACCACCGCGGTCAGGGCCAGCAGCACCATATTGGTCGGCCCCTCACCGAGGACCAGGGGGCCGGGCAGCCAGATGCTCGCCATGGCGATGACCGGGATGGTGAGTCCGATGCTGGCCATGGAGGAGCCGTAGGCGAGGTTGAGGCTGGTCTGCATCCGGCCGCTGCGGGCGGCCCGGACCGCCGCGAGGGTCTCCGGCAGCAGCACCATCAGGGCGATGACGACCCCGACGGAGGCGGTGGGCAGTCCGGCCGAGTCGACGCCCCGTTCGATGGAGGGCGAGATCAGTTTGGCGTTGCCGACGACCCCCACCAGCGCCACGACCAGCAGGATCAGACTGGTCAGGGTCTCCCGGACGGTCGGCGGCTCGGCGTGTTCGTCGGGTCCGCACGGGGAGCCGTCGGACCGTACCGGCAGGAAGTAGTCGCGGTGGCGTACCGTCTGGACACCGATGAAGAGCCCGTACAGCAGCAGTGAGGCCACCGCGGCGAAGGCGAGCTGACCGCCGGTGAACTCGGGTCCCGGTTTGCCGGTGGTGAAGGTCGGCACCACGAGCGTCAGTGTGGCCAGCGCACAGCCGGTGGCCACGGCGCCGCCGGAGCCCTCGGCGTTGAAGAAGGCGACCCGGTTGCGCAGGGTGGCGACGAGCAGGGAGATGCCGACGATCCCGTTGCAGGTGATCATGACGGCGGCGAAGACGGTGTCCCGGGCGTAGGTGGAGGCCTTGTCGCCGCCGCCGATCATCAGCATGACGATCAGTCCGACCTCGATGACGGTCACCGCGACGGCCAGCACGATCGACCCGAAGGGTTCACCGAGGCGGTGGGCGACGACCTCCGCGTGATGGACCGCGGCGAGCACGGCAGCGAACAGGCAGATCGTCAGGAGCGCCACCACGAATCCGGGCAGCTCCCGTCCCCAGGCAGCGGCGAGGGCGATCACCGCGAGCACCGGCGCCAGGGTGGTCCACTGCGACAGAAGCGCTGGTGTGCCCGATTTCATGAGACCACGCTGCCACCGCGGGGACGGGGGCGCGCGCGGGGTTGCGCCAACAGTGGCGCGGGCTTTGCGGGGTCGGGCCGGTCCGGGCGGCTGCCCGGTCAGAGGGGCCGCTCGTGCCCCTCCCAGTACGGGTCCCGCAGCCTGCGCTTGTACAGCTTGCCGTTGGGGTCGCGGGGCAGGGCCGCCGTGAAGTCGATGCTGCGGGGGCGTTTGTACGAGGCCAGCAGCCCGGCGCAGTGCGCGAGCAGCTCCCCTGCCAGCGCCTCGCCGGGCTCCGCGTCCGCGGCGGGCTCGACGACGGCCTTGACCTCCTCGCCCCGGTCGGGGTGCGGCACCCCGAAGACGGCGGCGTCCGCCACCGCCGGATGCGCGAGCAGCGCGGCTTCGATCTCCGCGGGGTAGATATTGACCCCACCGGAGATGATCATGTCGATCTTGCGGTCGCGGAGGAAGAGGAACCCGTCGTCGTCGAGCAGTCCGAGGTCGCCGACGGTGAACCAGTCCCCGATGCGGTTCTTCTCGGTCTTCTCGTCGTCCCGGTGGTAGCGGAAGCCACCCGTCCGCATGGTCATGTAGACGGTTCCGACGGTGCCGGGCGGCAGCGGGTTCCCGTCGTCGTCGAAGATCGCGATCTCGCTGATGGGCCAGGCCCTGCCGACGGTGCCGGGTTTCTTCAGCCAGTCCTCGGCGCCGGCGAACGTACCGCCGCCCTCGCTCGCGGCGTAGTACTCCTCGACGCAGTGGCCCCACCAGTCGATCATCGCGCGTTTGACCTGCTCGGGGCAGGGGGCGGCGCCGTGGACGGCGTGGCGCAGCGAGGAGACGTCGTACCGGCTTCTGACCTCGTCGGGCAGGGCGAGGAGCCGGTGGAACTGCGTGGGCACCATATGGGTGTGCGTGCAGCGGTGCTCCGCGATCAGCCGCAGCATCTCCTCGGGGGTCCATCCGTCCATCAGGACCAGGGGGTGCCCGATGTGCAGGGACGCGGCCGCGAACTGGAGCACGGCGGTGTGATAGAGCGGTGAGCAGACCAGATGGACGTGTCCGTCGAAGGGCCGGATGCCGAAGAAGCGGAGGAATCCGCCGAGATGGGCCTCCTCGGGGGGCCTGCCGCTCAGGGGGCGACGGATGCCTCGGGGCCGTCCGGTGGTTCCGGAGGTGTAGTTCATCACCCAGCCGAGACGGCGGTCGGCGGGTGGGGTGTCCGGTTGCCCTTCGAGGAGCCGAGGGTACGGGCCGAAGCCGTCGATCGCGCCGACGGCGTGGCGGGCGGCAGGCGGCAGGCCCGTCAGATCGGCGGCCTCGGCGACCGGTCCGGCGAACCGTTCGTGGGCGATGAGGACCCGGGCGCCGGAGTCGGTGAGGATGTGTGCGATCTCGGGGGCGACGAGGTGGTGGTTGACGGGGACGAGGTACATCCCGGCCTGGGTGGCGGCGAGATGGGCGGTCAGCAGTTCGGCCCCGTTGGGGAGGACGGTGGCGAAGGCGTCGCCGTGGGTCAGCCCGGCGGCGCGCAGTCCGTGGACGAGCCGGTTGGCGGCGGAGTGGAGCCGTCCGGCCGTCCAGGTCTCGCCGTCGGGGGCGACGAGGACGGTCCGGCCGGGGTCGGCGGCGGCCTGGGCCCAGAAGCCGTTGGGCGGCGCGGGGGCCTCCGGGTGCCGGACCGGTGGGTCCTGACCGGCCGGGCTCCGACCGGCCGGACTCTCACCGGCCGGGCTCCGGCCGAACGGGCCCGGTGCGGCGGGCGGTTCCGGCGGTTCGGGCGGTCCGACCGGGGTACGGGGCATCAGCGGTCCCTCCCCGCGATGCGGTTGACGCGGTCCACGGCGGTCTCGAACTCCCGGGTCAGCTCGTCGACCAGTTGCCGTACGGACCGTTCGGAGGTCATCCGGCCGACGATCTGCCCGACCGGGGTGCCGAGCAGCGGGGCGACCTCGTGCCGCTGGATCCGGGACACGGCCTCGGCGACCAGCAGTCCCTGGAGCGGCATGGGCAGCGGCCCGGGCCCGGCCGGATCGTCCCAGGCATCGGTCCACGCGGTCCGCAGTTGCCGGGCCGGTTTGCCGGTCAGCGCCCGGGAGCGGACGGTGTCGCCGGAACCGGCGGCGAGGAGCTTCGCGGTGAGGGCCCGGGAGTGGAGGTCGGCCTCGGTTGCGGTGAGCCAGAGCGACCCGAGCCACACCCCCTGGGCACCGAGCGCGAGGGCGGCGGCGATCTGCCGTCCGCTGCCGATGCCCCCGGCGGCCAGGACGGGCAGCGGGGCGACGGCGTCGACGACCTCGGGGGTGAGCACCATGGTCGCGATCTCCCCGGTGTGGCCGCCCGCCTCGTACCCCTGGGCGACGACGACGTCGATCCCGGCGTCGGCGTGGTGGCGGGCGTGGCGGGCACTGCCGGCGAGCGCGGCGACCCGTACGCCCCGCTCGTGCGCCCGGTCCACGACATCGGCGGGCGGCGAGCCCAGCGCGTTGGCGAGCAGCCGGATCGGATAGTCGAAGGCGACGTCGAGCTGTCTGCGGGCGACCTGCTCCATCCAGCCGGTGATCCGCCAGCCGGAGGCCTCGCCGTCGGGCAGTCCCGGAACGTCGTGGCGGGCGAGTATCCCGTCGACGAAGCGCCGGTGTCCGTCGGGGATCATCGCCTCGGCATCGGCTTCGGTGAGGCTCCGGTCGCCGGGTACCTCGGCGGGTTTCGCGGGCATCACGACGTCCAGCCCGTACGGCTTCCCGCCGGTGTGCTTCTCCATCCAGTCCAGATCGCGCCGGAGGTCGTCGGGCGCGGTGTAGCGGACGGCACCGAGGACGCCGAAACCGCCGGCGCGGGTCAGTGCGGCGGCCACCGCGGGGAACGGCGTGAAGCCGAAGATGGCGTGTTCGACGCCGAGGGCTGTGCTCAGCTCCGTCTCCATGGGCGCAGGATGCCGTAGCGGCGCGGAGACGGGAAGATGTTTCCCTGATGATGCGTCAGACTGTGTGCGCGGGACAGGCAGATGCCGAATTCATCGCAGGACCGACCTGGCCGGGAGCATCCCCGCGTGTGCGGGGACGAGGCATCCTCGGCGTCGACCCCCTTGTCCTCTGGGGGAGCATCCCCGCGTGCGCGGGGACGAGGCTTCTTCACCAGCGGTTTTGTTCGTGATCACGGCCGCTTTCATTCAGTTGCTTCAGGCGTGGCCGCCCTGCCGTGGCCCGGTCTCCAAGGATTCCACGGGGCCGACTCCCTCGTCGAGCCACTCCCCGGGGATCAGTTCCCTGACGCGTTCGAGCCCCGCCGCCGAACGTCCCCGGGCGTAGAGCGACATACCGCCGCCGTCATACAGGAGGACATCTCCGGCCAGGAACCAGCGTCCCCCGCCCTCCTCCCGACCGACCGGATAGGGCGGGAAGGGCAGCCGGACGGCATGTTCCTCCAACAGCTCGATATGCGTGTCGTCCGGGTCCAGGAAGGCACGTGGACGGCCCGGGGTGCGCAGTGACTCGGAGAGCACCAGCTCCACGAAACAGAGCGACAGCCGCTCCAGCCAGCCCTCCCACCGCTCGGCGGTGTCATCCGGCAGATGGGCCCGGATGCCGACGGGAGGATCGCTCTCGGCCAGCCGGTCCAGCGGTATGCCCCAGGACGCGTCCCCCTCGTCCGAGCGCCGGAAAACCAGCGCCTCACCGGCACCGTCCACGTAGAGCTCGGCCGGAGCGAGCAGGGCGTCAACGCTTCCGGTGAGATCGGGGCGCCGCCCCAGGAGCAGATACGCCTCCCGGAGGGCGGCCGGCAGCCGGAGCCCGAGCCGCTCCTCGGCCCGGGCCAGCTCGGCCTCCGGCCGACCGTCCCCACGCGACAGGGGGCGGGCCCAGTGCGCGGCGAACCCCCGGATGAACTCCCATGCGCCCGCCCGGTCCGCAACACCCCGGGCAAGGGACGGAGCCAGGTCGAACTCCCTTGTCATGGCGGCAAGATATACCGGAGGCCGGAACGGCCATGGGGAGGATCGACCACCACACCGCCCGGTCTCACGGTCCGCCCTGTTGACAGCGGTAACTCACTGAAAGAACGTTTCACTGCCGCTCGGCACGTCGAAAGATACTTTCGGCGACAGAGGTTTTCAGCGACGCGGAGACGCAGAGACGGGGCGCACGGGTGACGAAGGACGCGGCGGCGGACGGCAGCGGGATCAGCCGGCGGAGGCTGGGCGGCGGGGTACTGGCACTGGGCGGCGCCCTGGCGCTCGCACCCGTACCGTTCGCCCGGGCGGCCCCGGCACCCTCCGGTACGAGCACGGCAGACGGCCGCCGCGCCCGGCCCACCCTGCGGCGCGGCAGCCCCGCCCGGGCCGGGCTGATCGCCGCCCGGCTCGACGACCTCGTCACCGACGCCGAGTCCTACCTCCGCCCCTCCCCCACCCGCCCCCGCCCCTGGTACGCGGGCGCCGTGCTGCTCGCCGGGCGCGGCGGCACGGTCGCGCTGCACCGGCCGATCGGACTGGCCCGGCGCTACGCCGCGTACGACGAGAAGACCGACACCGCGGTGGAGCTGCCGCCGCACGAGCAGATCCCGATGACCGAGGACACCGTCTTCGACCTCGCCTCGGTCTCCAAGCTGTTCACGTCGATTCTCGCGGTGCAGCTCGTCGAGCGGGAGGCACTGGAGCTGGACGAGAAGGTGGCCGCGTATCTGCCGGAGTTCGGGGCGGCGGGCAAGGAGGCCGTTACCGTACGGCAGTTGCTGACCCACACCTCGGGATTCCGGTCGTGGATCCCGCTGTACCGGGAGCCGACCCGGGAGGGGAAGCTGCGGATGCTGTGGGCCGAGCGTCCGGCGTCCGTGCCCGGTTCGGCGTACCTCTACTCCGACCTCAATCTGATCTCCCTCCAGCTGATCCTGGAGAAGCTCACGGGCCGCCCGCTGGACGTCCTGCTGCACGACGAGATCACCGCTCCGCTCGGGATGCGCCGTACCCGCTTCAACCCGCCGCTCTCCTGGCGCCCGGGGATCGCGGCCACCGAGGACTCCCGGCCGCCGTGGTCGGGGCTGGACCGGGGCATGGTGTGGGGCGAGGTCCACGACGAGAACGCGTACTCCTTCGGCGGGGTCGCGGGCCACGCGGGTGTCTTCTCCTGCGCCTGGGACCTCGCCGTTCTGGCCCGTACGCTCCTCAACGGCGGCTCCTACGGCCGGGCCCGGATCCTGCGCCCCGACTCCGTCGAGCTGATGTTCACCGACTTCAACACCGCCTTCCCCGGGGACGAGCACGGCCTCGGCTTCGAGCTGAACCAGCACTGGTACATGGGCGCGATGGCCACGCCCCGGACCGCCGGACACACCGGTTTCACCGGTACGAGCCTCGTCCTGGACCCGACGACGGACTCCTTCCTGATCGTCCTCGGCAACTCCGTGCACCCGGTGCGCACCTGGCGCTCCGGCAGCGCGCCCCGGGTCGCTGCGGCCGACCGGCTGGCGCGGGCGGTTCCGGTCCGTCCGGCCCACGGCCGTACCGCCTGGTTCTCCGGTATGGCCTCCGGCACCACCGCCACCCTCGCGCTGCCCGCCCTCACCACGAGCGCCTCGCGGCTGCGCTGCTCCCTGTGGTGGGACACCGAGCCGTCGGCGGACACACTCTTCCTGGAGGCCTCCCCGGACGGCGGCACCACCTGGGCGCCCGTTCCGTTCCGCACGGCCCGTGCCGGGGCCCCGGACCGGGAACACCCGGCGGGCACGGCGACCGGTTTCTCCGGCCGGTGCTGGCACCGGATGACGGCCGACCTGTCCCCCTGGAGCGGCACCGGCGGCCTGCGGCTGCGCTGGCGGTACACCACCGACCTGCGGTACGTGGGGCGGGGCGTGTACGTGGACGGGATACGGGTCGAGGACGGACACCGGACGGTCTTCGACGAGGCGCGGTCGGCGGATGCCGCCCGGATCGAAGCGAACGGCTGGACGCCTTCGGAGGACTGAGCCGACCGGGCGTCCAGCAGGCGGCCGGGCCGGGCCGCGGTGAGCGTATCCGGCCCGGGCCCGCCGGTGTCCCTCGGTCGTTCAGGCGAGGGCGTCGAGGGATTCGGGAAGCGTCTGGCCCCCGTCGACGGTGAGGGTCTGGCCGGTGATGAACGACGCCTCGTCGGAGGCGAGGAACAGCACCGCATGCGCGATGTCGGCGGTCTCGCCGAGCCGGCCGGCGGGAATCGACGCGGTCATCCGCCGCAGATAGTCATCGCCCAGCTCGGCCAGGCCCTCGGTGCGTACATTGCCGGGCAGGACGGCGTTGACGGTGATCCCGGCCGGGGCGAGCTCCAGTGCCGCGCTCCGCAGGAAGCCGAGCTGACCGGCTTTGCTCGCCCCGTAGTGGGACCAGCCTTTGTAGCCGGTGACGGGGCCGGTGATGGAGGACGTCAGGACGACCCTGCCGTGCCCGGCGCGCTCCATGGCGGGCAGGAACGCCTTCGTCACCAGGATCGACCCGCGCAGATTCACGGCGAGGACCTCGTCGATATCGGCGGCCGTCATCTCCCGCAGCGGCTTCTCCGGGAAGACCCCGGCGTTCGCGCAGACGACGTCCACATGCCCGTGGCGCCGCTCGACCTCCTCGGCCAACGCCTCGGCGGCGTCCGGATCCCGCAGGTCGAGCCCCAGCCCGATGACCCGGCCGCCCGTGGCGGCGGCCAGCTCGTCGGCGGCCTTCCCGGCGGTCGCCGCGTCCCGGCCGGTGACGGCCACGGCCGCCCCCCGGGAGGCGAACAACTCCGCGATACCCCGTCCGATCCCACGGGTCGCGCCCGTGACGACCACGGACCGCTCACGCCACTCAGTGCCCATGTCCCGCTCCCGTACCTCGTCCGACCGGTCCGATCGTCCGCGCGCCCTTCGCCACGGACACGACCATGATCATCACGGTAGGGGGCGTCGCCTCGGTACCGACCGGGAACGGGGCAGGACGGCTGAATTTGGCTGCACCCGGCGTACTTCTTCCCTGTACCCGGCGTGCTTCTTTCCGTCCCCCCTCGGATCAGCGGCCGAGGGCCGCCATGGCCGCGTTGTGTCCGGGGATCCCGCTGACGCCGCCGCCGCGTACCGCGCCCGCCCCGCACAGCAGGACGTTGGCGTGCCCGGTCTCCACTCCCCAGCGGCCGGTCTCCTCCGTGGCGTACGGGAAGGCGAGGTCGCGGTGGAAGATGTGCCCGCCCGGCATGCCGACCTCCCGTTCCACGTCCAGCGGGGTCTTCGCCTCGATGCACGGCGCTCCGTCGGCGTCGACGGCGAGACAGTCCGCGAGGGGTTCGGCGAGATGGGAGTCCAGCTCGGTGAGGGTCCGGGCGAGGAGTTCCGTACGGGTGCGGTCGTTGTCCCCGGCGAACAGGCGGGCGGGCGTGTGCAGGCCGAACAGGGTGAGTGTGTGGTGCCCGTCGGCGGCGAGACCGGGCCCGAGGATGGAGGGGTCGGTCAGCGAGTGGCAGTAGATCTCCGACGGGGGCGCGCTCGGCAGCCGCCCGGCCGACGCCTCCCGGTAGGCGGTCGCGAGCTGCTCGTATCCCTCGGAGATATGGAACGTGCCCGCGAAGGCCCGGCGCGGGTCGACCGACGCGTCCTTCAGCGCGGGCAGCCTGCGCAGCAGCATGTTCACCTTGAACTGTGCGCCCTCGGGAGCCGGGCCGGGCGGCTCTTCACCGAGCAGCCGGGCGAGTTCGCGCGGGGCGGCGTTCACCAGGACGTGGCGGGCGGCGACCGTACCGTCCCGGCCGTCCGCGGTCCAGCCGATCCCGGCGGTGGTGCCGTCGGTGTCGATCCGGGTGACCTCGTGGCCGGTGAGCAGCTCGGCGCCCGCGGAACGGGCGGCCGCGGCGAGGGCGTCGGTGAGGGCGCCCATACCGCCGACCGGGACGTCCCAGTCGCCGGTCCCGCCGCCGATGACGTGGTAGAGGAAGCAGCGGTTCTGTACGAGACCGGGGTCGTGGGCGTCCGCGAAGGTGCCGATCAGGGCGTCGGTCAGCACCACGCCCCGGACGAGGTCGTGCCGGAACCGCTCCTCCACCGCGACTCCGACGGGCTCTTCGAAGAGCGTGCGCCAGGCCGTGTCGTCGTCGATGCGCGCCCGGAGTTCCTCACGGGTCGGGAGCGGTTCGGTCAGGGTGGGGAACACCCGCGCGGCGACCCGTCCCGTCATTCCGTAGAAGGCGTTCCATGCCTCGTACTCGCGGTCTCCGCCGGTCAGCGCGGCGAAGGAGTCCCGGGTCCGGCCCGCCGCGACGAGCAGTCCGCCGGTGCCGTACGGGGTGTAGGAGGAGACCGTCCGCTTCCGTACGGCGAAGGCGAGGCCGAGGTCGCGCACGATCGTGTCGGGCAGCAGGGACACCAGGTACGAGTAGCGCGAGAGCCGGGCGTCGACCCCGGCGAAGGGCCGGGTGGAGACGGCCGCGCCGCCGGTGACGGGGGCCCGTTCGAGGAGGAGTACGGAGCGGCCCGCGCGGGCCAGGTAGGCGGCGGCGACCAGGCCGTTGTGGCCGCCACCGACGATCACGGCGTCGTACGAGGTCTGTGCGGGCATGCCCGGACCCTAACCCGCCGGGGCCGGACGCGGGACCCTCGGCCCGTCCGTACGGGGCGCTTCGACGGGGCGCCGCGGAGTACGCCGGTCGGTGCTGCGGGGTGCGGCGTCGCGCAGGGCGTCGAGCAGGAACGGTACGGCCGGATGCCCGCCGGGCGCGGCCCGCAGCGCGGCGTGGACCGGCCGGACGGGGCCGGGGTTGCGCACCCGGCGGACGACGACCCCGGGATGCCGGGTGCCGAGGCCCAGCTGCGGGACGAGTGCGATACCGAGGCCCGCGGCGACCAGGCTCTGCACGGCGGCCTGGTCCTCGCCGGTCACCACGATCTCGGGTCCGGCGGCGACGGCGGCCCTGGCGTGGCGCAGCCCGTCCGGGCCGGGGTCGCCGGAGCTGATCCACGGTTCGCGGGCGAGTTCGTCGAGGTCGACCACGCGGCGGGCGGCGAGGGGGTGTCCGGCGGGCAGGACGGCCCGGTAGGCGTCGTCCATCAGATGCTCCAGCCGCACCCCGTCCGGTACACCGTCGGGCGGGCCCGGCAGACGGGTGACGACGGCGAGGTCGACCAGCCCGCGGGCGACGTCGGCGAGCGCGGAGTCGTCGTCGGCGGGCCCGAGGTCGATGCGTACGTCGGGATGCCCGGCCCGCAGCAGCGCCACGGCGGGCGCGACGAGTCCGGCGCCGGAACCGGGCGCGTACCGCACGACGAGCCGTCCGGTCCGTCCGGCGCACAGATCTGCGAGCGCGGTCTCCGCCTCGGCGATCTGCCGCCCGATGAGCACGGCGTGCTCGGCGAGCAACCGCCCGGCGGCGGTGGGCCGCACCCCACGTCCGACCCGCTCCAGCAGGGCCGTCCCGGTCTGCCGCTCCAGCGCCGCCACCTGCTGGCTGACGGCGGACGGCGTGTACCCCAGCCGGGCGGCCGCCGCGGTGACCGATCCTCCTGCGACCACAGCGCAGAGCACCCACATACGCCTCACGTCGAGCACACGGCAGAGCTTAGGCCCCCGAAGCCGTCGGCGCACGAATCGGGGTCCGTGGCGCAGGAGGAGCCGGGCGGAGCCCGTACGGCCGTACGGGGAGGGGGAGTTCACCCCTGATCGACCGCCTCCGGGGCGGGAGCCCCGCGGGGGGCGGGGAGCGGTGACGCCGGGTGCCGGCGCCGATCGTCCCGAGCGGGCCAGCCCCGCGGGGCGGGGAGCACCAAGCCCCGTGACCGAACGGCAGAGGTGCGCGGGGACCATCCCCGCGGCGCGGGGAACACACGAGCCGTGCGCCCCGGAGTGCCGCAATGTCGGGACCATCCCCGCGGGGGCGGGGAGCAATGGGCGGGCGTCCCGACCAGGAGCGGCATCCAGGGGCCAGCCCCGCGGGGGCGGCGAGCACCCGCGGCATCGGCGCCCGGTGAGACACCGCCCGGGACCATCCCCGCGCCCGCGGGCAGCACACGGCGACGTCCACGAGCTCCTTCCGGACGTCGGGACCATCCCCGCGTCCGCGGGGAGCACAGCATCCCGTCCCGGGCGGCCTTGCCGTCGAAGGGACCATCCCCGCGCGCGGGGAGCACCGGAACCCTTGGGACCTCGACGAGGTCCGGACGGGACCATCCCCGCGCGCGGGGAGCACGTGGCGGGGATGGTGTCGGGGTCGATGGTCATGGGACCATCCCCGCGCCCGCGGGGAGCACGACGTACGCCAAGTACGAGACGCACGTCCGGCGGGACCATCCCCGCGCCCGCGGGGAGCACACTCCCTGACCTGCGCCCTTACCCCCCGCCCCACCCACTTCCCATCAACTTCACCGCACCCGACATCTCCACCCAGACACCCCCACCCACCCGGCAGCGCGGGCTCGCATCCTAGACGTGGCGCGCGTCTCCATTCCCCGATTCCAGCGGATCAGCCACAAACGCGCTCATCTTTTCCGATCTGCTGCCATGGCCACCGCTTTGACGGTAGGTATCTCCCTGAGCACTCGCACAGCACTCAACGGGAAAGACACGCATGGGTCTTGGGGAGCGCCTTACCGGACCGGTGCGGTCCGTATGGGCGAAGCACGATCGGGACACCGAAGGCTGGCTGCCGCTCTGGCGGCACATGGCCGACAGCGCCGCCGTCGCCGGGCTGCTCTGGGACCACTGGCTGCCCGCCAACGTCCGGAAACTGGTCGGTGACGCCCTGCCCGGCGGCGCGGACGACGCCCGGCTGCTGACCGTCTGGCTGGCCGCCGTACACGACATCGGCAAGGCCACACCCGCCTTCGCCTGCCAGGTGGAAGGACTCGCCGCCACCATGGGGCAGCACGGGCTCACCATGAAGACCCGTGCCCAGCTGCGCAACGACCGTCTGCTCGCCCCGCACGGGCTCGCGGGACAGGTCCTGCTGGAGGAGTGGCTCGAAGAACGGCAGGGCTGGCCCGCCAAACGGTGCGGACAGTTCGGGGTAGTCGTCGGGGGGCATCACGGGACTCCGCCCCAGCACGGTCAGCTCACCGACCTCTACGACCGCCCGCATCTGCTCCGTACCCCGGGGCCGAGCGCCGGGCTCTGGGGGCGCGTACAGGACGAGCTGCTCGACGCCTGTGCCGACGAGTACGGCGTACGGGAGCGGCTCGACGCCTGGCGGTCCGTCGCCCTTCCCCAGCCCGTGCAGGTGCTGCTCGGCTCCGTGGTGATCGTCGCGGACTGGATCGCCAGCAACCCCGACCTCTTCCCGTACTTCCCGGAGGAGACCCGGAGCGGCGAGGAGCGGATCGCCGCCGCCTGGCGGGGGCTCCGGCTGCCGCCGCCCTGGCGGGCCAAGGAGCCGGAGCACGAGGCCCAGGAGCTGTTCGCCGCCCGTTTCGATCTGCCGCCGGGGGCCGCCGTGCGGCCGGTGCAGGAGGCCGCGGTACGGCTGGCGCGGGAGATGCCCGTGCCCGGGCTGATGATCGTCGAGGCGCCGATGGGCGAGGGCAAGACCGAGGCGGCGCTGGCCGTGGCCGAGATTTTCGGGGCCCGTTCGGGTGCGGGCGGGCTGTTCTTCGCGCTGCCCACAATGGCGACCGGCAACGCCATGTTCCCCCGTCTGCTGCGCTGGCTGGACCGGCTCCCCCACCCGACCGGAGTCCCGCGCTCCGTCCTGCTCGCGCATGCTAAATCCGCGCTCAACGACACCTACGCCGAACTGCTCCGCGACGGCCGGCAGCAGCGGATCGCCGCCGTCGACATGGATGCCGACGAGACGGACTGGCGCCCCTCGGACAAGCGCCGCCACGCCCCCGCCGAGCTGGTCGCCCATGCCTGGCTGCGCGGCCGGAAGAAGGCGATGCTGTCGTCCTTCGTCGCGGGGACGGTCGACCAGTTGCTGTTCGCCGGGCTCAAGAGCCGCCATCTCGTGCTGCGCCATCTCGCGGTCGCGGGCAAGGTCGTCGTCATCGACGAGGCGCATGCCTATGACACGTACATGAGCGTGTATCTCGACCGGGTGCTGTCGTGGCTCGGTGCCTACCGGGTGCCGGTCGTCGTGCTCTCCGCGACGCTGCCCGCCGGGCGGCGACGGCAGTTGGCGGCCGCCTACGGGGGCACCGCGGAGGACTCCTACGAGGAGGTGGCGGCGGCCACGGCGTACCCCCTGCTCACGGCCGTCGCCCCGGGCGGGGCCCCGATCGTCGGACGCCCTCCGGCGTCCTCGCGGGGCGGCCATGTCGTCCTGGAGCCGATCGACGACGAACTCCCCGCCCTCGCGGACCGTCTCACCGCCGAACTCGGCCTGGACAACAACGACAAGAACGACAACGACGGCGGCTGTGTGCTCGTCGTGCGCAACACAGTGCGGCGGGTCGTGGAGACCGCGCACGCCCTGCGGGAACGCTTCGGTGCGGACGCCGTGACGGTGGCCCATTCCTGTTTCGTCGACCTCGACCGCGCCGCCAAGGACGCCGATCTGCTGGACCGGTTCGGCCCGCCGGAGACGGCGGCCGGGAGGCGGCCCCGTGGCGCGCACATCGTGGTCGCCAGCCAGGTCGCGGAGCAGTCGCTCGACGTCGACTTCGATCTGCTGGTGACGGACTTGTGCCCGGTCGACCTGATGCTCCAGCGGATGGGGCGCCTCCACCGGCACCACCGTGGCGAGGGCCAGTCGGAGCGCCCGCGGCGGCTCCGGACGGCCCGGTGCCTCGTGACCGGCGCCGACTGGACCGCACAGGTACCGGCGCCGGTACGGGGTTCGGTGGCCGTGTACGGGGAGTACGCGCTGCTGCGCTCCGCCGCCGTCCTGCTGCCGCACCTCCGGGAACCCCGGCGGCCGGTGCGCCTCCCCCAGGACATCAGCCCGCTGGTCCAGGGCGCCTACGGGGACGAGACCGGCGCGCTCCCCGAGGGGTGGGCGGAGGCGCTGGAGTCCGCGCGGGAGCGGTACGAGAAGCACCGCGCCGATCAGTCCGAGCGGGCGTCCGTGTTCCGCCTCGGCGCGGCGGAACGTCCGGGCCGTTCCCTCGTCGGCTGGGTCGCGGCCGGAGCGGGCGACGCCGACGACACCCGCGCGGGCCGGGCCCAGGTGCGCGACAGCAGGGAGAGCCTGGAGGTCGTCGTGGTCCAACGGCGGGCGGACGGGAAGCTGGTGACACTGCCGTGGCTCGCCGGCGGCCGGGGCGGTCTGGAACTCCCCCGCGACCGGGTGCCGGTGCCCCGCGCCGCGCGGGCGGCCGCCGGGTGCGGGCTGCGGTTGCCGATGGCGTTCTCGCCCGCCGAGGTGATGGACCGGGCCATCACCGAACTGGAGGAACTCTACGTACCCGCCTGGCAGTCGAAGGAGAGCCCCTGGCTGGCGGGGCAGCTGATCCTGGCGCTCGACGAGGATTGTCAGACCCGTCTGGCAGGCTTCTCACTCCGCTACAGCCGCACCGACGGCCTGGAGGTGACCCGTGACTGACACCGACTTCGACGCGACGACCACCCCGCCCGGGACCCTGTCGTTCGACCTGACCGCCCGGCCCTGGATACCGGTGCTGTGGCGGGACGGGACACAGAGCGAACTGTCGCTGCGCGAGGTCTTCGCCCGGGCCGACGACGTGCACTGTGTCGCGGGCGAACTGCCCACGCTCGACTTCGCGCTGACGCGTCTGCTGCTCGCCCTGGCCCACGACGCACTCGACGGCCCCCGCGATACCGAACACTGGGGGGAGCTCTGGGCCGACCGGGGCTGTTTCGCACCGCTGGCCGAGTATCTCGACGAGCATGCCGAACGGTTCGACCTGCTCCATCCCCGGCTGCCGTTCCTGCAGGCTGCCGGGTTACGTACGGCCCACGGCGAGGTGTTCTCGCTGAACCGGATCGTCGCCGATGTGCCCAACGGCGAGCCGTTCTTCAGCTCCCGGATGCCCGACGTCGGCCGACTGGAGTTCGCCGAGGCCGCGCGCTGGGTCGTCCATGCCCATGCCTATGACACCTCGGGCATCAAGACCGGAATCGACGGCGACCCGCGGGTCCGCAGCGGCAAGGTGTATCCGCTGGGCGTCGGCTGGGCGGGAACGCTCGGCGGGGTCCTCGTCGAAGGGGCCTCGCTGCGCGAGACGCTCCTGCTGAACCTGATCGCGACCGACGGTGGCGGAATGCGGTGGGCTCCCGGTGATCTGCCCGCCTGGCGGCAGAAGCCGTACGGACCCGGCCCGGCCGACCGCCCGGGGCCGAAGGGGCCGCGGGAGCTGTACACCTGGCAGACCCGGCGGCTGCGGCTCCACTTCGACGCGCAGGGCGTGCACGGGGTGGTCCTCGGGTACGGTGACCCGCTCGCGCCGCACAACAAGCAGGGCGCCGAGCCCATGACCGCCTGGCGCAGAAGTCCCGCCCAGGAGAAGAAACGGGGCGAGTCGCCCGTCTATCTGCCGCGGGAGCACGATCCGGCGCGGTCGGTGTGGCGGGGCCTGGAGGCCCTGATCACGCCCCGGTCCGGGCCCTCCGGCGGCGGGGCGGAGCCGCCGAGCTCCTTGCGGCCGGGTGTCCTCGAATGGGTGGCCCGGCTGGTGACGGAAGGCGAACTGCCCCGCGGGCTCCTCGTCCGGACCCGGACGGTCGGCGTGGTCTACGGCACCCAGCAGTCCGTCGTCGACGAGGTCGTCGACGACCGGCTGGCGATGTCCGTCGTTCTGCTGCACGAGCGGAGCCGGCCGCACGCCCAGCAGGCCAAGGACGCGGTGGCCGACGCCGAGCAGGCCGTCACAGCCCTGGGCGATCTCGCGACCGACCTCGCCAGGGCGTCCGGCGGCCAACCCGAGGGGCCACGCGCCGCCGCCCGCGCCCGTGGATTCGCGGAGCTCGACGATCCGTACCGCGCCTGGCTGCGGCAGCTGACCCCCGACGAAGACCCCTTCGAGCACCGTGTCCGCTGGCAGCAGGAGGCGCACCGCCGTCTGGAGCGCCTCGGCCGGCAGCTCGTCCACGAGTCCGGCGACAAGGCCTGGGCGGGCCGGGTCGTCGACGGCAGGAAGGGCAAGGAGTGGCTGCACTCGGGCAGTGCGGAGAGATGGTTCCGCATCCGGCTCGCCAAGGCGCTCAGCCACCCGTTCAGCACCGGTGACGACGGCTCACCGAACACCGATTCCGAACCCACTCCGAAGGCACCACGATGACCACTCCCACCTCGTCAGCGGCAGAGACCGGGACCGGAGAACGGACCGAGGAGCGCGTCCGGAACCTCACCCGCGCCCTCATCTCCGAGAAGCAGCGGGGCTTCCTGGCCGACCGGCCCTCCGCCGTGGCCGCGCTGGCCAGGCTGCGGCGCGGCGCGGGCAAGCAGATCGCGCAGGTGCCGGACCTGTGGGGGTTGGTCGACACCGGGCCGCTGGCCGAGGTGCCCGAGGGCCGCCGACGGCCCACCGAGGCCGAACTCACCCGCGCCGAGGACGCCGTGCACGTGGCGGTGACCCTGTGGGCGCTGCACCAGCAGTCGCGGGGCACGGCCATGCACCGGCTCGGGTCCCGTACCGAGCCCCGCGGCCTCGGTACGGCCGCGCGTGCGCTGATGCGGCCCGGCGATATCGACGAGCCCGTACGCAAACGCTTCGTCCGCGCCGGAACGGCCCCCACCCTGTCCGTACTGGCCCAGCGGCTGCGGGAGATCGTGCTGCTGCTGCGCGGCGCCGACATCCCCCTGGACTACGGGCTGCTGGCCGAGCAGCTCTATCTCTGGCAGTCGCCCGGGGGGCAGGAGACCGTACGGCGCGCCTGGGGCAGATCCTTCCACTCCTACCGGCCCGCCGGTGCCACCGGCGACGACACCACCGGCAGCGGCTCTGCCGCCCCGGACGACTCCACCGACACGCCTGACAAGGACGCCTCGTGAACCGCCTCTTCCTCGATGTGCACGCGCTGCAGACGGTGCCGCCCAGCAATCTCAACCGCGACGACACCGGCGCCCCGAAGTCCGCCGTCTACGGCGGGGTGCCGCGTTCCCGGGTGTCCAGCCAGGCCTGGAAGCGGGCCACCCGGTCGTACTTCGAGAAGCAGGACCTGCTCGACCCCGGTGAGCTGGGGGTACGGACGAAGAAGGTCGCCGAGGTGCTCGCCGCCCGGATCACCGCCGTCGATCCGGCGCTCGACGAGGCGGCGGCCCTCCTGCTCGCGGCCACCGTGATCCAGACCGCCACCGGTTCCAAGATCGAACCGCCGAAGCGGAAGGCCGATGCGGCGAAGGACGGCGACGACGGGCCGGCGCCGGAGTCGAAGTACCTGATGTTCCTCAGCTCCCGGCAGCTCGACGGCCTCGCCGCGCTCGCCGTCGACGGCGCGGCCGACATCAAGGCGTACCTCCAGGACAAGGCCAACAAGGCCAGGGCGAAGGAGATCGCCAACACCCGGCACTCCGTCGACATCGCGCTGTTCGGCCGGATGGTGGCGGACTCGGCGGACTTCAACGTGGACGCCGCGGTCCAGGTCGCCCACGCCATCAGCGTGCACCGGGTCGACACCGAATCGGACTACTACACGGCGGTCGACGACAAGAACAGCGTCGAAGAGACCGGGGCCGGGATGATCGGCACGGTCGACTTCAACTCCGCCACCCTCTACCGCTACGCGGCTCTCAACGTCCACCAGCTCGCCGGAAACCTCGGCGGAGGCCTGCGCGACGACGAGGCCCGGAGCACGCCGGTGCGGCGCGCGGTCGAGGCGTTCGTGCAGAGCTTCCTGGAATCCCTCCCCACCGGAAAGATCAACACCTTCGGTCACCACACCGTGCCGGACGCCGTGATCGTCAAGCTGCGGACCACCCGGCCGATGAGCTACGTCGCGGCGTTCGAGGAGGCCGTCACCGGCACGGGCGGATACTTGCGCGAGGCCGTCGGCCGGCTCGCCGAGTACGTACCGGACGTGGAGCAGAAGTACGGCGACGAGGGGACCACCGTCTCCTGGGTGCTGCGGGTGGGCCCCGCCACGGAGAAGCTGAGCGGCCTCGGCACCGAGCAGGACCGCATCGAGGACCTGGTCAGGTCCGTCGGGCAGGCCGTCGCGGAACGCCTGGACAAGCCCGCATGAGCGTGCTGCTGCTGCGGCTCGCGGGGCCCCTCCAGGCCTGGGGCGCCTCGGCCCGCTTCGTACGCCGTACGACGCAGTCCGCCCCCACCAAGAGCGGTGTCATCGGCTTGCTGGCGGCGGCGCGGGGCATCGACCGCGGCGACGACGAGGGCCTGGCACGGCTGGCGGCGCTCCGGTTCGGGGTCCGCATCGACCAGCCGGGGGTTCACGTACGGGACTTCCAGACCGCCCATCACGCGGCCACCGGCAAGTCGATGCCGCTGTCGGAGCGGTTCTACCTCGCGGACGCGGTCTTCACCGCCGGTCTTGAGGGGGACCGCGCGTTCCTCGACGAGCTGGCGGGCGCCCTGCGGACGCCCGTCTACGCCCTGTTCCTCGGCCGCCGCTCCTGTCCTCCCGATCCGGGGATCGTCCTCGGTGTCCACGACGTCCCGCTCGACGCGGCACTGAGCGGCGAACCCTGGCGGGCCGCGCCCTGGTACGGGCGGCGGAGATCCCGGGACCGGACGGTGTCCCTGACCGTGCTGCGGGAGCCCGGCGGGGACGAAGAGCGGGGGGAGCGGGGGGACGTCCTGCGCGATCAGCCCCTGAGCTTCTCCGCCGAGCACCGGCGGCACGCACTGCGGGCCGTGGTCAGCACGACCGTGGACGCCCCCAATCCGTACGCCCGGCAGCCCGCGGCCCCGGCTCCCGTACCCCCGCACGATCCGCTCGGCGCCCTGTAAGGACGGCACCCCCGATGTACCTGACCCGCTTCCGCGTCAACACCGCCCGGCCCGGTGCGCGGCGACTCCTCTCGGCCCCCCAGGCACTGCACGCCGCGGTGCTGGCGTCCTTCCCCGGGCTGCTGCCCGGCGACGGCGACGACGCGGAGGGGCCCCGGGTGCTGTGGCGCCTGGACCACAACGCCCGCGCCGAGGTCTTCCTCCATGTCGTCGGCCCCGACCGGCCGGACCTCACCCACCTCGTCGAACAGGCGGGATGGCCGGTGGCCGCCGCCGACCCCGCCACCCCGGGATGGGAGACGCGGCCCTACGGCCCCTTTCTCGACCGGCTGGAGACGGGTGGTGTGTGGAGCTTCCGGCTGACGGCCAATCCGGTCCACTACATCCGCCGCAAGGAGGGTGAACCGACGAAGCGCACGGCGCACATCACCCCCCACCACCAGTTGGGCTGGCTGCTGGACGACGAGCGTCAGAAGCGCTCCGGCTACCGGGTGCTGGAGAAGCCCGCGGAGAAGCGGCTGCTGCCGGGCGGCAGGACTCTCCAGGGGCGCCCGCACCACGGGGACGCCTACGAGGCGGTCGTCCGGGACCAGCGGGAGCTGTCCTTCGCCAAGTCCGCGGCCGGCCGGGGATCGCCGGTGCACCGGGTGAAGATCGTCACGGTGACGTACGACGGCCGGCTGACGGTCACGGATCCGGTCGCCCTGCGCCGTACCCTCACCCGGGGCATCGGCAAGGCGCGGGCGTACGGGTGCGGGCTGATGACCCTCGTGCCCGTCGCCGCGGAGGCGGGGCCGTGACGACCGTCGGCAGGCGCGCCGCGCTGTCCCCCCGTCAGCTCACCCGCACCGCCGAGCGGGTGTCCTTCGTCTATCTGGAGCGCTGTACGGTCCACCGGGACTCCAACGCGATCACCGCGGAGGACGCCGACGGTACGACGCACATCCCGTCCGCGACCATCGGCACCCTGCTGCTGGGGCCGGGCACCCGCATCACCCACCAGGCGATGAGCGTCCTCGGCGAGACGGGCGCGGCGGTCGCCTGGGTCGGCGAGCACGGTGTCCGCTACTACGCGGGCGGCCGCGCGCTGAGCCGGTCCGCGGCGCTGGTGGAGGCCCAGGCGGTGCAGTGGGCCAACCAGCGCAGCCGCCTCGGTGTCGCCCGGGCCATGTACCGGCTGCGGTTCCCCGACGAGGACCCGGCGGCTCTGACCCGTCAGCAGCTGCTGGGCCGGGAGGGCGACCGCGTCAAGGAGTGCTACCGCGCCCAGGCGGCGCGTACCGGAGTCCCCTGGAAGGGCAGGAGGTACACGCCGGGCGACTTCGGCTCGGGCGATCCGGTGAACCAGGCGATCACGGCGGCGGCGCAGTGCATGTACGGAATCGCCCACGCGGTCGTCGCCTCCCTGGGCTGCGCCCCCGGGCTGGGCTTCGTCCACTCCGGCCACGAGCTGTCCTTCGTCCTCGATATCGCGGACCTGTACAAGACCGATATCGGCATTCCGCTGGCGTTCGACGTGGCGGCCGAGAGCGAAGAGGACACGGGCGCACGGACGCGCCGTGCGCTGCGGGACCGGATCAACGAGACCCGGCTCCTGGACCGTTGTGTCCGCGATATCCAGCGGCTGCTGCTGCCGGGCGCCGGGGACATCCCCGACGAGGACCGGATGACCCTCCGGACCGACGGGGACGGACAGGTGGCGTCCGGGGTCAACTACGGTTCGTCGGCGGCTGCCGATGCGGACGAAGCGGTGCTCTGGTGACGGTCATCGTGCTGACGAACTGCCCACCGGGCCTGCGGGGCTTCCTGACGCGCTGGCTGCTGGAGATCTCACCGGGCGTGTTCGTGGGCGATCCGTCGGCGCGCGTGCGGGACGTGCTGTGGGATGAGGTCCGGCAGTACGCGGGCCAGGGCCGCGCCCTGCTGACCCACTCGACGGACAACGAGCAGGGCTTCACGTTCCGTACGCACGACCATGCGTGGCAGCCGATCGACCACGAGGGCCTGACCCTGATCCACCGCCCGAGCGCGGGCCCCCCGCCGGGGGCCGCCCCGGAGAAGCCGGGCTGGAGCAATGCGTCGAAGCGCCGCCGGTTCGGGAGGAGATAGGGCTCCGCGGCGGGAGACCCTCTCCCGCACATCAGGAGCGCGTGGCCGTCCCGCACTTCTTGTCGTCGGCGTTGCGCATCCGGTCCGCCATCAAGGTGCTGCGGTCGTACGGGTCGACGTCAGGTCCGTTGCCGGCGCCGGGCGGGCGGTCGGCGCCGAACTCCGGGGACAGCCTGCCGGTGGCGGTGCCGCAGCCGCCGTTGGTGATGTCGACCGAGTACGAGACGAGGGAGAAGGTTCCGGGCTCGGTCATCACCTTCGCCGGGTCGTTCCAGTCGAGCACCACCTCGCGGCGGACGATCGTGCGCGCGATCTCCTCGCCGCCCTCGGACGGGACGAACGGATACACGTAGGTGACGTCGGTGGTCACCCGCAGGGCACCGTCCTTCGCCTCCGCGAAGGAGATCCGGCCCCGGGTCCTGATGTCGTTGCCGACCGGGCGTACGCGCTTGTCGTCGTACCGGCTGAAGAGCATCAGCGGGTCGTTCTTCTCGTCCGGCGACCGGAACGCCGTCGACAGGAAGTCCTGGACGTCCCGCTGACGCGGGTTGATCAGGGCGATCGCCCGGCCGGGGTGTTCCCCGCGCAGCACCGCCGGGTCGAGGCTGGACGCGGCGAGGAAGTCCCGGGTCCGGTCGAGTGCCTGCTCGACCTGGGCGGTGTTCATCCATCCGGTCGCCCTGGCCGGGGGCAGGGTGATTCCGGCCGTGCCCTTCGCCCAGCGCGCCGCGGGTGAGCCCCTGAACGGGTCCTCCGGCGTGGGCCGCAGGGCCGTGTCCCGGGGCGGTGCCGCCGTGGGACGTTCCGACTCGGCGGCGAGCGGAGCGTCGGCCCCGCCGTCTCCGCCGCCGAACCAGCCGGTCACCCGGTCGGGGGCCACCGCCACGGCCAGCAGTGCGAGCACGACCAGCACCCCGGCGAAGACGGCGTACCAGACCTTCTTCCGCCGCGGCCGGGCCGGTGTGTACGAGCGCCAGGCCTCGGGCTGCCCGGGGCTCTCGCGCAGCCGCCGTGCCACGACCCGGGCCCGCGCCGAGGGCTCCCGCGGCGCGTCCGGTGTCCCGTCCACCGATTCCCTGAGGAAGCGCTCCCACTCCTCGTCGGGCACGGATGACCCGCCCCGTCCCCCGTTGTTGTTCACCTGCTGCCTCTCACACCGTCCGCGGCTTCACAGCCCCCACCAAGATCACCGAACATATGATCGCATGTCACCTACCGGTCCCCGCCTGTCACATCCCGGCCGCCAGGATCAGGATCAGCAGTGCGGGCGGTGCCAGCATCGTGGCCAGGTGGGCGAAGAGGGCCCGGGTCGTGCCCAGCGTGGCGAAGAGGAGCAGACCGCCCGCGAGCCAACAGCCGAAGATCCGGGCTGCCGTTCCCTGGACGGCGGATTCCCGCTCCGGGGTGTGCGCCTCGAAGCCCGGCAGTGCGCCGATCGTCATCAGCAGCAGCATCGTGAGCAGTACGACGTTCCCGATCGCGACAGCGACGGCGGTCCGCCGGTCCGCCCGGCGTATGCGTCGCCGGAACCTCAGTACAGCGTTCATGGGCACGGCAGCCTAAGGCATGGGGCAGAACTTTCGGATGGTCACCGGGGGTTGAGGGGTGCGGGCGGAAGGGTCCGTACGAAGACGTCCGTGGTGGCGTTGGTGTCGCCGGGGACGAGATTGGCGGCGCCCGTGACGAAGGCGACCGTGCGGCCGTCGCCGGTCATGGACACCCGCCCGGGAGAGGCATGCGCAGAGGCCGGACCGCCGTCCATCGCGGTGCTCACGTTCTGCACCTCACCGGTCTCCAGATTCCGGATGTGGAGCTGCCATGGCCCCGGCGAGCCGGGGAAGCCCACCATGTAGAGGGCGAAACGGCCGTCGGCGCTCAGCGAGCCGTCGCTGGCCCCGGTCTGGGGTCCGCTGGCCGGGATCGGCCGGGTGGTACCCGTCGTCAGATCGCGGATGAAACTCCTGGAGTACTGGTCGTCCGCCGTCACCGGACTGCCGTCGAAGAGGTTGAAGAGCACCAGGTTGCCGTCCGCACTCAACGACAGCCCGCCCAGCCGTCGTTCGGGCGTCGGCCCGTTCTCCGAGACGTCCACCGTCTGCCGCTCTCCGGTGTTCCGGTCGAGGAGGTGGACATTGCCCCGGGATGTGCCCTCGGGCAGGTATCTGAAGGAGGTGTACGCGATGCGCTGCCCGTCGTCGCTGATGGCGGGGGCGCCCGCGTAGTAGGTGGCGGTCGAGGTGTTGGGATGGCTCACCCACTGCGTCGTACCGGTCTGCAGATCCCGCACGTACACCCTTGCGGCCTCCGCCGCCGTCGACCCCTGCGGGCGGTACGTTACGAACACGACGTAGCGTCCGGAGCCGCTGATCCGGGGGAACAGCGGGCTGCCGCCGGTGAACTCACCGAGGTCGACGTCCACCCGCTGGGTGTGGCCCGTGGACAGGTTGCGCACATGCAGTCCGCCGTGTGCCGTGATCACCATCAGGTTTCCCGAGGCGCTGAAGTCGTGCACATCGGCCGGGTGGCCCTGGGAGGTCACCAGCTCCACTGTTCCCGTATGCCGGTCGCGCAGGTACGTCCCGTGCCAGCCCACAGGCGCGACCGGACCGGGCAGCAGGTTCCGCGCCTGCGACATGAAGGCGACATAGCGGCCGTTCCTGCTGATCACCGAGACGAACGACGGCCCGTCGCCCTGCGTCCCGTCCGCGGCCACACTGATCCGCTCCGTCACCCCACCGCCCCCGGGGGTGGCCGTCGCCGTCCCCATCGGCAACAGCGCTGCCAGCAGACAGGCCCCCGCCGCAGCCGTCACCGCGCGTAAGATCCGTCTCATATGTCCTCCAGGACAGTCACGGCCCCGGCCCCCTGCCGAGGCGTTTCCGCGATGCAACCGCACCGCGTCCGGGACGGGCAATCACCCCGGTTGTGTACAACCCTGGACGGGTTTCGTGCGTCCGGGCACCCGGGGGCAGGGGGTGCTAATGCGCCCGCCGGTCCCGCAGGGCCGCCACCCTCCGGTACAGCTCCACCGCCTCCTCGTGGCGCCCGAGCTGTTCCAGGCAGTGTGCTTCGTCGTTGCGGCTCGCCAGGGCGTCCGGGTGGTCCGGGCCCAGGACGCGGTCGCGGGTGCCGGCGACCGAGGTGTAGACGGTCAGGGCCTCGGGCCAGCGGGCCAGCCAGCCCAGGGCGACGGCGACCTCGCGGTGGCTGACCAGGGTGTCGGGGTGGTCGGGGCCCAGGGTCCGGGCGCGGCGGGTGCTGATGTCGCGGGCCTGCTCCAGGGCTTCCGGCCAGCGGCCCGTACGGCCGAGGTTGACGCCGAGGCCGTGGCGCGCGCGGAGGGTTTCGGGGTCGTCGGGGCCCGAAAGCCGGGTGCGGTCCGCGATCAGGGCGGTGTAGAGGTCGACGGCTTCGGCGGCGCGGCCGAGGCGGCCGAGGCTGATGCCGACCTCGTAGCGCGCGGCCAGGGTGTCGGGGTGGTCGGCGCCGAGGGCGCGGGTCCGGGCGGCGGCGACCTCGCGGTACGCGGTCAGGGCCTCGGTCCAGCGGCCGAGCTGACCGAGGGCGTAGGCCACCTCGTACCGGGTGACCAGGGTGTCGGGGTGGTCGGCGCCCAGGATCCGGGCGCGGGCCTCGGCGACGTCGCAGACCATGCGGAAGGAGTCTTCGAGACGGCCGAGCCTGCTCAGGTTGAACGCGAGGTTGTGGCGGCAGCGCAGGGTGTCGGGGTGGTCGGGGCCCACGATGCGTTCCCTGGCGGTGAGCACCTCCGTGTAGCGGTCGTGTGCCTCCAGATGGCGGCCGAGGAGACCGAGGACGTACGCGGTCTCCTGGCGGGCGGCCAGGGTGTCGGGGTGGTCGGCGCCGAGGGCGCGTTCGCGGCCGTCGGCCACGCGGCGGAAGCCGTCGAGCGCGTCCTCCGCACGGCCGGTGCGGCTGAGGGTGAAGGCGACCTCGTAGCGGCTGGCGAGGGTGTCGGGGTGGTCGGCGCCGAGGGCGTGTTCGCGTTCGGCGGCGACCGCGCGGTGGACCTCGCCGGCCTCCTCCCAGCGCCCGAGCCGGCCGAGGCTGAGCCCGGCGCTGTGGCGGCCGGCGAGGACGGCCAGGGCTTCCGGTGACGGGGTGGGGCGCTCGCGCCGTACCGTCTGCCCGGCGAGCGCGGGGCGGACGGCGGTTCCGGTGGTCCATTCACCGGTCAGCCCGGCGGTGTGGTCGGGGAGGACGGGCCGGAGTGCGGTGGCCGTCGCGTGGTGGCCGCCGGTCAGCCGCCGGCCCCAGGCGGGCAGGGGCGCCGGGGCCGCGGGGCGGGCGGCGCTCGGGGCGGGTGCCGCGGGCAGGCCCCGGGGGCCCGTCATCCGCAGACGCAGATCGCGGGCGTCGGCGGGCCGGCCGTCCGGGGTCTTGGCGAGCAGGTCGAGCACGGTCTGCTGGACGTGTTCGGGGATTTCGGGCCGGTGGACGCGGAGTGGCTGCGGGACGGTGTCGCGGTGGCCGATGAGGACGGCCCAGGCGTCCTCATCGTCGAACGGCGGGACGCCGGTGGCGATCTCGTAGAGGACGCAGCCCAGGGAGTAGAGGTCGCTGCGGTGGTCTATGTGTCCGCCGCCGATCTGTTCGGGCGACATGTAGTGGGGGGTGCCCATGGCGATGCCGGTGCCGGTCAGCCGGGACGAGGTGCCGATGTTCTCGCCGAGGCGCGCTATGCCGAAGTCGCAGATCTTCACCGTGCCGTCGGTGAGGCGGACGATGTTGGCGGGTTTCAGGTCGCGGTGGACGATGCCGCGTTCATGGGTGTACGCGAGGGCGTCCGCGACCTGGACGGCGATCTCGACGACGTCGTCGACGGGCAGCGGCTCGTGGGCGTTCTCCTCCAGCAGCTGGCTGAGGTTGCGTCCGTCGAGGAGCTCCATGACCAGGAACAGCACGCCTTCGTACTCGCCGAAGTCATGGACGACGGTCACTCCGCGGTGCTGGAGCGCGGCGGCGACCCGGGCCTCGCGGCGGAAGCGTTCGCGCAGGACGGTGGAGAAGGAGGCGTCGTGGTGGGGGCCGACGGGCTTGAGGCATTTGACCGCGACGCTGCGTCCCAGGGACTCGTCGACGGCGCGCCACACCTCGCCCATGCCGCCGCGCCCGATCACCTCCTCCAGCCGGTACCGGTCGTGAATCAGCCTGGACTCCGCCATTGCCTTCCGTCGCCCCCGTCGGTCTTTCCGCTCCCCGGAGGTCCAGTATGGCGGGGTGGCCCGACGGTGTGTACGGGCCGGTGGGCGTGCCGTGTCCGGGAAGGGGCGGTGGAGCGGCAGGGGTACGGAGATCGGGGGGTACGGGACGGGGCCGGCCGGCCCCGTCCCGTACCCGCTCCGGATCAGGAGCCGTAGCGCAGGGCGATCGTGTCGCCGATGCCGATGACCCGGTCGCGGGCGGCCGCGGTGAAGGCGGATCCGTCGACGCTCGCCTTCCAGGTGCTGCTTCCGCTGTTGGCCGTGCCGTTGACGGCGGTGATGGTGCCGGTGCCGGAGGACGGGGTCACCGAGGTGACGCAGCCCGCCGGGGTCGCGGCGCCGGCTGCCGCGTCCAGGACGGCCCCGAGGGTGGTCGTGGTGCCGGTGGGTGTGAAGGCGACCGAGCAGACCTTGAGCGCTCCCGTACCGTCGTCGACGGTGAGGGCGAGTTCGGTGGCGGTCCCGGAGGTGAAGGTGCTCTGGGCGACCCAGCGGGAGGCGCCGCCGGTGGGGAGCGGCGGGGCGGCGGTGAAGCCGCCGCCCGCGACGGCCCTCAGGGCGTCGGTGGAGGAGTAGGCGGAGGGGCTGCCGTCGGAGGGCTTGTAGCGGAAGCCGCCGCCGGGGTTGAACTGCTGGGCGATGAGGAAGTCGACGGGGGTCTTTCCGGCGGGGGTGAGGAAGTCGCCGGTCTGGGGGTTGATGCCGCAGGCGTTGAGGCCGGAGACGGCCCAGCCGTTGGAGCTGGAGTTGATGCCGTACATGGCGGTGAAGGCGCCGGAGGCGTTGACCAGCTTGGTCTTCAGGAAGGTACGGGCCTGGACGATATCGGGGTCGGTGGCGGGCACCCCGGCGGCGCAGAGCGCGGCCATCGAGGCGCCGGTCATGTCGACGTCGCCGGGGGCGGCCAGCCGGACGGGGTCGCCTTCGGCCTTCTGGTAGTCCCAGCCGCCGTCGGTGTGCTGGTTGGCGCGGATCCGGGTGACGATCGCGTCGAGCAGGGCCTGCGGTACGCGCTGTCCGCCGGTCTGGGTTCTGGCACCGGCGAGCGCCAGGCCCGCGAAGACGGTGCCGTTGTAGTTGGCGCTGTTGCCGAAGTATCCGGCCTCGGCGGTCTGCCAGTAGCCGTAGACGTCGGCGATGAGGTTGCGGGAGGCGGAGACCCGGGCCGGGTCGATTCCGGCGGCGTAGGCGTTGAGGGTGCCGCGTTCATAGTCGGTGACGACGGGGGTCGCGGACGGCCAGGCGGCGGTGGAGAGGAGGTTGCGGTAGACGGTCCGGGCGTTCTTGGTGGCGTCGCCGCCCGGTGCGACGTCCACGACGGCCGTACCGGCGGCGGCGAAGGCGCTGAACGCCCACTCGCTGGAGAGCCCGGAGCCCGCGTAGGAGCCGTCGGCGGCCTGGAGGGTCTTCAGATAGGCGACGCCGTTGGTCTTGGAGGTGGCTATCTGGGCGGGGGTGGAGGTCGCCGTGGCGGGGAGTGTCGCGGCGGCGAGTGCGGCGGCCGCGGCAGTGGTGGCGACCAGTGCGCGCAGTGCGGCGCGGGGCATCGGTGCGGTGGTTGCGCTACGGGGCATGTGGCCTGCTCCTGTGATGGGGGACACCGGCCGGGCGCACCGTCCGCCGGGCCCGGGGCTCACCGGGGCCGTGGGGGCCGCTGGGCCGCCGTCCGAACGCGAGGTAACGGCTTCCTGGGTGGTGCTCGCCGCATGGGCATTCGGACTCGGCACGGCTTCCGCCGTCCCACACCGTTGCGCGTCAGTTCCGGATTCGCACCGGATTCCCCCATGTGACAGCCCTGGACGGTACCGGAGGTGCAACTGCCGCGCCACCGTGCCGGATTCACCGGGCGGCACGGCCGGGCGGTGGGATTCAGGTCACCTTGACGCCCCCTTCGGCCACATGTTCCAATCCGGCTGATACATGCTCATGACCAGGGGAAGCCGGTGGAAATCCGGCGCTGACCCGCAACCGTGAGTCCGCCGGGCGGCGGACGAGCCGGACTGCCTGGGATGGGTGCTCGATTCAGCGAGAAACGCCGTCGCGGACTACGGCGTGGTCGACCGGCCTCCGGCGGAGTGACTCATTCCGGCCGTGCGGGGCCGTCCCGCCACGTGCCGTGCCCGCGCGGACGACACGAGGGGCCGGGGTGGGGACGAACCGAGGGACCCGAGGGACAGACGGGCGCGGCGGCCGGTGGTGGAGCCCGGGCTCCTGGGCGGCCGGGGCGGTGGCGCTGCTGGTGCTCTGCTCGGGCGGGCTGTACGCCGCCGCTCCGCCCGCGGCCGCCGACGCGCCGGAGAAGTGCACTCCGTCGAAGGGCGCGATCGTCGCGGTCGACTTCGGCGCGTTCGACGGGTCCGTGGTCCGCGGCTGCGACCCGACTCCGACGACGGGGTACGAACTGCTGAAGACCGGCGGGTTCAGCACGACGGGCACCGAGCACGACGGTCCCGCGTTCATCTGCCGGATCGGTCACCCCGCGGCCCCGGACGGCAAGCAGTATCCGACGCCGGACCGGGAGAAGTGCAAGGACACCCCGGGCGCGGACGCCTACTGGTCGTACTGGGTGGCGGCGAAGGGCACCAAGGACTGGCGCTACAGCAGTCTGGGGGCGATGTCCCGGAAGCTGAGGCCGGGCGATGTGGACGCCTGGGTGTTCGGTGCCACGGAGGTCGGGGGCGGCGGTGGCGCGAAGCCGTCGTTCAGCCCGGACCAGATCCGGGCGGGTGCCGGCCCGGCGGAGATCCGCACCCGGGCGGCGGGCGGCTGGGTGCAGCAGCGGCTGACCGGGGGCGAGCGGGTGGAGACCTCCCCGGGCGAGCCCAGTGACCTGCTGACCGTCAAGGCGGCCTATGCCCTGGCGGCTTCGGTGGGCAGGAGCGCGGTCCTGGACCGGGTCTCGGCGTACCTCCGGGGCCGTACCACCGCCTATGCCTATCCGCAAGGCGCCGACCAGCCGCCGAACACGGAGGCCGCGGCCCGGCTCGCACTCCTGGCGAAGATCGTCGGGAAGGATCCGCGGGACTTCGGCGGCCACGATCTGATCGGCGGTCTGCTGGCGGCGGTCTGCCCCGAGCCCGCGCCCGGAGCGCCGCAGGAGGGCTGTTCGGCCGCGGGCGACTTCCGCGGGGCCGGGACCACCGAGGCACAGGCGATGGCGGTGCTGGCCCTGGTCCGTGCGGGTGTGGAGCCGCCGGAGTCGGCGGTCGCCCGGCTGACCCGGCTGGACTGCCCCGGCGGCGGTCACGGCAGCATGCTGAACCCGCCCGGCCAGTACTGCGACGGCGAACCGGCCGCGACCGCGTGGATCGCCCTGGCGCTGCATGCGGCGGGCGGCTTCGACGGGGCCCTGGCCGAGACCCTGGAGGAGCTCAAGGGGCAGCAGCGGGCGGACGGTTCCCTCCCCGGCTACACCGACAGCACCAATGCCGCCGATGTCACCACCACGGCCCTCGCCGCGCAGGTGCTGCGGGCGACGGGCGACAAGGCACGCGCGGACAAGGGCGTGGCCTGGCTGGCCGGGCGGCAGTTCCCGCTGGGTGGTTTCAGCTCCGACGAACTCGCCCTGGAACCGCATCTCTACCCCACCGAACCGGCCGCGCTGGCGGGCGCCGGCACCGATCTGCTGAACCTGGTCGCCAAGGTGATCCCGGCGGATCCGGAGAACCCGGCCGAGCCGGGCGGCCCGGACCCCGGCGGTCCCGGTCCCGGTCCCGGCAAGGGCCCCGACCTGAAGAAGGGCGTGGCCTATCTCACCGCCCCGAAGCAGCTGGTCCGCGGCCGCTACTACCCCGTACCGGGCACACAGCGGGCCGACTTCGGACTGACCATCGACGGTGCCTTCGCGCTCGCCGCCACCGGGCACGACAACGCCAAGCTCCGCGGGATCGTGGACTTCCTCGACCAGGGCGGCAAGGACGGCGAGGGCCGCACCCTCCACAGCTGGACCCTGACGGGCACCAAACACGCCTCGGGCGGTTCCATCGGGAAGGCGGCGCTCCTCGCGCAGACGGTCGGCCGCGACCCCCGGGACTTCGGCGGCCTTGATCTGATCGCCGCGCTGGCGAAGGAGACCTGCGCCGCAGCCGGTCAGGGCTGCGATGCGAAGGGCAACTACCGCAACGCCAGGTCGGTGTTCGGCCAGTCGCTGGGGATCATCGCGCAGGTGCGGGCGGGTGAGCGGGAAGCGGCCGCCGCCCCGGTGGACTATCTCCTCTCCCTCCAGTGGCCGTCCGGCGCCTTCCCGAGCGTGATCCCGGTGAGGAACTCCTCGGACCAGGAAGTGGACTCCACGGCGATGGCCGCCATGGCGCTTCACCTGGTGGGCGGCGAGAAGGCCGACGCCGCCGTGGCGCGCGCCCTGAAGTGGCTTGCGGGCAGGCAGCTCGCCGACGGCGGCTTCCCGGGCGCGTCCGGGAACTCGGTCAACTCGGCGGCGCTGGCGATTCAGGGGCTCGCGCTCGACGAGCCGGAGTACCGCGACCGGATCGCCCGTGCGCAGGTGTTCCTGGCGGGCCGGCAGAACACCGACGGCGGGTTCGACGTCGCCGTGGAGGAGCCCGGTTCGGACGTCAGGGCGTCGGCGCAGGCGGTCGGCGGTTCGACCACCGTGTCGTTCGCGGTGCTGAAGCGGAGCCTGGCGGGCACCTCCCCGCAGCCGGATCCCGGACCGGGCCACGATCCGGACGGCGGCGCCCCGCCGCAGATCGTCACCCCGGGTGAGAGCTCCGGAGGGGGAGACAGCTCCGGAGGCACCACGGGCTCCGGAGGTTCCGGCGGGGGCCGGCTGGCGTCGACCGGTACGGACGCCATGCCGTTGGCCGGTCTCGCGGCCGCCCTGCTGGCAGTCGGTGCGGCCGCGGTCGTCGCCGCCCGCCGCCGGACGTCCGCGGGGAGCCGCTGATGACCCTGGCACGGTTCGCCCGCGCGGCCGCCGCGCTCGGGCTGACGGCCGCCGCGCTGGGGGCCTCGGTGTCCCCGGCCGCGGCCGATCCGCAGCCGATGGGCCGCTGCACCACCTCGTCCGGTGCGGTGCTCGCGGTCGACTTCAGCCGCTGGGGCGGGCCGGTCTACCGCTCGTGCGGTACGACTCCGACCACCGGCTACGAGCTGTTGAACCAGGGCGGCTGGCGGACCGCCGGTACGGGCCACGACGGCCCGGCGTTCATCTGCCGCATCGGCTACAGCGGGCACCGGGGCGGGAAGATGTTCCCGCCGCCGGACCAGGAGGACTGCGTCCTCACTCCCCCGGCCTCCGCCTACTGGTCGTACTGGCACGCCGATCCGGGCGAGAACACCTGGGAGTACAGCACCCTCGGCGCCATGCTCTACAAGCCGAAGCCCGGCAGCGTCGACCTGTGGATCTTCGGCGGGACGGACATCGGCGGCACCAAGGGACGGCCGAAGGTCACCCCCGATCAGCTGCGGGCGCACAACACCCGGCCGGTGGGCGGCGCGCCCGCGCCCAGCGGGAAGGCCCCCTCGGTACCGCCGGGCACGGACACCGGCCCGGCACCGGTGCGTACCACTGCGCCCGCGGCCCCCTCCCCTGCCACCACACCGTCCACCGCGCCGTCCGCACCGTCCGGTAGCGCGCCGACGAGCGCCGCCCCGTCGCCGTCGCCGTCCACCGCTGCTCCGTCGCCCGCCGCCTCGGTGCCGGGGGCGGTGGCCGCGGCGAGCGGGGCGCCGAAGGTCGTGGACGCGGCCCCGGCCACCGACGTCCACCACGATTCGGGGTCGGCGCTGCCGGTCATCGCGACGGTGGGGCTGGTCGTGGTCCTCGGCGGGGCGGCCGTGGTCACGGTGCGCCGCCGCCGTCGTACGGATTAGACGGAGCCGCCCGCGTGTTGCGTACCGCTGGCCCCGCGCCGGACCCGGGCGGCCGGAGGCTGCCCAGGACCCTGCACCCCGTCGCCTGGTGGATCTGGGCGCTGGCGCTGGCCACCGCGGTCAGCCGGACGAACAATCCGCTCCTGCTGCTCCTGGTCCTGGCCGTCCTCGGCTACGTCGTCACCGTGCGCCGTACCGAAGCGCCGTGGGCCCGGGGCTTCCACTACTACCTGTATCTGGCGCTGATCGTGATCGCGATCAGGGTGGTGTTCCGGGCCGTCTTCGGCACCGGGATCACCCCGGACGACCACTTCCTGTTCTCGCTGCCGACGATCCCGACGCCCGACTGGTACGCGGGCATCCAGATCGGCGGTCCGGTATCGCTGGAGGCACTGCTGTCGGCGGCCACGGAAGGCCTGCGGCTCGCGTGCATGCTGTGCTGCATCGGGGCGGCGAACACGCTGGCCAATCCGAAGCGGGCCCTGCGGGTGCTGCCGGGTGCGCTGTACGAGCTGGGGGTCGCGGTCACCGTATCCATCAGCGTCGCGCCCCAGCTGGTGCAGAGCGTCCGGCGGGTGCACCGGGCCCGCAGACTGCGGGCGGGCCGGACGAAGGGGCTCCGGGCGCTGCGCGGCATCGTGGTGCCGGTGCTGGAGGACGCCCTGGAGCGGTCGCTGCGGCTGGCGGCGGCGATGGACTCGCGGGGCTACGGCCGGGCGGGTTCGGCGACACGCCGTTCACGGCGGCTGACGGGAGCGCTGATGCTGCTGGGCATGTGCGGTCTCTGTGCGGGGGCGTACGGTCTGCTCGACGCGACGGCCCCGAGACCGCTGGGACTGCCCGCGCTGGCCTTCGGCGCCCTGCTCTGTCTGGCCGGGCTGCGGCTGGGCGGCCGGCGGGTGACGCGGACGCTCTACCGGCCCGATCCGTGGCGGCTTCCGGAGTGGGCGGTCGCCGGGTGCGGGGTGCTCTCGGCCGTCCTGCTGTTCAGCGGGGCCGGGTTCGATGCGGCGGAGCTGAACGCGTCGCTGTATCCGCTGGGCTGGCCGTCCCTGCCGCCGGTCCCGGCCGTGGCGATCCTGCTCGCCGGGGCCGCCGGGTTCCTGTCGCCGCCGCCGACCGCCGTACCCTCCGGTCCTCCGCCCCGCGCCGCCGCCGGTGCTTCCGCCGAGGTTGACGCCGAGGTTTCCGTCCCGCGCGCCGTCGCGCGCCGTACCGAGGACTCCGCCCTGTGATCACTTTCGACGAGGTGTCCGTCGTCTACGACGGCGCGCCGGGACCCGTACTGCGCGATGTCTGTACGACGGTGGAGGAGGGCGAGCTGTGCCTGGTCACCGGGCATACGGGGGTCGGGAAGTCGACTCTGCTGGGGGCCGTGAACGGGCTGGTGCCGCATTTCACCGGCGGCACGCTGCACGGCCGGGTCGTCGTCGACGGCCGGGACACCGCGCACCATCCGCCGCGGGAGCTGGCCGATGTGGTGGGGGTGGTGGGCCAGGATCCGCTGGACGGCTTCGTCACCGACACGGTCGAGGAGGAGCTGGCCTATGCGATGGAGCAGTTGGCGGTGCCGCCCGCGACCATGCGCAAACGGGTGGAGGAGACCCTCGACCTGCTGGGTCTGGCGGAGCTGCGCCACCGGCCGCTGTACGAGCTGTCGGGCGGGCAGCAGCAGCGGGTGGCGATCGGTTCGGTGCTGACGGCCCATCCCCGGGTCCTCGTCCTCGACGAGCCGACGTCCGCGCTGGACCCGACGGCGGCGGAGGAGGTGCTCGCGGCCGTCACCCGGCTGGTGCACGATCTGGGGGTGACGGTGCTGGTCGCCGAGCACCGGCTGGAGCGGGTGGTGCAGTACGCGGACCGGGTGCTGCATCTGCCGGGGGACGGTCGGGTGGTGTCGGGGCCGCCCGCCGAGGTGTTCCGGGATTCGGGTGTGGCACCGCCGGTGGTGGACCTGGGCCGGGTGGCGGGCTGGTCGCCGCTGCCGCTGTCGATCCGTGACGCACGCCGGGCGGCGGCCCCGCTGCGGACCGCGCTCGCCGACGCCGTGCCCCCGCCGGTCCGGCCCGCTCCCCCGGCCCACCGCCCGGTGGTGCTCGCCGCCCGGGGCGTGACGGTGAAGCACCGGAACGTACCCGCCGTACGGGAGGTCGCTCTGGAGCTGCGGGCGGGCGAGGTGACGGCGCTGATGGGCCGCAACGGCTCGGGGAAGTCGTCGCTGCTGTGGGCCCTCCAAGGGTCGGGGCCGCGGCAGGCCGGGACGGTGGAGGTCCTCAAGGGGGGTGCCGCCGCCGATCCGAAGAAGCTTCCGGCGGCCGGGGCGCGGCGGCTGGTCGGCCTGGTGCCGCAGACGGCGACGGACCTGCTCTATCTGGAGAGCGTCGCGCAGGAGCTGGCGCAGGCGGACCGCGAATCGGCGCCGGACGCGGGGACGGCCGTACCGGCGCGGGAGATCCTCGACCGGCTGGTCCCCGGCCTTCCGGGGAGCGCGCATCCGCGGGATCTGTCCGAGGGCCAGAAACTCGCCCTGGTCCTGGCGATCCAGCTCGCCGCGGCCCCGCCGGTGGTGCTGCTCGACGAGCCGACGCGGGGGCTGGACTACCGGGCCAAGGAGCAGTTGACGGGGATCGTGGACGGGCTGGCGCGGGAGGGCCGCGCGGTGGTGGTGGCCACGCACGATGTGGAGTTCGTGGCCCGGGCGGCGGACCGGGTGGTGGTGATGGCCGAGGGGGACGTCGTCGCGGACGGGCCGACTCCGGAGGTCATCACGGCGTCTCCGGTGTTCGCCCCGCAGGTCGCGAAGGTCCTCGCGCCTCTGCCCTATCTGACGGTGGGACAGGTGGCGGCGGTGGCGGGAGAGGGGAGGACGGGATGAACGACGCCCCGAGGGACCCGGGACCGGAACCCGCCGCACCCGCCGCACCCGCCGCACCCGCCGCACCCGCCGCACCCGCGATCAGGATCGGCCCGCGCGCCGGAATCGTGATCGTCCTCGCCGCGCTCCTCGGCCTGGTGGCCTTCTTCTGGCCGTTCGTCGTCGCCCCCGGCACCTTCGCCTCCCACTACGCTCCCCCGCTGATCTTCGGCGTGCTGCTGGTCCTGGTGCTGTCCGTGGTGATCTCCGAGATCGCCGAGGGCGGCATCGACTCCAAGGCGCTGGCCATGCTGGGCGTCCTGTCGGCCGTCAATGCGGCGCTGCGTCCGCTGGGGGCGGGCACGGCGGGCGTGGAGACGGTGTTCTTCGTCCTGGTCCTCGCGGGCCGGGTGTACGGACCGGGCTTCGGCTTCACCCTGGGCTGTACGTCGCTGTTCGCGTCGGCCCTGATCACGGGCGGGGTCGGCCCCTGGATGCCGTACCAGATGTTCGGCTGTGCCTTCGTCGGCATGCTGGCGGGCTTCCTGCCGAGGGCCTCGGGCCGCCGGGAGGTGCTGATGCTCGCCGTCTACGGTTCGTTCTCCGGCTATCTCTTCGGCTTTCTGCTCAATCTGTCGTTCTGGCCGTTCTCCGTCGACCCGGGGAGTTCGATCGCCTATCTGCCGGGGCTCCCGTTCACCGAGCAGTGGCAGCGCTACATCGCCTTCGACGTCGCGACGTCGCTGGGCTGGGACACGGGCCGGGCGGTCACCAACTTCGTCTGCATCCTGCTGGCGGGCCCGGCGGTGCTGACGGTCTTCCGCCGCGCGGCCCGCCGGGCCCGGTTCCGGGCACCGGTACGGTTCGCACCCCCGGGCACGCCGCCGAAGGACGGCCCCGGGGCGTGAGCGGCCGGGCACCCGCACCCGGGCTCGCCCGTACGAGGCAAAAAACTTCGGCGGACCATGTCGAGAATCCGTGGCCCGCTCCGTCCCCGGGGTGAGCGCGGCCACAATGGCCGCACCAGCACCAAGGAGACCGTCATGGCGAAGTACCTGCTTCTCAAGCACTACCGCGGCGCACCGGCCCCGGTGAACGACGTGCCCATGGACCGGTGGACGCCGGAGGAGATCTCCGCGCACGTGCAGTACATGAACGACTTCGCCGCGCGGCTGGAGGGGACCGGCGAGTTCGTCGACGGCCTGGCGCTCGCCCCGGAAGGGGCCTGGGTCCGGTACGACGGCGAGGGGCGGCCGCCGGTCACCGACGGCCCGTTCGCGGAGACCAAGGACCTGATCGCGGGCTGGATGGTGATCGACGTCGACAGCTACGAGCGCGCCGTGGAACTGGCCGGGGAGCTGTCGGCCGCGCCCGGTGCGGGCGGGAGGCCGATCCACGAGTGGCTGGAGGTCCGCCCCTTCCTGTCCGCCCCGCCCACCATCACCGACTGACTCCCCCGCACACACCGACATGGACGAATCACTGCTCCGGAGCCTCACGCCGAGTGTGATCGGCGTCCTCGTCCGCCGTGGAGCCGATTTCCCGGCGGCCGAGGACGCCGTGCAGGAGGCGCTGGTCGAGGCAGTCCTCCGCAAAGACGACGGGGAGGACGGGGAGGAGCCCGTACGGGATCCCCGGGGCTGGCTGACGACCGTGGCCTGGCGCAAGTTCCTCGACGCGGCCCGGGCGGACACCGCCCGGCGCCGGCGTCAGGACCTGGTGCACGAGGAACCGGCGCCGGGGCCGGTGCCGTCGGTCGACGACACCCTTCAGCTCTACTTCCTCTGTGCCCATCCGTCACTGACACCGTCGTCCGCGGTCGCGCTGACGCTCCGCGCGGTGGGCGGGCTGACCACCCGCCAGATCGCGCGGGCCTATCTGGTGCCCGAGGCGACGATGGCGCAGAGGATCAGCCGGGCCAAGCGGACGGTGTCCGGGGTCGGGTTCGACCGGCCGGGGGACGTCTCCACCGTGCTGCGGGTGCTCTATCTGGTGTTCAACGAGGGCTACTCGGGCGATGTGGACCTGTCCGCCGAAGCGATCCGGCTGACCCGGCAGCTCGCGGCCGCGATCGACCACCCGGAGGTCGCCGGGCTGCTCGCCCTGATGCTGCTCCACCACGCCCGGCGCGCCGCCAGGACCGCGCCGGACGGCGCTCTGGTGCCGCTGGCGGAACAGGACCGTGCCCGGTGGGACACCGCGCTGATCTCCGAGGGCGTCATGGTCCTGCAGGCCGCCCTCGCCCGCGACCGGCTGGGCGAGTACCAGGCCCAGGCCGCGATCGCGGCGCTCCACGCCGATGCGCCCAGCGCCGGGGAGACGGACTGGGTGCAGATCGTCGAGTGGTACGACGAGTTGGTACGGCTGACGGACAGCCCGGTCGCCCGCCTGAACCGGGCGGTCGCGGTCGGTGAGGCCGATGGTCCGCGCGCCGGGCTGAAGGCGCTGGCGGAGCTGGACGGTTCGCTGCCCCGCTACACGGCGGTGGCGGCGTACCTCCAGGAACGCGACGGTGACCGGGTGACGGCGGCCCGGCTCTACGCGGAGGCCGCCCGCAGCGCCACCGACCTGGCCGAACGCGACTATCTGACCCGCCGGGCGGCCCGGCTCAACGCCCTGGGGTAGCCGGTGCGGGCAGGGCGGCCGCGGTGTTGCCTCCGGGCGGCGCCGGATCAGGGTGGGCCACCGCCCTGATCCGGCTGCCGGCCCGGCTCGGTCCCCGTGTCGCCGAAGCGTGACAGGGCCAGCGCCCCCGTCACCGCGGCCGCGAATCCGGCGACGGCCACCCATTCGAGGCCCGCGTGCGGCCGGTCGCCCAGCCAGAGGACGCCGACGACGGCAGGTCCGGCCGATTCCGCGAGGATCATGCCCGCCGTCGCCACGATCACCGAGCCGCGCTGGAACGCGGAGGTGAGCAGGGTGAACCCGGCTGCTCCCCCGAGCAGCAGGGCGTAGAGAGCCGGATTGCCGAAGAGCCGGGGCAGGGCAGGGGAGTCGATCAGCCGGACCGCGACCGCCACCACACCGAAACCCGCGCCCGCGCCGAGGCCCAGCAGCAGTGCGCGTGGTCCGTCGGGGATCCGGCCGGCGAGCGCCCCGACGAGGAGCACCGCCACCGCCGCGCCGAGCAGATACCAGCGCAGGGCGGCCGGTCCGGCCCGGTTCCCCTCCGCCCCGGACGCCAGGGCGATCATCGCGAGGCCCGCGCAGACCGCGCCCACCGCGCTCCATTCGGCGAGGGTCAGCCGTGCCTTGAGCAGCCAGGCGGCGACGACGGCGGTGACCGCGAGGCCCGCGGCGAGCGCGGCGCCGACCGCGTAGAGGGGAATCGTCCGCAGGGCCACGATCTGGAGGGCGAACCCGGCGCAGTCGAGGACGAGTCCGGCGGCATAGGGTCCCCGGCGCAGAGCGCGCAGCGGCAGTACGGGGTCCACGCCGGAGCCGGGGCCGGACGCCACGGAGCGGGCCCCGATGGCCTGGAGGACGGAGGCCGTACCGTAGCAGCAGGTCGCAGCGAGTGCGCACACCATCCCCAAGGACACGGAACGGACTGTAGGGGCCGGGCGCCGTGACGTCCCGGGGGCGGGGCCGACGGCGGGGCGGGGGCCACTCGTACGGGGCCTGCGGAGGGGATCCGGGACGGCTCCGGCGGCCCGCCCGTCAAGGAGGCGGTCCGCCCTTCGAGGGAGACGGTCCGCCCGTTCCGGCGGCCCGCGGCCGTCGCCGTCCTCCGCGACATGCCGTTTCAATCAGCGGGTTCGGGGCCCGGGCGTGGGGGGATGTGCCTATGCGCGCGTTCTCCCGTCTCCGCTCGAACCACAGGGCCAGGTCCCTGGCCGCCGCCGTCCGTACGGGTGCCGCCCGGGTCCGGGCCTATGTGCGCAGCGCCCCGGGCACCTATCTCTGGCTGGCGGTTCTCTTCGTCACCACCGTCCTCGTGCATTTCATGTCGCCGGAGTTCGAGACCGAGTTCCTGCGGCGGCGCTCCACCAATATCGAGCAGCTGTCGACGGATCCGGTACGGGTGCTGATCTCCAGCGCCCTGTGGATCGACGGCGGAGGGTGGCTCTCCTATGCCGTGCTGTACTCCGTCTTCCACGCACCGGCGGAGCGCTGGCTGGGCACACTCCGCTGGGCGGTGGTCGCCGTCACCGCCCATGTGCTGGCCACGTTCGCCAGTCAGGGCGCTCTGCTGTGGGCGATCCGCCACGGTCTGGCGCCGGAGTCCGCGGCCGACACGCTGGACTTCGGGGTGAGCTATGCGCTCGCGGGTGTCGTCGGCGTACTCGTCTACCACATCGCGGCGCCCTGGCGGTACGTGTATCTGGCGGGGGTGCTGATCGTCTACGGGCTTCCGCTGGTCACCGGGCACACCTTCACCGACCTCGGCCACTTCGTCTCCGTGCTGATCGGTCTGGCCTGCCTGCCGCTGACCCGGGGCCGGGGGCCTGCGTGGGACCCGATGGACACGGTCGGCCGGGTGCGGGACGGTCTGCGCCGCCGGAAGGAGCCCGGCGGCGGGGCACACGGGTGACCGGTGCCGCGCCGATCCCGTACGGGGACGGCGCGGCACCGGCGGGTGCAACAGCGGAGCGGGCCGGCAGCCGGGGCGGTCAGAAGAAGCTGCGGACGAAGACGTCGGGCTTGCCGTTGGTGTCGCCGGGGACGATGCCGTCGGCCGCGGACTGGAAGACCACGTCGCGCCCGTCGGCGCTCACCGAGTCGACCTCGGCGGTGGCGGGCTGGTCGGAGACCGTCTCGTCGGTGCCCGTCAGGAGGTCGCGCAGCACGAGCGACGGTCCGCTCGTGCCGTTCGGGGCGTACAGCAGATAGCGGCCGGTGGGGTCGATGGCCACGCCCGTAACACCCGGCACCACTTGGGCGGTGCCCGAGCCGGTGTCGTGGACGTAGGTGTCGGGGCCGGAGAGGTAGACGACCTTGCTGCCGTTGTCGCTGAGCTGGACGAGCGACGCGCTCTTGGACGGGCCCTCCAGCGGCGCCGAAGTGGTGCCGGTGGTCCGGTCCCACAGATAGACGCCTTCGTTCTGGTAGGCGAGGTCCTGGTAGGCGACATAGCGGCCGTCGCCGCTGATGGACGGCCGGGCCGGAGCGGAGTGGCCGAAAGAGGCGATGATCTGGTGACCGCCGTTGCGGTCCGCGACCACGACGTTCCGGAGCCATCCCGGATAGCGCAGGCTGCCGTGGGCGAGGTAGCGGCCGTCCGCACTCAGCGACGGCTGGTTGCAGCGGCCGCAGGTGACGGGAAGCAGTCCCAGGTCCAGCGAATGCTGCTGGATCCGCTCGGCGGTCATCCCCTGCCGCGGAGCATTGGCGGCGACCTGTTTCCCGTCGCCGCTGATCGCCGGGGTCCAGCCCTCGACCATGGGCTCGGTCCTGGTCTGCCCCGCCCGCCGGTCGCGGACGTACACCGCGTTGCCGCCTTGTTGCGGGCCGTTCGCCAGTGACATGAAGACGATGCTGCGGCCGTCGGGGGTGATCGACGCGGCACCGTAGCCTTCGTCGGTCGCAACGCTGACCCTCTCCACACCGACACCGACACCAGCACCGGCACCGGCACCGGCACCGGCGGCAACGCCGGGACCGCTTGTCGCGACCGGCGGCCCCGGTGCGGCGGCCGTGGCGACTGTGGGCGTCACAGCCGTGATCGCGCAGACCACGACCGCCGCGCTCACGGCGGCCCGTACACGTCTTAAGGTGCTCCCGTTCGTGGTTCCCCTCATCTTCCCCCCAGGAAAGACACGTCTTCCCCTCCGGATCTCCACCGGAGGACCATCCAGCATGCAACCGTGGCGCCGCCGCGGAGTCAATGCATCACCCGGCACATGTCTGACATCCCGTCACTTCTCCCGGAGCCCGGCCGGATTCCCGCCCCCGCCGCCACCCTCTGGGGGCTCCGCGCCGGCCGGCGGTTCGAAGGCGCCCTCAACGGTCCTGCCCCTTCTGGATGGACTCCAGCTTGCTGCGGAAGTACTCGCCCGCGAGCACGGGAGCGTAGGTACGGCGGCCGAGGGGAGCCGGCAGGGAGGTGATTCCGGTCTCCGGTGCGCAGGAGTGGAAGTACACCAGTGAGGTCAGCTCCTCCTGCGGGGCGGCGGGCGGCGGGGGCAGGACACGGTGGCGGCCCGAGCGCCAGCGGTCCCCGCTCCAGCGGGCCATCAGATCACCGATGTTGAGGGTGACCGTGCCCGGTTCGTACGGAGCGTCCCGCCAGCCTTCCCCGTCGTCGTGGATCTGCAGGCCGCCCTTTCCCGGCTGCCGGTCCAGGAGGGTGATGAGCCCGAAGTCGGTGTGCGGTCCGACCCGGAACTGTCCGGGGGCGGCGGGACCGGTCTCGTCGGCCGGCGGGTACCGGTTGACGGTGAAGTCCCAGTGCGGGCGGGCCGTGTGGCGGGTGAAGAAGTCGGCCGGCCGGTCCAGGGCCGTGGCCATGACCTCCAGGAGGGTGTCAGCAAGTGCGCGCATCCGCTCGGTGTACTCGGTGACCAGCGGAAGCAGGGCCGGGGCCTCGTCGGGCCACTGCCGGGGCAGGCGTGCCGTACGGTCCGAGCCCGCGGCGGTGCTCGCCGTACAGGACCAGACCTCCAGCAGATCGGGCGGGGTGTCCCCGCCCTCGGACCGGGCGGCGGCCACCCGGTCCGGGCCGATCCACCCGCGCCGGCCCGCGTTCTGCGCGTAGCGTGCCTTGACGGCCGGGGGGAGATGGAAGAAGTCGTGGGCGGCGGCGCGCAGCCGGCCGGGCAGGCCGGGTTCCGTACTCTCGTCGGCCACCAGGAGGAATCCGGTGGCCCCGAGGGCCCGGTCGACACGGTCCGCGAGTTGGTCCCGGGCCGTGCGATCACCCGAGTGCCAGGGGCGGAGGTCGACGACGGGAATGCGGTCAAGGGCCATGGGAGGGCCTTTCGTCTGCCGGGATCGGGAGGGGTACCGCTCCACCATCGGCCTGCCGTCGGCCCCGGCCCGAGCCGTACGGTTGGATATGCGGGAATCAGGCGGAGGAGAGGCGGTCAGTGGTGGATTCCGGCGGCGTGGACCGGCTCGACGAACTGCTGCTCCGGGCCCTCCAGCTCGACGGCCGGGCCCACTTCAGCGGGATCGCACGCGATCTCGGCGTTTCCGAGCGCACCCTCGGCCGCCGCTACCGGCGGCTGTGCGCCCTGGGGCTGCGCGTCGTCGGCCGGCCCGTGGCGTCCCGTCTCGGTCTGACCCGCTGGCTGCTGCGGCTGCACTGCGCCCCGGACGCCGCCGGAACGGTCGCCGAGGCCCTCGCCCGCCGCCCCGAAACCTCCTGGGTCACCCTGGCGGCCGGGGGTTCCGAGCTGTACTGCGCCGTGGACGTCCGCGCCGCCGACGGGTCCGACGCGCCGCTGTTGCGGAAGCTGTCGCGCACCCCGCAGGTGCTGTCCCTGAGCGCCCACTGCATGCTCCATGTCTTCGCGGGAGCCACCAGCACCTGGCACGCGACGCGCTTCCGCCCCGAGCGCACCCCGCCCGCGGCGGATTCCGGCGCGCCGCTTCCCCTGGACGCCGCCGACCGGGCCCTGTTCACCGAGCTGTCCCGCGACGGCCGGGCCACCGTGCCCGAACTCGCCGCGGCCGCCGGGCTCTCCCCCTCCAGCGTGCGGCGCCGTCTGGACCGTCTCCGCGACGGGGGTGCTCTGAGCTTCGGCGTCGACTTCGACCCCCGGCTGGCCGGCTACCACCTGATCACCCGGCTCTGGCTGGACGTCTCCCCCGCCCGTCTCCACACCGTCGGCCGGGCCCTCGCCGCCGACCCCCGGATCGCCTTCGCCGCCGCCGTCACCGGCGATGCGAACCTGGTGGCCAGCGGCGTCTTCCGCGATCCGGCCGAGCTGTACACGTACATCGACCGGGACGTCGGCCCGCTCCCGGGCGTCCATACGCTCCGGACGGCCCCGACCCTCCGCGAGGTCAAACGGCTGGCTCTGGGCGTGCGCTGAGGGGGCGTCCGGTGCCGCAGCGGCCCAGAGACGCAGGGACGCAGGGTCAGAGGCCGCAGCCGGTGGCCGTGCCGTCGGCGGGCCGGGGCACGGTACGGCCGGGCGGCGGGGCGACCCCCCGGGTGGTCCAGGCGACCAGGGCGTCGAAGGCCGCGGTGAAGCAGGGCAGCATCGGCCGGACGGTCCCGGGCGCGAGGTCGTGGAAGCCGTCGGTGTGGGTGCCGTCCTGGATCCGGTAGTAGCGGTGCAGGGCGCCGCGCCCCGCATCGTCAACCATCCCGCTGTACACATCGCCGGTGTGGCTGATCGGCAGCATGACGTCGAGGGTGCCCTGGAGGGTGATCAGCGGCCGTCCGATGCGGCCGGTCAGCGAGGCCCGCTCCACCGTGTCGTGGACCCGGGCGGGCCGGGAGGCGTAGTCGTAGTCGGTGTCGCAGCCCGCGCCGGTGCCTTCCGGGCAGAACGGTGTGCCCGCTTGGGCGGGGCCGTCGTACTCGGGGTCGAGTTCCTCGCGGAAGACGCGCTGCAGAAGGTCCCACTGGGTCAGGTAGTGCGCCTTCCACAGGGCTTCGGATCCTTTGGGGTAGCCCGCGGCGTACATGGCATCGGCGGCGCCGGGCTCCTGCCGTTCCCAGCGGGGATAGGCCCGGAGAGCGGCGGGCAGATGGGCCAGCAGGCCGGGCTCGTCCCGGGTGAGGAGCAGGCCGTTCCAGTCGATTCCGCCGGTGTAGAGGTGCGGGAAGTGTTCCAGCTGGCGGCGGACCAGATATCCGGCGGCGGAGAGACCGGCGGCGTACGTCCGGGTGGCCGGGCGGCCGTAGTGGCGGGCGGCGACCCGCCGGGCGGCGAGGGTCAGCTGGGTGAACCGGAAGTGCCACTCCACGATCGCGTCGCCCGGCTGCGCTCCGTCCCGGTACAGCTGGGGGCCGGTGTTGCCCTTGTCCGTGGCGGCGTACGCGAATCCTCTCGCCAGCACCTGGTCGCTGATGATCCGGTCGTTGGCGTACTGGCGGCGGATTCCGGGCGGGCCCGCGACGACCAGGCCGCCGTTCCAGCGTTTCGGCAGCCGGATGACGAACTGGCTGTCGTGGTTCCAGCCGTTGTTGGTGTTGGTGGTGGAGGTGTCGGGGAAGTAGCCGTCGAGCTGGATACCGGGCACCGGCGAAGGGGCGGCGGTGTTCGACGCGTGCAGCCTGTCGTAGTCGGCCGGGTTGGTGAGGCCGAGCGGGAGCAGACCGGCCGTGGTCAGATCGTCGGGGCAGTGGCCGACCACGTGCTCGGCACCGGGTACGTGCAGCCGGTCCCCCGCACAGGCGGGGCCCGCGGCACCGGCACCGGCTGCGGGGAGGAGCCCGGCCAGGAGCAGGGTGGACATCAGGGTGACAAGACGGGTGCGGTGTTGCGTACGGACCATGCTCGGGTCTCCTCTTGCTGGAAGGTACGGACTCGGGCAGAACGTAGGCCGCGCGGAGGGGCTCCGAGGAGTGCCGGACGGCTACTCCTCACCCGCCCCCGCCACCCCGCCGCAACCGCCCGTGCCGTTCGGCACATGACCTGCGACCCCACTCCGCCCGAGACCCCTCACCCGGCGCCCGCCTTCCCGTAACCTCCGGTCCAGCAGGGTCCGGAGGGGGGAACGCATGACTTCACCGCCGACCGTCGTACCGTGGATCCCGCCCGTGCTGTACGGGACGGTTCTGTCCGGCGGGCTCTACCACGCGGCCGTTTCGGACGGGCCCGTGCACCTCGGCCGGACCGCGGGCTTCGCCACGGGGCTGGTCCTGCTGCTCGGCATCGAAGCCGTCGAACGGCGCCACCGGCCACCCACCGTTCCCACCGCCCCCGCCCGCCTCGCGGCGGCCCTGCTGGCCGTCCGTCTCGCCCTGTTCGCGGCCGTCGCCGTACTGGATGCTTCGGGCGTATCCCGGGCCCTGTTCGTCCTGGTGCCGTTCACCGCCCGGCTCGCCCTCGGCCGGCGGGCCGGGCTGGTGTCCGCCGCGGGGTGTGCCGCCCTGCTGGTCGGCGGCTGCACGGTCTGGGTGCCCGGATGGTGGGTCCGGCCCGATTACGTCTCCGACCTGCTGATGCTCGGTCTGGGGCTGGCACTGGCCTTGTCCATGGCGTCCGTCGCCGTACGGGAGCAGCAGGGGCGGGCACGGCTGGAAGGTGTGCTGGCGGAGCTGGCGGCCTCGCACGAGCGGCTGTCGCACTACGCCCTGCGGGTGGCGGAGCTGTCCACGGCCGCCGAGCGCAACCGGGTGGCCCGGGATATCCACGACAGCCTCGGACACCATCTCACCGCGATAGCGGTCCAGTTGGAGAAGGCGGAGGTGTTCCGGGACCGGGACCCGCAGGCCTCGGCGCAAGCCGTTTCGGACGCCCGCTGGTCGGCGGGGCGGGCGCTCACGGAGGTCCGTGAGTCGGTCGGCGCGCTGCGCGAGGCCCGGCCCTTCTCCCTCGACCGGGCGCTCTCGGACCTGGCCCGCCATCTGGGCGACGACCGGCTGACCGTGACGCTCCACACCACCGGTGACGAAGCCGGTTACGACGCCGGTTCCCTCACCGCGCTGTACCGGTCGGCGCAGGAGGCGCTCACCAACGCCTGGCGGCACGGCCGGGCGACCCGTATCGACGTCACCGCCGACTACGGCGAGTCCACGGCCCGTCTCACCGTCACGGACAACGGCCGGGGCTTCGCCGGGACCCCGGCCGGGCGTGCCGACGGCTCCGGATTCGGCATCCGCGGTCTGCGGGAGCGGGTCGAACTCCTCGGCGGAAGCGTGGACATCGGCGCCCGTCCGGCCGCCGGGACGGTGGTCACGGTCACCGTCCCGCGCGTACCGCCCGCCCCGGTGAGCACCGGATGAACGGCGGGCCGCCCGCCGAGGACCGAGGTGCGGTACGGGTCCTGGTCGTCGACGATCAGGAGCTGGTACGGGAGGGGATCGCATCGCTGCTGGGCGTCCAGCCGGGCGTCACCGTGGTGGCGACCGCGGGCGACGGTCCCGGGGCCGTGGAGGCGGCCGTCACCCATCGGCCGGACGTGGCGCTGGTCGATGTCCGGATGCCGGGCGTGGACGGTATCGACACCGCCGCCGCGCTCGCCGCGCGGGTGCCGTCCTGCCGGGTCGTCATGCTGACCACCTTCGACGACCGGGAGTACGTCGCCCGCGCGCTCCGGGCGGGAGCCGTCGGCTATCTGCTGAAGAACCTGCCGTCCGCCGAACTCGCCCGCGCCGTACACCTCGCCCGCGCCGGGATCGCCCAGCTGGACACCTCGGTACTGGCAGGCCTCGCCACCGCCCCGGCGCCCCCCGCTCCGGTGTTGCCCGCGGGGACCCTGACCGAACGCGAGGTGCATGTCCTGCGCCTGCTGGCGGGCGGCTCGACCAACCGCGAGATCGCGGCCCGGCTCTTCCTCAGCGAGGGCACGGTCAAGAACCACATCTCCCGCATCCTCGGCCGCCTGCACCTGCGCGACCGTACCCAGGCGGCGTTGTACGCCCGCGATCACGGCCTGCTGTGACATCCGCGTGCCGACGGCGACGTAACCGGGTGGTCAGCGCCGTACCGACGCGGCTACCGTGCGCGGATGTCGTACCGACTCCATGCCGCCGTCAGCGACTTCGACCGTTTGCGCCTCCGGACCTCGGGGATGCCGTGGGCGGTGGTCGCCCCGCTCGCGCAGCGCATGGGGCTGCTGGTGCTGCCGGACGGGCTCCGCGCCGATCTGCCGCGAACCTTGAGCGACCTCTCGCAGGGCGGACCCGTCGCCCACGTGGAGGCGGATTTCTGGGGCGGCGACGGGCATCAGACCGCCGCCTTGTGGCGAGCCGGTGTACGGGAGTGGGGGCCGGTGCACACGGCGGAGTTCGACGGCCCACGGGACGACTGGCCGATCAACGCGGCGCTGGCCCGGCTCGGCGTGGCGCGGGCCGCCCCCGGCGCGCCGGAGTACCGCGACCTGTTCGTGGAGGTGGGTCTCGGCCGGGGACGGAACGAGGAGGACTGGCGCCGGGCCGCTCTGCAGGCGCAGGACGCGGCCGACTACGACGAGTGGTACGCGCAGATGGGGGCCGAGCGGGAACGCGAGGAACGTGCCGCGGCCGAGCGGGCGAGGTACCAGCGGCTGCCGGTGGTTCCCGTGGCGCTCGACGGCAGGGAGATCATCGCGCTGCTCGGCATCCCGCGGGGCCGTACGGTGGGGGCGGCCGTCCGCGCTCTCCAGGAACTCCACCTCGACCGCGGCCCCCTCTCCCGTGAGGAGGCCGAGGCGGCACTGCGCGCCTGGGCCGCGAACCAGGGGCCGGGGGACGCATCGGAAGGAAGCACCGGATCCTCCCGGCCGTGACCGGCTCTCCCAGCCACAGTCGCTCAGCGGCGGACCCGGGGCATGCCGAGTCCCAGCCAGGAGATGATCTCGCGCTGGATCTCGTTGTTTCCGCCGCCGAAGGTGAAGATGACGGCCGAGCGGTAGCCGCGTTCCAGGTCGCCGCGGAGTACGGCTCCGGCCGAGCCCTCCTTGAGCGGTCCCGCCGCGGCGACGATCTCCATCAGCCAGGCGTAGGCGTCGCGGCGGGCCTCGGAGCCGTACACCTTGACGGCGGAGGCGTCCTGCGGGGTGAGGCTGCCGTCCTCGACGGCCCCCACCATCCGCCAGTTGAGGAGTTTCAGCGCGTCCAGCCTGGTGTGAGTGCGGGCGAGCCGGCCGCGGACCCAGCCGAGGTCGATCACCCGCCGTCCGTCGGCGAGTTCGGTGTCCGCCGCCCAGCGCTGGACGTCGTGCAGGGCGCGGATCGCCATGACGCCGTGGGCGGCGAGGGTGACGCGTTCATGGTTGAGCTGATTGGTGATGAGCCGCCAGCCGCCGTTCTCGGGGCCGACGCGGCGGCTCGCGGGGACCCTTACGTCCTCGTAGAAACTGGCGGTGGTGTCGTGCGAGGCGAGGGTGGTGATGGGGGTGCACGAGTAGCCGGGGTCCGTGGTCGGGACCAGCAGCATCGTGATGCCCCGGTGCGGCGGGGCCTCCGGATCGGTCCGGACCGCGAGCCACACCCAGTCGGCGGTGTCGCCGTTCGTCGTCCAGATCTTCTGCCCGTTGACGGTGTACGTTCCGGTCTCCTCGTCGCCCTCCCGTACCGCCCGGGTCCTGAGCGCGGCCAGATCGGTCCCGGCGTCCGGTTCGCTGTAGCCGATGGCGAAGTCGATCTCGCCGGAGAGGATCCGGGGGAGGAAGTACGTCTTCTGCTCGTCGGTCCCGTACCGCATCAGGGTCGGCCCGACGGTGTTCAGTGCCATCAGCGGCAGCGGTACGCCCGCTCGTGCGGCCTCGTCGAAGAAGATGAACTGGGCGAAGGCGCTGAGCCCCCGGCCGCCGTACTCCTGCGGCCAGCCGACACCGAGCCACCCGTCGGCACCGAGCCGGCGGACGGTCCTGCGGTAGTACCGCTTCTGCTCGGCGGGATCCGCGAACCGGGCGCGGGCGTCGTCCGGGACGACGGTGCGGAAGTACGTGCGCAGCTCGTCGCGCAACTGCTGCTGCTCGGGCGTGTGGTCGAGGTGCACGGCCCCTCCAGTGGCTGATACGGCCCCGCGGCCGGTGCCGGGCGCGGCGCACACGGTAGAACGTGTTGCAGAAAGGAGGAAGGGGCGCGGGACCGGGGATTGACGTCCGGCGCGTGCGCGGAAGGATGGCGGCAAGATCCGCACTCCACGCTCCCCGGGACGAAAGGACACCGCCGCATGGCCCACGACGAGGTGGACCCCGCGCCCGTACTGCTCCGCACGGAGGGCCGCGCCGCGTACCTCACCCTGAACCGGCCGCGGGCCATCAACGCCCTCACCCGTGGCATGGTCCGTGACCTGGCCGCCGCGCTCGACCGCTTCGACGACGACCCTGCGGTGGCGGTGATCGTCCTGACGGGCGCCGGGGAGCGGGGCCTGTGCGCGGGCGGCGACATCCGCGCGATCCACGCGGACGCGGTCGCGGGCGGCCGGGAAGCCTTCGCGTTCTGGCGCGACGAGTACCGGCTGAACGCGAGGATCGCGCGCCTGCGGACGCCGTACGTGGCGGTGATGGACGGCATCGTGATGGGCGGCGGGGTCGGGGTGTCGGCCCACGGTTCGGTACGGATCGTCACCGAGCGGTCGGCGGTCGGAATGCCGGAGACGGGCATCGGCTTCGTCCCGGATGTCGGCGGTACGTATCTGCTGGCGCGGGCCCCGGGCGAGACGGGCACGCATCTCGGCCTGACGGGCCTCCCGGTCGGCGCGGCGGACGCGATCCTGTGCGGCCTGGCGGACCACTACGTCCCGTCGGACGACCTGGCGGCGTTCACGGCGGAGCTGGCCGGGGCGGACGTCCACGATGCGGTACGCCGGTACGCCCGCCCGGCCCCGGAGGGCGAACTCGCGGCGCAGCGGGAGTGGATCGACACCTGCTATTCCGCAGGTTCGGTGGAGGAGATCGTGCACCGCCTGCTGACGCACGGCGCGCCTGCGGCGAAGGAAGCGGCGGAGACGATCCTCACGCGGTCGCCGACGTCGCTGAAGGTCACGCTCACGGCGCTGCGCCGGGCGCGGGCGCTGGATTCGCTGGAGAAGGTGCTGGAACAGGAGTACCGGGTGTCGTGCGCGACGTTCGGCTCCCCGGACTTGGCGGAGGGCATCCGCGCCCAGGTCGTCGACAAGGACCGCAACCCGAGGTGGTCTCCGGCGAGGCTGGAGGATGTGGAGGCGGGGACGGTGGCGCGTTTCTTCAGGGCGGGGGCCGAGGGCGGTGGTTTGGGGTTGGTGGAGCGGGGCGTGTAGGAAGCGCTCGGGGGTGCGGGGAGCGCCTGGCCCGTACCTTGGAGCGTTGTCGGCGGTGCAGCACAGGCAACGCGCAGGCAGTCTGCGTCTTGGGGCCTGGGGCTTGGGTCTTGAGTATTGGGCCGCGGCACCCGGTGGCGGCCGGGTCGCCCCGCCCGCCACCGGGTCGTAACCGCAGGTCAGCGCCGCAGACCGCGGTCCAGCGCGGCGATCAGCGAACCCTGGGCGTCATCCCCGTCCAGGGACCAGACCATCACGCCGCCGAGACCCTTCCGCTGGGTGTAGCGGGCCTTCTGGGCGGCGGTGGCCGGGGTGTCGTACGTCCAGAACTCGGTGCCGTCGTACTTCCAGGCCGCGCCGTGCTTGCGGTCGGTGTGCACGGCGCCGGGCAGGTCCTTGATGGCCTTGTAGGGCAGCTGGCCGCCGCCGCGCGGGGACATGCCGGTGGCGGGCTGGTAGAGGCCGTTCTTCGCCCCGGCGGGCACTCCCGTCCAGCCGTAGCCCCAGGACGGCACCCCGAGCACCGCCTTGTGGGCCGGGAGGCCGCCGGCCAGGTAGTGCCGCACCACCCGGTCCGCGCTGTAGCTGTAGTCGACGCCGGAGGGGTCGGCCGGGTCGGTGTAGAGGTTCGCCTGGTGGTTGGTCGGGCCCAGCGGCTCCCAGGAGCCGTGCATGGTGTAGGTCATCAGGTTGAGGTAGTCCACCTGGCGGGCGACCTTCCGCAGCTCCAGCCGGTCCGCGATATCGGTGTTGGCGGCGACGGCCGCCGTCAGCAGGTGGCGCCCCCGCGGCCCGTCGCCCAGCGCGTCCAGCTGCCGCCGGAACTCGGCCAGCAGCAGGGTGAAGTTGCGGCCGTCCTCGGGGCGCACCGAGTTGTCCGGCAGACCGTCGCCGCCCGGGTGCTCCCAGTCGAGGTCGATACCGTCGAAGACGCCCGCGCCGCTGCCCGGGCCGCCCTCCGGCGAGCCCAGCTGCGGCAGGTTGCCCTTGATGTAGAGGTCGACACAGGAGGCCACGAACTTCTTGCGCGCGGCGTCAGTGGCGGCCACGTCCGAGAAGTACTTGGACCAGCCCCAGCCGCCGATCGAAATGACGGCCTTGAGGTGGGGGTTCTTCGCCTTCAGCTTCCGGAGCTGGTTGAAGCTGCCTTTCAGCGGCTGGTCCCAGGCGTCGGCGACGCCGTCCACCGAGTCGGCAGCACTGATCGGCCGCTGGTAGTCGGCCCAGGCGTCGGCCTGGTCGGCCAGGTTGTCCTCGAAGCAGGTGCCCTCGGGGGAGATATTGCCGAAGGCATAGTTGATCACGGTCAGCTTCGCCGCCTGGCCCGAGTCCTGGACCTTCTTGGCGGAGAAGCCGCTGTAGACGCTCCATCCGGTGAAGTAGGCCACACGGTGGCCGGGCAGTCGGCGGTTGTCGTCGTCATCGGCGTGAGCGGTGGTAGGGCCCGCGATGAGCGAGGCGAGCAGAGCCGTCGCCAGGAACGCGGAGGTGCGTCTGAACATACTGGTGGCCTTGTCTGAGTGGGGTCAGATGGTCTGTACCAATCGCGAGAAGAGATCTAGTCCATGCCGGGGGTGCGCACAAGAGGCCGGACTGCACCAAATAGCCGGGTGCTCCAGGTAATTGATGGAGCGTCAGCGACTCGGACCGCGTAGCAAGCGCTGCGGAATGCCGCCGATGGGGTAGTGGTCCGCCTCACCGGGTGTCGATGCGAACCACCGCGTCGACCTCGACGGAGCCTGCGGCGCCCTTGGCGGGGGGGGGCGGGGCCATCCCCGCGCGGGCGGGGAGCACTCAGTGCCTGTGTCTGAGCCTCGGGGCAGGAGATGGCATGAAACCCCGTGGTGACGTGGGTGGTTGGCTTTGACCGTGAATGCCGACGTCGTTTGGCCGTGAAAGTTGACGGTGGTTCGCGGCCTCGGGTCATCCCTGCGAAAACCATTGGTGCCCGGCTTGCTCCGCTGATGGACTGACGTCCTGCCGTGAGTCTGCCGCGTGACGGAGGTAGTGGTTGTGACAGGCTACGACGTGCTTGCCGAGGTGTACGAATGGCTTATCTCGGATGCAAAGTTGCCTCCAGCCGAATTTGCTGCGTCGTACGACCACGTCCTCGGTCTCCTGCCGTCGAACGCTTACGTCCTCGACTGTTCGTGCGGAACCGGACAGTTGGCGGTTGGCCTCGCCGGTCGTGGCATGCAGGTTGTCGCAACTGACGCCAGCGCGGCGATGGTTCGTCGGACTGCGGAGCTGTCCGAGGAGTTCAGGGCGTCCGTCCGGGCCGTACAGGCGGACTGGGAAGAATTGCCCGACCATTTCCAGGACAACACGTTCGACATGGTGTTCTGCGTCGGCAACTCGCTTCACCATGCAGCGGGCGCGACAGGCAGGGGCGCTGCTCTGGAGTCGATGTCACGGCTTCTGCGCCCCGGCGGGCGCTTGGTACTCACATCCCGCACTTGGGAACTAGTGAGGGCCAGGGGTTCCCGGCTGGAGATCAGTGACCGACTCGTCCGCCGGAACGGTCGCGATGCCGTCGTGGTCTACCGCTGGGAGATTGCGCCGCATTGGGAGGAGGAGCATCACATCGAGATTGCGATCGCGCAAGTTGATGCGACCGGGTTGGTTCTTGTCCGCTCCGAACTGCTGTCCTGCTGGCCCTACCGGTACGAGGAACTCGAAGTCGAGCTGCACCGGGTCGGACTCCGAACGGAACTGAGCACATTCGATCTTGAGGCCGAGAACTACATGGTGGTCGCAAGCAAGGTGTAAACACCGGACTCTCAGTCCCTGGCCGGACCGCACGGTCGCTCGCAGGGCGCGCGTGGAAGCTTCTCCGCCCGGATGGTCCGGACCGGGGAACCGCTAACGAGCGTCCGGGCGCGGTCAGGTTCTGCCGCGGGTGGCGACGAAGGCGGCCCACTCGTCAGCGGACCGGGCGACCGACTCGGCCGTGGCCCTCTGCTCGGCGGCAAGGTCGTGCCAGCGCCGCGCCTCGGCCTGCACCAGCACGGCCACGGCCTTCGGGTCGACCGCCGTCCAGCCCGGTACCCGGGCCGCCTGCTCCGGGGTGTGCCCGCCGGTGGAGACCAGCCGCATCCCCCACAGCGCCGTGTCGATCCAGGCCGGCCCGGCCGTGGCCCAGGACCAGTCGACCAGGCGGGCACGGCCGCCGTCCTCCACGAGGACGTTGGTCGAGGCCGGATCCATGTGCAGCAGCGTTGAACCGTCGAGCAGTTCCCGATCGCCGTCGGCGCAGTAGTAGCCCCATCGGTCCCAGGCGGTGGGCAGCCGCACCGAGGGCGGTGCGGGCAGGGGCGCCAGCTCGGCCAGTGCCGCGGCGACCGGCGCGAGGTCCGGCGGGCCGGGCACGAAGTCGGCGTCCCGGCCCACAACTCCCTCGAAGGCGAGGAGATGCCAGCCGTGGCCGTCCAGGCGCCACAGGACCCGTGGTGCGCTCCGGGGCAGGTGCGGGTTCACCGCCTCTTCAAGATCCAGCTCGTCCACGGGCGACCAGTTGGCACCCCACCACGAGTCGTCCTCCTCAAGAACAGCACCGGCCGCGGGGGCACGCTCCCGCTGCCCCTTGACGAAGACGAGCTCCCCCGATTCCAGGTCCAGCAGGGAGGCGATCCCCGCGCGTGCGGGGAGCACCCGGACACGGCCGGTGTCCGGGATCTGAGCCTGGGACCATCCCCGCGCGTGCGGGGAGCACACTCCCTGACCTGCCACTTCGTCAGCGCTCAACACCCCTTCCGAAGCAACTTCACCGACTCCGGCATAAGCGACACAGCACAGACCCTCAAGTCCTTCCCCCTCTCCGGGCAGAACGCGCCGATCATACAAAGGCGCGCCCTCCCGACCCCCCGATTGCCCCCCATCCCCCACAGCCAAGTGGCGCGCCCTCCCTCCCCGCGCGACCATGGACACAGAGGACTGACTCCCCAGCGGCGTTCCTCTTTCGGTTCGGAGCTCCGACCGCGCAAATCCGGCGGGGACTCCCGCACCGACCTGCTCAGCATGACCGCACCCGGCGCCCTCGGGGTCCGCTGCCCGCACGCGTCTCAGCGCGGCCCCGCGCTCGCCCGGAACGCACGTCGGACTTCCCTCGGCAGACATCACGTACACACGGTCACGACTTCCCCGCCCGCCGACCGACCACCACCACCACGAAGAAGGGCCGTCCCATGCCCGCCACCACCGTCGACTGCGACGCGGTCTTCTTCGACCTGCGCGACACCCTCGGCGACGTCGACCGGCCCGGCCATCTCGCCCTCTACCGGCCCAGCACCGAGAAGCTGCTCGACGCCATGCGGGAACTCGTGGGGCTGCGGGTCGGGGTGATCACCAATTTGCCCGCGGACGTCAGCTCCGAGCAGGGGCACCGGATGATCGCCGAGGCCGTCGTCAGCGAGAGCAACGGCAGCACCGTCCATCTTGCCGACATCCTCGACCCGCAGGGCATCGTGATCAACCACGAGGCCCGGCTCGACAAGCCCGACCCCGCCATCTACCACTACGCCGCCGATCAGATGCATGTGCCCATCGAACGCTGTCTGTTCGTCGGGGAGAACCTCATCGAGGTCCTCGCCGCCCAGGCCGCGGGGATGCACGGTCTGCTGAAGCCGTCGCCGCCCGGCAAGGAGTTCCAGCCCGCGGTGATCACCCGGCAGGGCGAGTCCGTCGAGGACAGCGGGCGTGCCTTCGAGGAGGCCCTCGAACAGGAGCACCTCCTCGGGGAGCGGATCTTCGGATGCGGCAGCCGGATCGTGCGCGGGCTGGAGGCGGTGGAGCGGGCGGAGGACATTCCGCCGGGGGTGTACACCGCGATGGGGATGTTCGTGTACGTCCTCACCAACTTCGCCGACCAGGCGCATCTGCAGGCCGAGGAGGCGATCGTGCCGCTGGCCGTCGCCCGCGGGATGCCGCCCGACGCCGCCCGCTGGATGTTCGACCAGCACGACCAGGCCCGCGCCTACTGGGAGGCGATCCGGGTCGCGTGGCGGCGTATCCAGAACGGCGACCCCCGTGACGTGGCCTTCGCGATCTCCGACTTCCGCCGCTGCACGGAGAGCTTCGTCCGGCTCTTCCGGGCGCACGCGGTACGGGAGAACGACGAGCTGTATCCGGAACTGGGCCGCCGTCTCACGGACGCGGACGACGCGACCGTGCTCTCCATCGTCCACCACACCGGCCCGCCGGACATCGGACCGTATGCGGCGATCGTCGGCGCCATGGAGGAGGCCCTCGACACCGCGGGCATCGAGGACGCCGCGGCCGGCGGAAAGGCATGACCATGTGGCTCCTGCGACCGCCCGACACCGGATTCTTCGACAAGGAGCAGCGGCGTGCCGTGGAGGTGCTCTTCGACGCGGTCCTGCCCGGCGGGCCGAAGCGTCCCGGCGCGGACGACGCCGACGCCGCCGAGTACGTCGACCGGCTCCTGGCCATGGGGCCGGGCACGCACCCCGAGATCCCGTCCTGGCGCGCCGCCTACCCCGTACTGCTCGCCGCTCTCGACACGGCCGCCCGGCAGGCGAACGGCGGACGCGGCGTCCCCGATCTCGACCGCCCCGAGGCCACCGCGCTGCTGCGCGGACTCGCGGCCGGGACCCTGCCGGAGTGGCCCGCGGACGCCCTCGCCCAGCCGGCCGCATTCACCCTGCTGCGGGCCCACTGCATCGAGGGCTGCTTCGGCGATCCGCGCTGGGGCGGCAATCGTGCATCGGTGATCTGGCGCTGGTACGGATACCTCACCCCGGCCGCTCCGTTCGCCCGCCCCTCCCCCACCGCCGCGGACGGCGCCCGGCCCGGGGAGGAGTCATGACCGCCACCCCGACCGCACCCGGCGGATACGACGCGATCGTCGTCGGCGCGGGTGCGGGCGGCGGCACCGCGGCCCGGGTGCTCACCGCGCGAGGGCGCCGGGTCGCCGTGCTGGAGAAGGGCCCGCTTCCCGTGGCCGACGAGTTCCTCCCGTACGACGAACTCCACTTCCACACCCACAAGACGCTGATCCCGCACCGCGACACCGACCCCAACATCTATATGGCCGGGCCCGCGCAGGACCGGCCCACCCCGGTGGAGCGCTGGTGGAACGTGAACATGGTCGGCGGCGCGACGACCGTATGGGACGCCAATGTGCCCCGCTACACCGAGGAGGACTTCAGCGTCCTCGACCATCTGCACGACGTACCACCCGACGCGTCCATGGTGAACTGGCCGTGGACCTATCGGGAGTTCGAGCCGTGGTTCGAGCGGGCCGAGTACGAGTGGGGCGTCTCCGGGCGGGCCCGGCAGTCCCCGGCGCAGGAGCCGATCCGGTCCGGCTACGACTACCCGATGCCGCCGCTGCGCCCCCACGCGGCCGTGCCGTTCCTGACCGAGGCGTTCGGCCGCGCCGGGATGCAGCCCTATCTCGGCCCCCGGGCGATCAACTCCCGGGTGTACGACGGCCGCCCGGCCTGCTCGTTCTGCGGTTTCAACCAGTTCTTCGGCTGCGGGCTCAATTCCCGGGCCTCGGCGCTGAACACCGTGCTCCAGCGCGCCCTGGCCACCGGCCGGTGCGATCTGATGACCGGCCACTGCGTGACCCGGATCGTGCACGAGGACGGCCGGGTGCGCGGGGTGATGTACCGGGACGAGCCGGGCGGTCCGGAGCGGTTCCTGGGCGCGTCCCAGGTGCTGGTGTCCGTGCAGACCATCGAGTCGGCGCGGCTGTTCCTGGTGTCGGAGGTGCCCGACCCGAACCGGATGATCGGCCACTATCTGACGTACCACACCCATGGGAACGCGGAGCTGACGCTGCCGCTGCAGCCCGTGTGGACGGGCAACGGCGCCCAGCAGCCGTCGACCGCGATCGGCTCCCTCCAGCTGCGTGATCTGTACGTGGTCGACGATCCGGCCACCCCGGTCACCAAGGCCGGGAAGTTCTCCGTCTACGACCCCTACACCTGCGTACCGCCGGTCCGGCTGGTCAAAGGCGCTGCGCTCGGGCCGGGGCACGGCAGTCTGTGGGGCGAGGAGCTGTACACGTATCTGGACGAGCTGCGGCACCAGGGCGGTGTGTACTTCTCCTTCACGGGTGAGGCGATGTCCCTGTACGACAACCGGGTCGAGCTCGACCCCGATGTCACCGACCCATGGGGCATGCCCGCCGCCCGGATCTGGTACCGGCACCACGACTACGATCTCGCCGCCGCCCGCTACGCCATCGACCGCGTGGTGCAGGTGATGCAGGACGCGGGCGGCGAGCTGCGCGGCTACGACGTACCCGGCGCAGAGAACCCCGGCTACGGGCATGTCCAGGGCACACTGCGCGCCGGCACCGACCCCGGTGCCTCGGTGCTCGACGAGAACTGCCAGTCGCACACCGTCTCCGGCCTGTACGCCCTCGACTGCGCTTTCATGCCGACCGCGGGCGCCTCGAACCCCACCCTGACGCTGCTCGCCAACGCCTACCGGGTGTGCGAGCGGCTCCCGTACCCCGACTGAGGAGCACTCCCCCGGCGAGGCCTCCGGCACACCGTCACCGGGCCGGCCGGGAACGATACGGAAGGCACCATCATGGACACCCTTGACGACCGGGTCGACATCGCCCGCGCCCTGCTGTCCGAGGGGATCACCCAGGCCGACCTCGAACTCTCGCCCGATCTGGCCGCCGCGCCGGACGGCGCCGTACTCGCCGCCGATCTCGCGCTCGTGTTCCCCGACGGGCTCGCGCCCGTCCCGCAGCCCTTCGACACCGTGCCGTCCCCCGACGCTCCGCTGCCCCGCGCCGACGTCGTCGTGATCACCTGGACGGTCGCCGAGCAGAACGCCCTCTGCGACGTCTTCACCAAGGGCTTCGGGCGGCTGAAGTGGTACCGGTACACCCGCAACTTCGAGGAGCACTACCGGCCGCTGATCAGAAAGGGCGCGCCGTCGCTCTCCGCCCGCCCGCCGCGCCTGGGCTCGTACTTCCCCGTCAAGCTCGGCGATCTCGACGTGCTGTGCATGAAGTCCGAACTCCACCTCAACCAGGACGGCGTCAAAACCGGCGAAGGGACCGCCACCCTGCCCGTCCGGGACTTCTTCCAGCAGATCATCGAGGAGGTACGGCCGCGGGTGATCGCCACCATCGGCACCTCGGGCAGTGTCTTCGCCGACTTCCCGCTGGGCGACGTCGTGGTCACACGCGCGGCGAAGTTCCGCTGCCAGAAGGAGTTCCGCAACGAACAGTTCAACGAGCAGGCCTTCCGGTCCGACTGGACGCTCCCGCTCGACCGGATGGAGGACGCGCAGAACCTGATGCGCGGCTTCTCCCACCGGCTGACGGAACCGCCGCTCGGCCCGCCGTCCACCCGCTTCCCCTTCACCGGGCCGCTGATCGAACCGCCCGACAACACGCCGACCGTCCGGGTCGAGCAGGGCGGGCAGGACATGCCCGAGTTCCATCCGATCCTGACCACGGACTACTTCGAGTACGGCACGTCCACGAACGGTCTGGAGCACGAAGGGGCGGCCGTCGAGATGGGTGACGCCGCGCTCGGTCTGGCGATCGCGGACCTCACCGCAGCGGGCCCGGACCATGTGCCGGACTGGGTGGTCGTCCGCAATATGTCCGACCCGCAGATCAACGGCGAACTCCCCACCCGCGAGTTCCGCCTCAACCAGCAGACCATGTGGGCCGTGGGCTACTACGAGGCGTACGGCTACTGGACCAGCGTCTGCGGTGCCCTCACCACCTGGGGTCTGGTCGCGGGACTCGCCGAGGCGGGCCCCGGCCATGCCTGACCCGCCGGCCGTCACCCGGCTCCCCATCGAGGTCGAGCTGCTGTTCGAGCTGATGCCGTGCAATGCGCTGCGCACCTCGCAGTACGCCGGGCCCGGAGCCCATCCGTGCGCCTACTTCCGCTCGTGGGGCACCTACCACTCCTACGACTACGACGCCGACGAGCCGCCGCCGGACCCGTCGATCGTGCGGCCCTCGCACTACACGGGCCGGATGACGCCGCTGCCGGAGCCGCTGTCCGGCTGCCGGAAGGCCCCGATCCTCGCCGTCGGCATCAACCCCAACCTCCCGGGCTGGTGGCCGGGCAGCCGTAACTCCCTCACCCCCGACTTCGACTCCGTACGCCAGTACGCGCACTACTTCCGGTACCGCGGGGTGTTCAAGCCCGAGCTGCCCGACGAGGCGTACCGGGCCTTCGGCGGCGGGCCCGGCGACGGTCCGCTGGAAGGGAAGCCGCTCACCGTCCCCGAGGACGCGCAGGGGCGGCGCGAGATACCCGTCCAGGAGCAGCCGCAGCGCATGTACCTCGTCTACCAGCAACTGCTGGACGCCCTCGGCGCGGAGCTGGGGCTCGGCCCGGGCACGCTCACCGTCGGCGAGGATCTGTCGTACGGCAACATGGTCGCCTGCGCCTCCGCGAAGTGGACCACCCGGCCCGATCCGCACGACCCGGACCTCCCTCCGATGACGGGCGGCCGGCGCGCCGGGATCGTCGGGGAGTGCTTCCGCACCCGCCGCCATCTGCTGCGGCAGATGTTCCAGTCGCTGCCTGCCGTAATCCTCGTCCTCGGACAGAGCACCGCCAACGCGTTCACCGGCGAACTCGCGTCCCGGCTCACCCCCGTGCCTGCTCCCGAGACGCCGATGGCGGAGCTGATGGCAACCGAGGTCCGGCTGGTCTACGGCACCCTCGACGACGGCGAGGAACTCGACGCCCGGGTGCTGTTCGCGCCCCATCCCACGGGGAATCCCGACGACTACGCACAGGCCCGTCCGCTGCTCGTCGAACAGCTCCTGCACGAGGCCCGCGGCGGCCGGCTGGGGCACGACGAACGCATCGGACATCTGACGCGCCCCCGCGGCTCGTGCTCCTTCTGCCCGCTGCTCGACATCGGCCCGTGCGCGTACGCCGACGTGCTCACCCCGCTCCCGGGCGGCAGTCCGGCCCTCCTCGCGGACGCCCCCGCGCCCGCAGCGGCGGAGAAACGCACCCAGCTGCGGCTGCTCGACGGCATCACCGAACGGGCCGCGCCCGTCACCGACGTATGGGCGCACACCGACGACCGGGAGGCCTGACGCGAACCCACCCCCACCAGCGCCTCCGCCCGCCGAAAGCGAGACCACGATGTCCGGCACGACCGACCCCGGGGAAGCACTCCACCGGCGCTACCGCATCGCCGTCTACTTCGACACCGTCGGGGAAGCCGAACGCATCGAGGAGACCCTCGGCGACCGGACGCACCGCTACCAGGGGGTGATCCTCGCGGAGGCCTCCGGGGAGCAAATCACCCGGCTGCGCGCGGACGGCTCCATCGTCGACATCCGCGCCGATCTGACCGCGGCCGAACAGACGGTACGCGGCGACCCCACCGCCCACGAGACGCCGCCCGGCAGCGACGGCCCGCAGAGCATGCTGCCCCCGCGCGGCTCCGGGGCGGCCGCCACCACCGACCGCGCCACACCCGACCCCGGGTTCGTCGCGGACCTCACCGAACGCGCCGCCGACGCATGGGACCACCGGACGGCGGACCCGGAGACCACCGCATCCCTCACCGTCCCGTCGGGCGAACCGGACCACAACACCTATCTGGTACGGCTCCGGGGGCCGCTGGACCGGGCCCGCCGGGCCGACCTCGACGGGATCGGCGCCCGCGTCGTCCAGTTCCAGCCGCCCGGAACGTACCGGCTCCGCCTCACCCCTGCACAGCGCGATCGGGTCGCCGCACTGCCCTGGGTGATCGCGGTACGGCCCTGGGGACTCGCGGACACCGTCACGCCCGCGCTCGACGACGCGCTCGGCCGGGACGAGGACCGCGCCCCCGGCCCGGAGCTGCTGGCCGACGGGGGTGCCGCGCCCCCGGATCCGTACACCGGCACCTTCGACGTCCTCGTGCACGATCCCCTGGACCTCGCCACGCTCCGGCCCGTACTGGAGGCCACACCCGGCGTCGAGGTCCTCGCCGCCGTCGACGTCATGCTGCGCTTCCGCACCGGTCTGGCCGGGGACCGGCTCCGCGATCTGCTGGCCGTCGTCGCCGCCCGGGACGAGACCCGCCAGGTCACCCCGTACCGGCCGCCCCTGCTCTACGCCGACCACGCCCGCCGCCTCGTCGGCGTGGACCGGGTCGGACCCCGGGCCGCCGGGGCCGCTCCGGCGGCCGGGGCGGCCGCGGCGCCCTGGACCGGTGCGGGTGAGATCGTCGGCGTGTTCGACAGCGGTGTCGACGGCACCCACCCCGACCTCGCCGGCCGGATCGCCGTCAGCGAATCCCTCGTCGGCGGCGACGCGTTCGACGTCTGCGGCCACGGCACCCATGTCGCCGGCATCATCGCGGGCACCGGCAAGGCCAGCGGCGGCGCGATCACCGGTGTCGCCCCCGGCGCGGAACTGGCCGTCTTCCGCGTCTTCGACGAGGACAACCGGCTCCGCACCGGCCCCAGCCTGGGCCCGGTCCTCGGCCGGGCCGTCGCCGCCGGAGCGCACATCATCAACCTCAGCTGGGGCAATCCCCTGTCCGGGACCTACGACCAGTACTCCCTCGCCGTGGACCAGTTCGTCGCCGACCACCCCGACGTCCTCGTGGTCATCGCGGCAGGCAACAGCGGCGCCGCCCCCAAGGGAACCCACGAGTTCAACACCTGCGGCACGCCCGCCACCGCGAAAAACGCGCTCACCGTCGGCGCCTCCGACACCGACCGCGACAACGACGGCCTCGCCGAACTGACCTGGGACCGCTTCCGCCAGCCCGAGTTCCCGCTGCCCCCGGCCGGCGCCGAACACGTCTGCGGAGACCCCGACCTGCCCGCCGCGATCAGCAGCCGGGGACCCAGCGACTACGGCAGCGTCGTACCCCACCTCCTCGCCCCGGGGACCTTCGTGCTCTCGGCCCGCAGCAGCAGCACCCAGATCGACCCGCGGCTGCCCTGGCGCGACTGCCCCGACCACGACGGGCACTACCTGTACATCGGCGGCACCAGCATGTCCGCCCCCGCCGTCGCGGGCGCCGCCGCGGTCCTCCGCCAGTACCTGCGCGAAGTCCGCGGGCTCGACTCCCCCTCCGCCGCGCTGCTGAAGGCCGTCCTGGTCGCCGCGACCCGCCGGCTGCCGTCGCTGCGCCCCCCGGGCACCGCCCAGGACCTCGGCTACCCCGACTTCGACCAGGGCTTCGGACGGCTCGACCTGGCGATCGTCCTCCCCACCCCCGACGCGCCCGCCGACCGCCGGCTCATCTGGTCCGACCTCTCCGACACCGACCCCGAGGCCCTCGAAGCCTTCGCCGACCCCGACGGCACCCGGCGCGCAAGCCGCATCTACCGCCTCACCGTCCCCCACGGCACCCACGGCACCCACGGCACCCACGGCACCCACGGCACCCACAACGACGAACTGCGCATCGTCCTCGCCTGGACCGACCGCCCCGGCAGCGCCGTACAGAACAACCTCGACCTCGCGGTGACCACACCCGACGGCACCATCCACGTCGGCAACGAGGAACACACCTACAACAAGGTCCCCGGCTTCGACCGCAGCGCCGTGGCAGCACTCACCGGGCTGCCGCTCGACCGCGCCAACACGGTCGAAGCCGTCCGGCTCGGCAGCCCGGCCCCCGGCGCCTACACGATCAGGGTGTTCGCCCAGAACACGCCCTTCCCCGGGCAGGGGTACGCGGTGTGCGCCACCGGCCCGATCAGCGAAGAGGAGTTGACGACGCCATGAGGATCGCCGCGATCGGCGGCAACGCCCTGCACGCCCCGCCCCACACCCGTACCGCGCTGACGTCCGCCTACGTCCAGGGCGCCGACGTCCTCGTCTTCGACACCTCGGTCACCTCGGACGGGCACGTCGTGCCCGGCTCCGACCGCGGACTGCCCCGCCAGGCCGGTTCGACGGCGTCCGTCGGCGAACTCACCCTCACCGGGCTGCGCGCCCTCGACCTGAGCGCCGGCTTCGCACTCCGCGGCTCCCCCGGCTTCCGCTACCGGCCCCCGGGCCACGCACCCGTCCGCGTCGAAGCCCTCGAAGACCTCCTGGACGCCCTGCCCGACGACGTCACCTATGTGCTGCGGGTGAGCACGGGAGGTACGGACACGGTCACCGCCGTCATGGGGATCTTTACCCGCCGCGCCGCCACGCCCCGCCTCGTGATCGCCGCCTCCGAACCCGAACTGCTCCGCCACGCCCGCAGGCTCGACCACGAAGCGGGCACCGCGCTGACCGGGCCCGCGGTCGAAGGGCCGGGCGGCGGACCCGCCCCGGAGCTGCTCGACACGGCCCTCCGGGACGGCGCCCTCGACCTGGTCCTCGCCGGACTCGACGATCTGATCGGCCCCGACGGCCGGCCGACCCTGCTCGGCCACCGCCTCGACGAGGCGAAACACTCGGGCGGCGTACGGCTCGGTGTGCTCGTCCTGCCCCGCACCGGAGCCGGCACCGACGACTACGCGCTCGCCGCCGCGCAGCCGTACACCTGGGCCGTCGGCACCGAGTCCACCTTCGACACCGCCCGGTCCCTGCGCCCCGGCACCCTCCGGGTCGACGAGCCGTTCGCCGGGACCCGTATCGACACCCGCCGCTTCGCCTTCGGCTACGCCAAGGCCAACGCGTACTGCCATGTGTTCCAGGACGACGGCGTCCATGTCCGCATCACCCCGTACCGCGGGGACCCCCAGCCGCCCCCGCCCGCCGACCCGGTCGAACGCCGTCTCGCCGGACTGGAGGAACGCACCTGGTACGCCCTCGGGGACTGGCCCTTCTACAGCGGCGGCGGCTTCGGCGTGACCCACGGGCTGCGCGGCGACTTCGCGGCCGAAGTGCAGGTCACATCGGCGGTGGCGGCGCAGGCCACGATGTGCGAGATGGCGGCGGTCAACGCCGACCCCGGCACCCACCAGCCGCCGTTCAACGAGGACGGCACACCGCGGTTCCCGGCGTCGTACCGCGACAAGGACGCCTTCTACGACCCGCACGGCGCGCCGCCGTTCGTCGGCGCGGAACACGACGAGGACGACGGCTACCGGATCAACTGGAACCTGGGCACGCTGTACGACACCAACCAGTACGGGCCGCCCGCCGGTGACGGCCGGGTGCTGGCGGCCCGGCTGCGGCTGGAGCGGCGCGGCCCGTACTTCGCGGCGTACACGCGCAATGACGCCGATGCCCACGACTGGGTGTGCGTGGGGACGGTGCGCAACGACTCGATGAACGACACGGTGTACCTGCGGTGCGCCGGGAAGCGGTGGCGGCAGGAGGATCCGGCGGACCCGACGCGGTTCGTGCCGCTGCAGTCGAACGAGTTCGTGTTCCGGGACCTGCGGATCACCTGCTACTTCTGAGCTTCCAGGACGTGTTCGGCAGTGGTGAGGGCGTCGGCGAGGACCGGGCCGATCCGGGCCAGGGGGCGGGGATGCAACAGATGGAAATGCTGTGCCGGTACACCGTTGACGTGGACGGTCCCGTCCACGTGGGGCTGCCATGACCGAGGGGTGTGCGCGGGGTCGGCGGAGTGGCCGGGGACGGGTTCGTCGGCGGTGAACAGCAGCAGGTCGCCGCGGAAGACCTGGGGTGTGAACCGGCTCAGCAGGGTGACGTTGTGACGTGTGACGTCCAGCAGCGGGGAGGCGGAGGCGTCCTGAAACAGTTGCGCGGGCAGGCCCATCCGGCGCAGGGCGGCCATCAGCGCGCCGGTGCCTGCGGCGGCGTCAGCAGGGGGTGCGGATGCGGCCCGAAGGCCGTCGCCGGTGTCCTCCGGAAGGCGGCCGTCTCTCCCCCTTAGGCCGTCGATGCCGTCGATGCCGTTAAGGCTGTCGATGCCGTTAAGGCTGTCGATGCCGTTGAGGCCGTCGATGCCGTCGAGGAGCAGCAACCACTGCTGCTCGGTCAGTTCGGTCCGGTGGGAGAGGATGCGCCGGTTGTCCGGGTAGGCGTCGAGAACGGCGAGTACGCCGACGTCCTCGCCCTCGGTCTGGAGCCGGGTGGCCATGGCGTGGGCGACCAGTCCGCCGAAGGACCACCCCAGGAGGTGGTACGGGCCCGAGGGCCGGACCGTCCGGATGCGCCGGACGTAGTCGGCCGCCATCTCCTCCACACTGGCGGGCGCGGCCTCGCTGGGGGCGCTGAGCCCGCGTGCCTGCAGTGCGTGGACGGGCCGGGACGGGCCGAGGTGGCGCAGCAGACCGGCGTAGGCGCCGCCGAGACCGCTGCCCGGGTGTACGCAGAACAGCGGTGGCCCGCTGCCTTCGGCACGGAGGGACAGCAGCGGGTCGAGCCGGTCCCAGGGGGCGAAGGCACCGGCCGCCGCCCGCCCGGTGCGGGCGGGGGCCTGCTCCGGACTCCGCAGATGTTTGGCGAGCTGTGCCACGGTCGGCGCTTCGAACAGGGTACGGATCGGCAGTTCGGTCCCGAACACCTCGCGGATGCGGGCCATGAGTCGGGTGGCGAGCAGCGAATGCCCGCCGAGCCGGAAGAAGTCGGCGTCGCCGGAGACGTCGTCGATTCCGAGGATCTCACCGAACAGCCCGGCCAGCCGTGCCTCGTGGGTGTCGCTCGGTGGATGTGCGCCCGCCGCGGTGGGCAGCGGCCGCAGGGCGGGCAGCGCCTTGCGGTTCAGCTTGCCGCCTGCCTGCGTCGGCAGCGTGTCGAGGACGACGATATCGCTGGGCACCATGGGTTCGGGCAGGACGAGCGCCAGCCTTCCGCGTACCTCGGTGAGGTCGAGGCCGCCGGGCGGGGCGCCGTCGGTCGCGGACCGGGTGACGTAGCCGATGAGCTGTTCGTCGACCACCGTGGCCGCGGCCTGCGCGATGCCGGGCAGGGCCCGCAGGGCGGTTTCGACCTCGCCCAGTTCGATCCGCACCCCGCGCAGTTTGACCTGGTCGTCGGTGCGTCCGAGGTATTCGACGCTGCCGTCCGGCAGCCACCGGGCGAGATCGCCGGTGCGGTACATCCGGGAGCCGGGGGCGCCGAAGAGGTGTCCGAACGGATCGGTGGGGAACCGGTCGGCCGTGAGAGCAGGCCGGCCGTGGTATCCGCAGGCCAGTTGTACGCCCGCGAGGTACAGCTCACCGGGCATCCCCGGGGCGCAGGGCCGGAGCGCGGCATCCAGCACGTACAGCCTGGTGTTCCATACGGGCCTGCCGATGGGAACCGGTCCCGGGTCGCCCGGCACGCACTGGTGGTGGGTGACGTCGACGGCGGCTTCCGTGGGCCCGTACAGATTGTGCAGCGCCGCCTGCGGCAGCAGCGCGTGGAACCGTTCGGCCGTCGCGCGGGGAAGTGCCTCTCCGCTGCTGAAGACCTGCCGCAGGCCGGGGCAGCGGGCGGCGCCGGGGGCGGCGAGGAAGGCGTCGAGTACGGACGGGACGAAGTGCAGGGTGGTGATGCCCTGTTCCGGGATGACCCGGGCGAGGTAGTCCGGGTCGCGGTGGCCTCCGGGCCGGGCGAGGACGAGGGCGGCGCCGCTGATCAGGGGCCAGAAGAGCTCCCATACGGATACGTCGAAGCCGATGGAGGTCTTCTGCAGGACCCGGTCGCGGCCGGTGAGGTGGTAGGTGTCCTGCATCCACAGCAGGCGGTTGACGATGGCGCGGTGCGGGACGAGGACGCCTTTGGGGGTGCCGGTGGAGCCCGAGGTGTAGATGAGGTAGGCGGGGTCCTCCGGCCGGGCCGCGGGCGCGGCGGTCGGGGTGCCGGACCGCGGCCCGGGCGGCCCGGAGTGGTCGGCGGCGGGGTGGCTGTCGAGCAGCAGCCAGGGCGCGTGGCCCGACGGGGCAAGGGCATCGGCCGCGGTGACGTCGGACCGTGAGACGACGAGCGCAGGTGCCGCGTCGGTCAGCATCTGCCCCAGCCGCTCGGCCGGCTGCTCCGGGTCCAGCGGCAGATAGGCGGCGCCGGTGAAGAGCACGGCCAGCAGCGTGACCACCAGGTCGGGGCAGCGGGGCAGTGCGACGGCGACGCACTGCCCGGGCGCGGCACCGCGGGCGGCGAGCAGGCGGGCGAGGCGGTGGGCGGCGGTATGCAGTTCGGCGTAGGTCAGGCGCTGGTCGCCCTGGTCCGCGATCAGGGCGACGCGGTCGGGGCTGCTTGCGGCCTGTGCCGCGAGGAGTTCCACCAGGGTGCGGTCGGGGACCTCGCGGGCGGTGTCGTTCCATTCGATCAGTACGCGGGAGCGTTCCCGCGCGGACAGCAGGTCGGCTCCTCCGACGGTGCGTTCGGGGTCGGAGTCGTCGCAGAAGGCGTCCAGCAGCCGCATGAAGCCCGCGTGGTGCCCGGCGAGATCGGCGTCGGTGTACGGTCCGGCGGGGGCGTTGAGGTCGATCCGGAGGCCGGTCCCGTCCGATCGGTCGTATGCCATCACGGCCAGGTCGTCGACGATCCCGTTGGACAGATTGTGCGCGGTGACCGGGTGCCCGGCGAAGGTGAAGTCGTAGCCGAAGGACATGACGTTGACCTGCGCGCCGATGAAATCCCGTCCCGCGTCCGGCAGTCGCAGGTCACGGACGAGGTCGACACAGCGGTAGCGCTGGTGCCGCAAGGCCTGGCGGGCTTCTCGGGAGGCCTGGCGCAGGAGATCGGTTACGCGGGTGTCCGCCGACACTTGCAGGCGAAGAGGTACGACGTTCGCGAGCATGCCGGGCAGTGCGCGCAATGCGGTGTCGGTGCGGGCGGTGACCGGCAGGCCGAGGACGACATCGCGCGCGCCGGTGAGCCGGTACGTGTACGCCGCGGTGGCCGCGATCAGCGTGATGGACCAGTGCACCCCGGCGGCCCTGGCCGCGGCGCGCAGCCGGAGGGTCTCCGCCTCGGCGAGTTGTCCGGATGCCTTCAGGACGACGGGCGGGAATTCGGCCGGGGCAGGACGCCCGAGCCGGGCCGGATCGGGCCGGTCCACCAGCCGCTCGGCCCAGTAGGCGCGGTCGGCGGCGCGTTCCGGTGACGACTGGTAGGCCGCGTCGCGTTCGAGCAACAGGCGCAGCGACCCGAAGGAGGACTCGGGCGCCGGGGTCCCGGCGACCATCGCCGTATACAGCTCGGCCACCCGTCGCATGACGAGACCGCCGCCCGTTGCGTCGATGACGATGTGGTGGAAGCTGTGGTAGAGCGCGGACCGATGGGGCGTGAGCCTGAAAAGTGCGTAGGAGAACAGCGGCCCCTGTTCGATATCGACCGGCTGTCGCAGGTTTTCGCTCATCCAGCACTCTGCGGCTTCGCGCGGATCGGGTTCATGGCTGACGTCGATTACGGGGAATTCCCAGTCGGGTACGGTGTCGAGCTGCTGCCACGGCACCCCGGCTTCGGTCCCGAATCGAACATTGAGCGGTTCGGATTCCGCTACGGCTCTGCGGAGCGCGGCGTCCAGTAACCGCGCCTGTACGGGCCCGTGGATTTCGAGATACTCGCCGATCCGGTAGGCGGCGCTGTTCCCGTTCCTGAGCTGGGCGAACCAGATCTCGCGCTGGCTTGACGACAGGGGCAGGCGGACGCCGTGACCGTCGGGGCGGGGCAGGTGGTGGTCGGGTAGCAAGTCGCCCCTCAGGAATTGACGGCCCAAAATCATATTTTCGTTTACTTGAGCGATTTACTTGAGCGGGTGCGGATGATGGCCACCGCGGCGGGCCCAGAATAACGGAACGGATGGCGGTGGGCGCGCACCCGAGGTGAACTGTGGAGGGGGTGAGGAATGGGAGTTCGATTATGCGGTCTGCGGGCTCGTGGCCGTCTGAGGGGCCACGGCGTCGACGTCTTTGGAATCGCCCGGGGTTCCATGGCATGGGGTGGGAACGTCCCCGCGCGCGGGGAGCACGCCGTGGCCGCTGAAGAGGCCGGGGTGGGCCAGGGACCATCCCCGCGCGGGCGGGGAGCACGTCCGGGTCGCGTCCGTCGACGGCGAGCCGTGGGGACCATCCCCGCGCGTGCGGGGAGCACAGGGAGGTTCGTTGCGGGCCTGAACTTGGCCGGGGACCATCCCCGCGCGTGCGGGGAGCACGCGTGGCGCTCATCCGGTGCCTCCTCGGCAGTGGGACCATCCCCGCGCGTGCGGGGAGCACCCGCCTGGCGCCGCCTCCGCTCCGGCGCCGCCGGGACCATCCCCGCGCGTGCGGGGAGCACTCTCCGGCTCGACGGCTGAGGGCTCAACGAGGGGGACCATCCCCGCGCGTGCGGGGAGCACCCGACTTCGTCGCCGCTGGCGTCGATGGAGCGGGGACCATCCCCGCGCGTGCGGGGAGCACTTGGCCAGGGTGCCTTGGTCGCGGGTCGCCCCGGGACCATCCCCGCGCGTGCGGGGAGCACCCCCGGTCGCTGAACGCGAAGGACTACGGCGGGGGACCATCCCCGCGCGTGCGGGGAGCACTTCGCCACCCCGTCGTACTGCTCCATCAACTGGGGACCATCCCCGCGCGTGCGGGGAGCACCTTGCCGTTGGTGTCCCGAGCGGGGAGGGGGAGGGACCATCCCCGCGCGTGCGGGGAGCACCAGGTCCCGCCCGGCCGACGCCGGGCGGGACTGGGACCATCCCCGCGCGTGCGGGGAGCACACACCGATGGGCATGGGCGCGCTCTCGACTCCGGGACCATCCCCGCGCGTGCGGGGAGCACAAGGGGAAGGGGGCGCCGCCGTTTCTCGAATGGGGACCATCCCCGCGCGTGCGGGGAGCACACTCGCTGAACTGGTCCTTTGTCAGCGCTCAACGCGCTCCTGATGCAACTTCACCGACTCCGGCATAGGCGACATAGAGCGCATCAGCAACTTCCCTTCCCCTTCAGCGGACCGCGCCGATCATACAAAGCCCCGCATTCTCCTATCTCCGCTGCGGTACCTGCGCACCCACACTTCTCAGCGGTGGGCCGTCGCGAGGAGGCGCTCCAGAGAGGTGCGGGCAGGCGGGCCCCACGTGGCCTTGCCGCCGGGACGGCCGTGGACGCCGGCGTCTCCGATGAGGATGCCGGAGAGGGCACGCATCACCGCGCAACCACGGGCACGTCGCAGGGTCGCCGCGTCCAGGGTGGGCCGGTAGGCAGCATGGAAGCGGTCGAAGGCATCATCCGGGAGCAGGATCCACGCTGCGGCAAGATCCCCGGCCGGGTCGCCCGCACAGAGGTCACCGAAGTCGATCACGCCGCAGAAGGTTCCGTCCGCAGTCAGGACGTTCGCGGGGTGCAAGTCCGCGTGGATCCAGAGGGGCGGGCCCGCCCAGTCAGGTGCCGCGGCCGCGTCCTCCCAGACCGCACGGACGGCATCCGGGTCGGGGATCAGCCCCAGTTCGGTAGCCGAAGCCAACTGGTGCGCGAACTGGTCGGCAGCTTCGGAAAGGGGGCCGCCACGCCCGCGGCCCCTGGGCGCCCCATCAGGAGCGGGCTGGTGAAGTTCCGTCAGGAATGCGGCCAAGCGGTCTGCCGCGTCGGCGCCGCGCGTGACCGGTGCGCGGTCGGCGGGTTCACCCGGCACCCAGGTGGCGACGGTCCAGGGCCGCGGAAACCGATCGGACGGTTCACCGAGCCGCTGCGGTACGGGCACGGGCAACGTGAGCTGCCCGGCGAGTGCGGGCAACCAGGTGTGTTCCTTGCGCAAAAGTCCGTCCGCGGACTCGGTCGCCCAGGGCAGCCGTACGGCGAGGTCGTCGCCGAGCCGCCAGAGTTGGTTGTCCCAGCCGCGCGCGCCGAGCTCGATAGGCCGTTCGGCCAGGTCGGGGTGCTGGTCGCGCAGGAGGTCCCGAATCAGCTCGGCGGTGATCGTCATCTCGGTGTGAGTCATGCAGGCCGAGCCTAGTAGGGGCATCGGGCCGCCAACCAACGAGACCGAGAGTTCGCGGCCTGACGGGCACGCCCCTACTGGCCGGTGCCTGGCCGTGTGCCGATGATGCCGCCCATGATCTCGTAGAGCTGTTGCGGCGTCAGCGGAGCAACGGGAAGCGGGTGGGCCGAGCCAGCCCGCAGGCCATCGAGTATGAAGGCGACCCCACGCCGCCAGGCGTCGGGCGCGGTGTCTTTGCCTGCGCGTGACCACAGCGCGTTGGCGCCGAGGATGAACAGCAGGCCCTCCCCCGCGCGGGCGGGGAGCACGCGGACGGCTTCTTCGCGGGCGGCGAGGACTTGGGACCATCCCCGCGCGGGCGGGGAGCACAGCTCGGGCCGTATGAAGAGGCTGAAGCTCGGGGGACCATCCCCGCGCGGGCGGGGAGCACCGGTTCGTGGTCGGGATCGACGTGAACACCGCGGGACCATCCCCGCGCGGGCGGGGAGCACCTGGAGAACGACGGCCAGACGGCGGCGTTCACGGGACCATCCCCGCGCGGGCGGGGAGCACGGACGGCTCCGAGGCCGGAAGGCCGGGGGCCGGGGACCATCCCCGCGCGGGCGGGGAGCACAGCATCGGATTCCCCGACCGCACCTGACCGCCGGGACCATCCCCGCGCGGGCGGGGAGCACGCACGGGCATGCCCGGCTACATGGACGGCTACGGGACCATCCCCGCGCGGGCGGGGAGCACCCTGCGTCGTCTCGGTGGCGGAAGCGGGGATGGGGACCATCCCCGCGCGGGCGGGGAGCACCCGTACGCCCGGGGTCGGACATCCCCCGCACGGGGACCATCCCCGCGCGGGCGGGGAGCACCGCCAGCCGCCCCGGCCGCCGTCGCGTACGTAGGGACCATCCCCGCGCGGGCGGGGAGCACCCCCACGAGCTTGCTTACCTCAAGTGTGGGCAGGGACCATCCCCGCGCGGGCGGGGAGCACGGAGCCTTCGCCAGTCGACCAACGTCAACACCGGGACCATCCCCGCGCGGGCGGGGAGCACATCTCTACTTCGTCCCCGGCTTCGAACATCGTCGGGACCATCCCCGCGCGGGCGGGGAGCACTTGGACAGACCGCGGGAGTCGAGGGGGCGGCCGGGACCATCCCCGCGCGGGCGGGGAGCACCGCAGGGCACCGCCGATGCGGCGCCATCCAGCGGGACCATCCCCGCGCGGGCGGGGAGCACTCCCGGTCCATCGCACGCTCACCCGTCGCCTTGGGACCATCCCCGCGCGGGCGGGGAGCACTCCCGGTCCATCGCACGCTCACCCGTCGCCTTGGGACCATCCCCGCGCGGGCGGGGAGCACCGACCGTCCGACGACCGGCTGGGCTCCGGCCGGGGACCATCCCCGCGCGGGCGGGGAGCACGATTGTGACGATCGACCCCGACCACTACTCGGAGGACCATCCCCGCGCGGGCGGGGAGCACCCGGTCGTCCCGAAGACGGCCCCGCGCTGGGCGGGACCATCCCCGCGCGGGCGGGGAGCACGGCGGCAGCAAGAGCCGCCTGGCGGACCTCGGGGGACCATCCCCGCGCGGGCGGGGAGCACAGGACTTCGGCGGTGTGGAGCTGGAGCCACTCGGGACCATCCCCGCGCGGGCGGGGAGCACTCGCCGGACCAGGAGGCGGGGAGGTCGGCGGGGGGACCATCCCCGCGCGGGCGGGGAGCACATCCCGGGGGCCTGCTCAGCGGTCAGGGCCGGGGGACCATCCCCGCGCGGGCGGGGAGCACCAGACCGGCGCCGGGGCGGGCTGCTCGGCCAGGGGACCATCCCCGCGCGGGCGGGGAGCACCAAGCACATCGAGTCCCCTCCCTTCTCCCGCTGGGGACCATCCCCGCGCGGGCGGGGAGCACCTTTGACCTGCGGTTTTGTGTGACGCAGGCCGGGGACCATCCCCGCGCGGGCGGGGAGCACCGGCCAGACCGCCAGTCATGCGGATCACCGGAGGGACCATCCCCGCGCGGGCGGGGAGCACACTTCCTGACCTGGCACTTTGTCAGCGCTCAAAGCCGTTTCGAAGCAACTTCAGCGACTCCGACATAAGCGACATAGGGCACGGCTCCAAGTCCTGCTCCCCCTTCAGCGGAACGCGCCGATCATACAAAGGCCCGCCGCGCACCACTCCTCCCTCGCACACCCTTCCTCACTGAACCACCCGAGATGCACGGCCAGACAGAGGCCCATAGCGGGGTGTGGGGTGTCCGTTCGTCAGGTGTGGAGTCCGAGGTGGTGGCGGACTGGTTCGTACGTACCGGGGGCATAGGTATCGAGCAGTTGGGGTGGGATCCACCGGGTGTGGGTGATCTCCCGTGGCGCGGTGACATGGGCGGTGCCGGATGCGGTGGTGCAGGCGATGTAGAGAATGTGGCGGCCGGTCAGGGGGTGGGTACGGGATCCGATCCGTGCCCGGCCGGTGACCGTCAGGCCGGCTTCCTCCCGGGTCTCCCGGACCGCCGCCTCCTCCGGGGACTCCCCCGGCTCCACCTTCCCGCCCGGGAACTGCCACACCAGCCCACCGACCGGGACCCGCCGACGCACCAGCAGCACCCGCCCGTCCACCACACGCGTGATGACCGCAACCGCCACCAGCCGGAGCCCGTCATTCATACGAGCCCCACCCCTCCGTAAGCATGAACGACAGGCGGGGCGTGATCGTCGGCATGGGTGGGGTGCCACAGGCTCACCGGCAGCAGCCCCGGGCCCACCGGCCTCAGCCCCTCGAAGAACCCGGCGATCTCCTCGAACTTCCGCGGATACAGAGGCAGGCCGACCTCACTCAAGACCTCCACCGCCCGCCCGACGAGCTCCGGATCCTGCTCACCGGTGAGATGGGAAACAATCAGCGCACTCCCGGACGGCAGCGCGTCCACAATCCGCCGCACGCATCCATGCGGACTATCGCCGCCCGCAACCTCCTCAAGCACCCCCGTCAGAACGACCGCGACCGGATGCCGGAGGTCGAAATGCGCCTCCGCCTCCGTGAGGACCGTGTCGGGCTCGCGCAGATCCAAAACCTCCGCCCGGTGCCGGGCTCCGTCCGTCCACATCCGCCAGTGCGCCACCACCACCGGATCCACATCCGCATACAACACCCGCGACCGGAAACCATGATGCTCATCCGCGATGGAATGGGTGTCCCTGGTGGAGTACGGCGGCAAACCCGGCCCAATATCCAGCACCTGCGCAATCCCCAGATCCCGCACCGCACACGTCACCGCACGCAGATAGAACGCCCGCCGCGCCCGCACCAACTCCCGCACCGGAACCCCAGCCGCAAGGAGTTGCTGCACCACCACTTCGTCATCCTCATAGGCCTCCCGCCCGTCAGCACCGCCGAGAGCCGCATGATGAACCCTCGCACTACTACTCACCGGACGGAGCACACTCTCGGAGTACGAAGCCATCACGCGCCCCCGATCCGGGACGGTTCAGCGGCCAGGTCGGTGAGAGTGCAGCCCGTGAGGCGGGTGACGGAGAGGTCCGCCAGCAGCCACGGCAGACGCGGATCCCCGTACGGCAACTGAACCGACTCCCCAGTTAACCGAACCATGCGTTCGTGACTGGTGTCGGGTACGTAGAGAACGCCCCGATAGCCCCACGGCCGGGGATACCGTACTTCCACCGCAACATACCCACGCGCAAGAGCCGGGCACTGCTGGACCGCCAGAGCCGCACAGGGCTTCAGGCATACCGGTGGGGCGGTTGTGAGAACTCCTTCGACCTGGCCCGCCGCCGGCAGGAGCCACAGAACCCCGTGCCTGGAGCGCGGAGGCCGCCCACCGCAGACCTGGCACAGCAGTCGGTTCGAGGCCCGGCGCTGACGGCGAGGGTCCAGTTGTTCGTACAGAGGGCGACCACCATCTTCGACAGGGCATCGCCCACGGCCACGGGCAAGCAGTACGCCGTCATCGGCCCGGTCGTGAACACTCTCGTCCGCGTACCCGATACCAACCCCACCAGCAGCGATCACAACCGGCTCGGCCAGGACCCGCGCGCCGGACCACGGCGTCACCCACGGCACAACCCGTCCCCGGAACCACGACAGCGAAGGCACGTCAGCCATCGGAACCTCCGGCCCGGTTCAACTCGCCCGGCACAGGACCAGGAGTGAGCGTGACCGCGTGCTCAGGGCAGACGTACTGCACCAGACCCGGACCACTGGCCCGCTCCACATACCCGACCTCCACCGGTGCCGTCGTCACACGACCACACACACGACAGACCGCAGTAAGCGGCGGAGGAGGCGGGGCGAGAAAGCTCTCCATCGTCACCGCAACCACCCAGCGGAGGAATCGCTCCAGTTCACAGAGGGCACAGCCACAGGCCGCCCCGGGAGAGGAGGGCACGTGACCGGTAAGCCCACTACGCGGGCGAACAAGCGAACGGTAAGGTCATTCATACGGTTGCTCAGCTCCTTGGAAAGCTGGACGGTCGAGCCCCGGCGAACCGTGTCGCGACGGCCGCTGGGGCGCACTTGTGTGGGCATGACTCCGAGGTCGGCTGACCGAACGGGAGGGTTGAGCCGACTGTTCGCTGCCGTGCAGGAATCAACGGTCAAACACCTTCCGGGTGGGAACGGGCTCTACATTCGCTCTCAGAGTGCGCGAGTCGGCCCGTTGTTCTGCCCGCAGGGCCCATTTCCTACGACGACAACGAAGTAGATGTGGATCATCTCGGGCATGCTGAAGGAGTTGCCCGGCTGGTCGGTGACGACCCCTTGGGCCCCGGTGCCTTTCATGAGCCGTTCGGCTTCACTCCATGAGGCCGCTTCGGCGGTAATGGACCAGTCTCGTACGTCGGCGTACCGGCGAAGCCGGAACAGTGCATCGTCCGCGCTGCCGGGGCAGTACAGAACGACACCGACCCGGTCGCGTCCGGCGTGCGGAACAAGACCTGCTGCTGCATCGGCTAAGCGAGCTCTACGGGCCCGCTGCTGTCCGGTTCGAGGCATGAAGCGACGATCCCGCACCGATACGCGCCTGTGAAGAAAGGCCTCGTATCAGCCGAATGATCCGTCAGCTCACCATCCACACGGGCAATACGAGTGCATCGGGAAAGATTCAGGCGCGCTCGTATGCCACGTACGAGTCACAAGGTCTTCTTGGCCTTCGGCGGAGCGAATCCGCTTCCCTCCGGGCCGGTCGCAACCAACTTGGACACCCGCTGGAGTCGAGCGGTCGAGGCTCGACCCACCTTCTCCACGATGACGGCAGGCAGGGCCTGGTGCCGGGCCCAGACGGGGTGGTCGAGAAGCGCCCGCTCCAGTGTGTCCAGAGACGCGTCCCACATCTTCGCCTCGGCTTGCGCCATCGCCTTGTCCATGGCGTACCGGCTGCGCGCCGCCCCGGACAGTGCGGCCTCGTGCTGGGGGTTGATGTCGGCGATGAGCCCCAGAGCCTCGCCGGTCCGGCCGAGAGCCACCTTGATTCCGACTGCTTGAGTACTGGCCGTGACCGGGCCGAAGACCGTTCCATGGGCCCGCTCCTCGCGCCCCATCCGAGCGCCGGCAGCATGCGACTGGCTCAGATAGTCTCCGACCAGCCCTTCGTCACCGACGCGCGACGCGACAACGGCAGCGAAGTTGATGTGGGATCCGTACGCCACCAACTCACCTGTTGTCGCCCGGGAGAACCTGGGCTCGATATCGTTCGCGGCCTTCTCGGCAAGGGCCAATGAGTCTGTCAACCGGGCATCCCGGAGGTAGATCCACGCTCGTCCCGACATCACCAGCGCGCTACTCAAGCCGTCATCGGCGTGAGCGGCCGCGAACTGCGCATGCCCGATTGCAGCGTAGGCGAGGTCTCGGGAGCCCATCAGATTCGCCACGTAGGCGGCCAGTCGGTAGGCGTCCGAAAGAAGCCGCCACGCCTCTGCCCGCTCACCGTCGGGCTGCTCGTGCAGCCGCGCTCCGGCCTCCTGAATGAGCTGACCGGCCACGGCTCCGGCAGCCACGTACTTTCCGTCCCAATAGAGATCCCAGCACTGCTTCGCGGTCTCTGCGAGTCCGGGGAGCGGTGGTGCCGTGACGTTGTCGGGGAAAAGGCCAGCGGAAGTGTCGTGCACCGCACGTGCGAGGGCTTTGACCGTTGCACGATCATCCTGCTCCATTCCCCTGCGAGGGCCCTGCTGGCCGAGCAGTACCGAGGTATCCGTACCCAGGGCGTTGGCGATCAGGAGGAGAGTCTGCAGAGTTAGTCGCTTGTCTTGTTCTGCCTGCTGCACCGTGGGGAGCGACAGCCCCGTCAACTCGGCAAGGTCGGTTTGCCGGAGGGTCTTTCCTCGGAGGATCTTGATGCGCTGACCGGTGGTGTAATCACTCCAACGCGCCATACCAGTCTCCTGATTCTCAATCGTCCCTTACGAACGGTACCCGGGAGATCCCCGCGTGAGTACAGGGATGACTTCGGTCCCGGGTAGTGATGCAGGAGCAGGACGGAACTCCTGCCGGGGACTGTAACCCCGCGTGTGCGGGAAACACTTGGTGGCCGTGGTGGCGCTGGGCTCGTCCGGCCTGGCATCCCCACGCGTGCGGGGAACACACCGCCATGGTGGGCGTGGGGAGGCGACCCTCGGGAACATCCCCGCGTGCGTGGGGAGCGCAAGTTCGTCTCCCGGCTGGGACGGGAGTGGGAGCGACCCCGCGTGTGTGGGGAGCACACCTCGGCCTCCGGGGCCGGGCGGGGCATCTGGGGACCATCCCCGCGCCTGCGGGGAGCACCATGCCTCCATCATGACGCACTCGGTCAACTTGGGACCATCCCCGCGCGTGCGGGGAGCACTGCGTCCCGGCGGTCAGCCGGTCGCCGCCCAGGGGACCATCCCCGCGCGTGCGGGGAGCACAGCGCCAAATGCCGCGCCCTCCGGCGCGGCCGGGGACCATCCCCGCGCGTGCGGGGAGCACAGCACCCCGACGAGTCTCCCCGGCGCGACCGGGGGACCATCCCGGCGCGTGCGGGGAGCACCCCACCGCGACGCCGGGGTTCGCCCGGGGCCGGGGACCATCCCCGCGCGTGCGGGGAGCACCGGTCCACGGCATCTCGGAGGCTGGTCCCGCTGGGACCATCCCCGCGCGTGCGGGGAGCACGTCGCGCCGCCCGGCCGGGAGGCCACCACCGTGGGACCATCCCCGCGCGTGCGGGGAGCACGACGTCAGGAACAAATGCCCTTTACGGCCGAAGGGACCATCCCCGCGCGTGCGGGGAGCACCTTGCCGTTGGTGTCCCGAGCGGGGAGGGGGAGGGACCATCCCCGCGCGTGCGGGGAGCACCTTCCCGACCTGGCACTTTGTCAGCGCTCAAGGCCGTTTCGAAGCAACTTCAGCGACTCCGACATCAGCGACATAGGGCACGCCTCCAAGTCCTGCTCCCCCTCCTCCAGAACGCGCCGATCATACAAACCCCCACACCCCTCACCCCTCCAACCCCGGCGCCCCCCACACCGGAAACCATCTGTTCAGCTCCCCCTCCATCCTCAAATCCTCCGACAGCAGCGACCTCACCTCCAACTCCAGCGCGTTGTCCCTTCGTTCACCGCCGCCCGGGATCGGGGCGAACGGGTAGAACGTGCCCCTCTTGTACAGGTACACCAGCGCCAGCGCGCGGGCTTCCGGGGTGTGGAACGTGATCAGGGAGCACAGCAGGTGGGGGCCGAAGCCCGACTCCTCCAGCAGGGTGTTCACCGCATGGAGGTCGTTCACCAGGGACGCCACGTCATCCGGGGCGCGGCGCAGCAGCAGCCACGTGTAGCCGTAGGCGTCTTCGCTGTACTCGGGGGCCTCCAGGAGGTCACTGACGTCCTGGCGGACCCGGTGGAAGGCGCCTCCCTCCACTCCCGCGAAGCACACCGACGCCGCGCCCGTCGGGACGAAGCCCGTCGCCGCCTCCAGGGTGATCGCCGCCGACGGGAGGGCGAACAGGCGGTCCAGGTCCGGCGGGACCGGCCTGGTGCGGCCCAGGAGCTTGTCCAGGAAGCCCACGGCAGCGTGCCTACGGCCGCGAGAGCTGCGCGCTGATCGACGCGAGCTGGTCCAGGCGCTGTTCCAGCGTCGGGTGGGAGGAGAGCAGCCGGCCGAGGCTCTCGCGGGACGAGAACGCCGGGGCGAACCAGAACGCGTTGTACGGCTCCGCCTTCCGGAGGTCCTCCGTCGGAATGTGCGCCATCTGTCCCGTGACCTTCGTCAGGGCCGAGGCGAGTGCCGAGGGGCGGCCCGTCAGCAGGGCGGCCGCCCGGTCCGCAGAGAGTTCCCGGTAGCGGGAGAGGAGCCTGGTGAGGAGGAAGCTAATCGCATAGACCGCCGCGCTGACCAGCGGGATCAGGGCCATCGCCAGCGCCGTGTTGCTGTTGCTGCGGCCGGCCCGGCTCAGGCCTCCGTACAGGCCGACCCTCGTCATGATTCCGGCCAGGACACCGAGGAACGAGGCAATCGTCATCACCGCCACATCCCGGTGGGCGACGTGCGACAGCTCATGGGCCAGCACGCCCTCCAGCTCCTCCGGCTCCAGTCTTCGCAGCAGGCCCGTCGTCGCGCACACCAGGGCCGTCTTCTCGTTGCGGCCGGTCGCGAACGCGTTCGGTACGTCGCTCTGCGCGATCGCGACCCGTGGTTTCGGCATATCGGCCAGGGCGCAGACCCGGTCGACGGCGCCGTGCAGCGCCGGGGCCTCCTCCGGGGTGACCTCCACCGCGCCCATGCTCCGGGCCGCGATCTTGTCGCTGAACCAGAACTGGGCGATGAACAGGCCGCCCGCGACGATGAGGATGATCGGCCAGGCGCCGCGCAGCAGCGCGAGGAGTACGCCGACGAAGACGACGTACAGCAGCCCGATCAGGAACATCGTGGTCACCATGCGGGTGGTGAGTCCCTGGTCCGGTACATAGCGGGACCGGCGCCTTCTGGCCATGATCACCTCCGGCGAGGAGCTGTTCCTCCCTCGATTGTGCGCCTTTCGGCCGCCGCGCGGGCGGCTCGGCAGCGGCCGAAAGGGGTACGTATCAGGTGCCGCGCGGGCGGAGCAGCAGCAGCGCCGTGTCGTCACCGCGGGCCTCTCCCCCCACCATGCCCATGAGCGCGTCGGCAATCTCCTCCAGCGGGCCGTCCCCGGCGCGGGCGAGGCGGCGCGCCAGTTCGGCGAGGCCCTCGTCCAGATCGGCGCCGGGGCGTTCGATCAGCCCGTCGGTGTAGAGGGCGAGTACGGCGCCGGAGACGAGCGGCACCTCGGTGACCGGGTAGACCGCCTTGGAATCCACGCCGAGCAGCGGACCCCCGGGCAGTTCCAGGGCCCGCACCCGGCCGTCGGGCTCCCGCAGCAGCGGCAGCGGGTGGCCCGCCCGGGCGAGCAGGGCGCGGCGGGTGTCGAGGTCCAGATGGAGGTAGGCGCAGCTCGCGAGCATTTCCGCGTCGAGGTCGATCAGCAGCCGGTTGGTGCTCTCGATGACCCCGCCGGGCCCCTGGCCGACCGCCGTGAAGGCCCGGACGGCGGTCCTGACCTGCCCCATCAGGCCCGCGGCGGTCGCGTTGTGCCCCTGAATGTCGCCGATGACGGCCGCCGCGCCCCGTACGGGTCCCCGGCCGTCGCAGCCGAGGGGGATCAGATCGTAGAAGTCGCCGCCGATGTCCATTCCGTGCGTGCCGGGCAGATAGCGGGCGGCGGCTTCCAGGCCGGTCAGGGCGGGCAGTGAGTGGGGCAGCAGGGCGGACTGGAGTCCCTGGGCGAGGCGGTGCTTGGCGTCGTACAGACGGGCCCGCTCCAGGGCCTGGGCGACGAGTCCGCCGAGGCTGGTGAGGACCGCGCGCTCGTCGGTGGAGAAACGGTGCTCGCGGGCGTACCCGAGGACGCAGGCGCCGACGGGCCGCCCGGAGGCGATCAGCGGCAGATAGGCCCATGCGGACATCCCGTCCGGGGTGGCGAAACGCGCCGGGTAGACCCGTTCCAGTTGCTCCCGGGATTCGAAGAACGACGGTACGCCGGTGCCGAGGATCTGCGCGCTGGGGATCTGGGCGCTCAGCGGGGTGCCGTCCCAGCGGTCCACGACGCCCGGATCGGGGTAGCCGCGCTGCCCGAGGACCCGGAGCCGGTCGTTCTCGGCGGCCAGCAGCACCAGGGCGTCGCTGCCGAGCGTCGGCATGATCTCGTCCGCGACCGTCTCGACGACGTCGTCGACGCCTGCGGCCTTGGTGAGGGCACCGGCGAGGCTGAGGATATGGGAGATGGAGACGAGGCTGCCGGGGCGGGCGGCGGCCTCCGGCGGGCGTTCGGCTCCCGGGGCGGAGGCGACGGGGCTGATGTGCACGCTGATGCCGGTGCGGCCGGGGTGGAGGCGGAACATCAGCCACTGCTTCGGGGGCCGGAGAGCCGTGAACGTGGTGGTCTGCTGGCTGAGCAGGGCCGCACGGTACCGGTCCTCGTACACGGGATCGTCCAGCCAGGGCTGTACGGTCCACAGCCGCCGGCCGGAAAGCCGGGCGGCAGAGACGCCGAGGAGCCGTCCGGCGGCCGGGTTCGCGTAGACCACGCGGCCCTCGACGTCGAGGGAGCAGAGGCCGTCGGGCATCCGGGCGACCATGCGGAGGGCGCGGGCCGCGGCGCCGGGGTCGCTGCGGCCGGTGGGCTCGGCCTGGACGGGTTCCTCGTCGGCGGCGAGGACCACCCCGGTCGCCGCGGCCCGCCGCAGCAGCCGCGCCATCTCGTCACCCGCGGTGACCAGCGCGGTGCGTTCGCGGGCGGAGAGGGTGGCCGGGTGGGAGCCGGGCCAGGTCAGATAGACGGCCCCGTAGGTCGTATCGCCGTCCGCGACGGGGAAGGCGGTGAGGGAGTACGGGTACGGGAGGACGACCGCGATCCTCGGATAGCGCCGGGCCATCTCCTCCTCGCCCGACACCCACACCACGGTCCCCTCGCGGACGGCGTCCGCGAGGGGCATCTGTGCTGTCAGGGGCACCCGCTCCCAGGGCGCGGAGAAGGAGCGGGGCAGTCCGGCCTTGACCGCCATCTCCAGCACCAGCCGGTCGGCGGAGAGGAGATAGGCGGCTCCGGAGTGGGCGTGGACGGCCTCCATGAGGTCGGCGAGGACGCGTGACAGCAGAGCGGAGGGGCCCGCCCTGCCTTCCCCTCCGACCCCGCCTTCTCCTTCGTCACCACTGTCCGCCGTCACGGTCCCCGGTGCGCGCGGACCGCCCACGCGCACCACCTCCTCCGTGACGTGTCGTCGTGTCGCCCCTTTCGGCCTGCTCGGTGAGCCCGGGCGCTCAGAACCACCCTGCCCGCGATCGGCGCGCCCCGCATGGCGAGGTGCTCCGAGCCCCGCGGGGCCACTACTGTCCCGACTGCTCCGCCGCCGTGATGGTGACTGTTGCCCGCCGGGTCACCCCCGAGACCGTGGCCGCGAGGGTAACGGTGCCCGGGCGCAGGGCGGTCAGCAGGCCCGTCGCCGGGTCGAAGACGGCGACGGTACGGCTGCCGCCCTCCTGGTCGTCGGTCGTGGCGTTGGTCGTGCCGTCGATACGGACGTCGGCGGACGCCGTCCAGTCGGTGCTGACGGGGTGCGCCGCCGGGACCGTACGGGCGCCCTGGAGCACATCGGCCCGGACCGTCGCCGTGCTCCCGGCGGGGAGCGTCCCGGGCGCGCTGAGGGTGAGGTCGTCCGTATGGGGCCTCGTCTGCACGGTCAGCCAGTCGGGGCCCGGCAGCCAGGGCCGGTCGCGGGCGGCGAGGCGTTCGGCGGGCGGAATCCGGTCGACACCGACGAGTGACCAGCCGGTGAAACCGCCGTCCCCGGCCGGGCCCGCGGGCGCCTTCCCCGAGTTCCCGTTGACCAGATAGGGCACCCCGTCGACCCGGTCGGCGTGGAAGACGCCGACATGGGCGCCGACGAAGGCCGCACCCTTGCCCGTGGTGCGGCGGAACTCCGCGAGCCAGGTCTCCAGCAACGCCGCCTCCTTCCGGTCACCGAGCCGGCTGCCCTGCTGCGGGGTGGGATCGCGCGGCGGTACGTGTTCGACGACGAGGACCGAGTCGACGTCCGGGTCCCCGGCGGCGCCGTCCAGGGCGGCCCGGGCCGCGGCGATCTGGGCGAGTCCACCGCCGCGGAGGGAGAGGGACGACGTGTCGAGGGTGACGATCCGGGTGCCCCGGTAGTCGAAGACCCGGCTCGCAGGCCCGAACTCGGCGGTGAAGTGGTCGATCCGGCCGCCCATCACCTCGTGGTTCCCCGGCACGTAGTACCAGGGCACCTCACTGCCCAGCTCCTCGGTCAGCACCCGCCGGGCGAAGGCCAGGTCCGCCGGCGTCCCCTCGTCCACGAGGTCCCCGTTGATGACCAGGAAGTCGGGCCGGGCGGCCCGGATCTCGCGCAGGGTGCGCCGGGCCTGGCGGACGATCGCGCTGTCGGGGTCGCGAGCCACGAACTGGGCGTCGGACATCACCGCGAACCGCCAGTCCCGCGCCCCGGCACGGGCCGCGGTCCCGATCAGCGGATCGGCGGTGCGCGGCGGTGCGGGCAGGTCGACCGCAGGCGGCACCCGTGCGGTGAGCGTGTCGACGGTGATACGGCCGGTGTACTGGCGGTCCGCGGCGGTCTCGGCCAGGTAGAAGCGGTGGACGGTGAGGGGGGTGGCCGCGCCGGGCGGTACGGCGAAGGTGATGTGCCGCCAACCCGTCCAGGTGATGTGGGGGCCGCGCAGCAGATGGTCCGAGCCCGCCGCGTCCTTCAGATGGAGGGTGGGCCAGGCGCCGCGGCCGTCGCCGTCGACCCGGAGGCCGAAGGACTGCGGCTGCCCGGGTACGGGGAGGGCGCGCGGCGGGTTGGCGTACGCGGCGCGGGTCGCGGTCGAGCGGGTGAAGTCGTACGTCAGCTCCAGGCCGGTGCCGGTGTGCCCGGCGGGGGTCGCGGCGACGGAGCCGCCCGCGCGGGCGTGGCTGAAGGTCCAGGCCGTGGCGTCGTCGAAGCCCGTGGTGGTCTCCTCGGTCAGTCCTATGCCGACCGCGAGGACGGTGCTGATCCCGGCGGCGGTGGCCGTGATCCGTCCGGCGGCGCCCGGGGCGGTGCCGGGGCGGGCGGTGACGGTGAAGGAGCCGCTGCCGTCGTCCCGTACGGTGAACCGCTCGCGGTCGTAGTCGAGTCGTACGTCGGCGGGTTCGACGGGTGCGCTGTTGCCGCGGGCGTCGCGGCCCAGCAGGCCGAAGGCGCCGCGGGTGGCGGGGTCGGCGAGGGACACGCGGTGGGTGGTGGGTTGGAGGGTGTTGAGGGGGCCGAGGACGGTGAGCCGGATGTCGCCGTGCGCGGTGCCGCGTTCGGCTCGTACGGAGGCGGTGCCGCCGCGCAGGGCCCGGAACACTCCGCGGGTGTCGACGCGGCCGACGGCGGGTGCGGTGGAGCGCCAGCGGGGGGTGCCTGCGGCGGGGCCGTACGTCTCGTCGTAGCCGGTGGCGGTGAGCGCGCGGGTCAGCCCGGGGAAGACCCGGTCGGGCCGGCCGCCGCGCACCGGGGACGCGGTGGGGGCGTCGGCGGGCTGGGTACGGGTCTCCACCCGGTAGCCGTGGAGCCGCCCGCTGCCGTCGGGGGCGGTGAACGCGAGCCCGTTGGGCACGGGCCGCTGGGCGCCGTCGGAGGGGCTGTTCTCGATGCGGAGGGTGTCGCTGCCAGGCGTACGGGCGGCGAGGGTGGTCGATCCGCCGCCGTCGAGGTTGAGGGCGTTGTGCGCGCCCGCGCGGGCCATCATGCGGCCGAGTTCGGTGAGAGTGACCCCGCCGCTGTCGGCTTGGCGTCCGTCGACGGTGACGACCCGCATGGTCCGGCCGTCGGCGGAGAAACCGACGGCGGTCCGGGGTGCGGCGGCGTTGTTGGGCTGCCCCTCGTGGCTCCGGGCCGCGCCGTCGACGACGAGGAGCTCCCGGCCACCGACGGCCGTCCGGGGTACGGGCCCGCCGTCGGTGCGCGGGCGGAAGGAGAAGGAGACCCGGTCGCCCGGTCGCAGCGCGAGCAGCTTCCCGGCTCCGGCTTCGCGGCCGACGAGCGCGGTGGCGCCCGCGGGGACGGGCGCGGTGCCGGTCCGGTCGGTGACGGAGAGGACCGTACCGTCGCGGACGACCGCTTCGGCGACCCGGGTCGCGGGGGCCACGGTGAGGGCGCGGTCGGCGCCGCCCCAGGCGGGGGTGTAGGCGCCGACGCCGTCCGCGGGGACGCGGGCCGCGTTGTAGGCGGTCAGGGGGCCCTGGCCGGACGGGAGGGTGAGGGTGCCGTCGAAGTAGAGGCCGAGGACGCGTCCGGCGCCACCGGGTCCGATCCCGACGGCCCGGTGGGAGCCGGGTGCGGGCGAGTGCGTGGGCGCGCCGTGGCGGATGCCGGGGCCGAGGGGGGCGCCGGTCCGGTTGAGGTCGAAGAAGTCCCCGTTGACGGCGGCGACGGTACGGCGCCGGGGCCCGGGGTCGTGGGCGGCGGCAAGGGCGGTGACGGTGTCCCGGCCGGTGACGGTGGCGGAGGAGAGGTGGTCGACGCCTGCGCCGTGGCCGTCGAGTTCGACGGAGAGGGTGTCGACGCGGAGCCATTTGTCGGCTTCGAGGCGGTCGTAGGAGGTGAGGGTCATGCCGGGTGCGACGGGCCGGGAGGTGCGCGCGGTCTCGATGCCGTCGCCGTCGGCGGTGACGGGCGCGGTCGAGACGGAGTTGCTCGCGGGCGGGGGCGAGACGGGCCGCAGGGCCTCGGTGGTGGGCGCGGGCGGGGCCGGGGCGGCGGTGGCCGGGGACAAGGTCCCGGCGGTGAGGGCGGAGAGGGTGGCGAGGGTGGCGATCAGGAGGGGCGTGCGTCGGGTTCTGACTCGGTCCACGGGGTCTCCTGCACGGGGGGATCACGGCGGATTGAACACACGCGCGCCGCCCAGGTGGCCGTGGGCGGCACGGAGACGCTACCGCTTGGGGGTGGGGGTTGTGGGGGCGGCGCGGGGATCCCTGCGGGTAGCAGGGAGTACTAGTCGGTCAGGCCGCGCACCAGGTCGAACTGGGGACCATTCCCGCGCCTGCGGGGAGCACTGGGGCGACATCGACCTGCCCGCCCTTGAATCGGGACCATCCCCGCGCGTGCGGGGAGCACGCTTCCGGCCTCCCCGCCTCAGGCTGAGTGCGAGGACCATCCCCGCGCCTGCGGGGAGCACGCGTCCCGGCCTCGGGCGGCGGGTCGCCCGCGGGGACCATCCCCGCGCCCGCGGGGAGCACCCCGGTGCACGGAGTGATGGTCCATCACACCGTGGACCATCCCCGCGCCCGCGGGGAGCACAGGAGACGAGCCGCTGGATCCGCAGGTCCGCAGGTCCGCAGGTCCGCAGGGACCATCCCCGCGCCCGCGGGGAGCACGCCAGGTACGCAGTAATGGCCGCGGTGGCGTTGGGACCATCCCCGCGCCCGCGGGGAGCACACTCCCTGACCTGCCCCTTTGGCAGCGCTCAGCGCCCCTCCCATACAACTTCACCGACTCCGGCAAAACTGGCTGAAGGTACATCAGCTTGCCCAAGTCCCCCTCCTCCCGGCCGCGCCCCACCCCGGCGATCATACGAGGGCCTCCCCTGCCGGGCGGAGCGTTCCGTACCTCCGCGGCTTCATCTCCCCCGATGCCCCTCAGGGGGTGAACTCCGGGGGCGGTCAGGGGTGTGACGGATCCCCGTGCTCCCCCCGCAGCACCACACTCGGCAGTGAACCGAAGGTGCCCGGGATTCCCCGGGCGGCCGAGACGAGGTGGCCTCATGACTCTCCTTCCGTCGGATCCCGGGCGGCGGCTCCTGCTGCGGGGTTCCCTCGTTCTCGCCGCCGTTGCCGGTGGGGGCGGGCAGGCCGTCGCGCTGGCGGGGGCGGAGGGGGTTCGCGAGACGTTCTCCGGGCGGCGGATCGTCGATCTCGTCGTGGAATCGGGCGCGCTGGGGCGCCCCGCCGGGGTGCGGATGCTCACGCCCGAGGGGTGGCACGCCCGGCGGCCCGTGCACCGCTGGCCGGTGCTGCTTCTGCTGCCCGGTGGGGACGGCGATCATCTCGCCTGGACGCGCGACTACGGGATCCAGCACCTTCCCGGGCTGCGGCACACACTCGTGGTGATGCCCGAGATGCCGCTCTTCGGCTTCTGCACCGACTGGTGGAACCACGGCGCCGGTGGCCCTCCCGCCGTGGAGACGTTCCATCTGCGCGAGGTCCTGCCGCTCGTGGAGCGCCACTACGGGGCCGGGACGCGGCGGGTGGTCGCCGGACAGTCCCAGGGCGGGTTCGGTGCCCTGGCGTACGCCGCGCGCCACCGCGGGATGTTCCGGGCCGCCGCGAGCTACAGCGGCTACGTGCAGCCGCTCCGGCATCCGCACGCGGTGCGGGCGGCGATGGACCATCTGGGCCTGGAGTGGACGGCGCTCTGGGGCGATCCGGTGCAGCAGCGCGCGATCTGGGAGGCGCACGACCCCGCGTCCCTCGCCCACCGGCTCGCCGGGATCCCCGTCCGGCTGTCCTGCGGCGACGGACGGCTCGGGCCGCTGGACCCGCCCGACACCCTTCCGGACGAGCACATTCCCGGTCTCGAAGACCCGGACGACCCGTTCCCCGCCGACGTTCTGTCACCGACCGAGGCGATCATGCGCGAGGAGAACGAGGCCCTGGCCCCGGTGCTGCGGGCGGCCGGTGCCCGGGTGACGACCCGGTTCCACTCGGGCACCCACGATCCGGCCTACTGGTCGCGTGAGTTCCGGGCCTCGCTGCGGATGCTGCTGCGGGCCCTCGACCAGTAGGGCGCCGGAGCCCTACTGGTCGGTGCTGTGGCTTACCATTCGGGCGCCTCCACCGTGTCGGCGAGTTGGGTGATGCGGGCTGCGGCGTGCCCGAGACGGCCGGCTTCCACCTGGAGCGATGTCATGGCCGGGTCGTCCTGGGACAGCCATTTCGCACCTTCCCCGAGAAGGAGCCCGACGTCCTGGAGCACACCGGTGAGGTCCTTGAGGCCTGCCGGGAGCTCCCGGCCGTCAAGGATCCGGGCTCCGGCGCGGGCCAGGGCGTTCTCCGGGAGGAGGTCGCGGCGGGCGGCGGCAGCGGCCTGGGCGCCCTCGTCTCCGTCGGCAGGCACATAGACCGTGCCGAGTTGGAGCCCCGGCACCGTCTGCGCGGTCTCCTCGTCGACCAAACCGACGAGACGAGGGGTGATGGTGTACACCTCGGTGGGCTCGGCGGGGTCTGCGCGGACGTGTTGATCAAGTGTCAGGGCCATGTCCGGCGGGAGCTGGGAGAGCAGCCGTACGAGGTCTCCGACGGTGTCCAGAACGGGGTGCGCCGCGATGGCGGCGGCGAGCCGGTCGCCGTGCTCGTGAACGGTCATGGGTCCCCCTCGGGTTGGGCCGGGCCGTGGCGGTGTCCGCTTCCGGTGAACACTCTAGGGAGGGAGAAAAAGAGGGCGGGCAGGCACGGAAGGGATTCCGTTGGGTCCCGGCCCCGGAATGCCCGTGTTCTCAAGCCCGCGTGGGCGACTCGGCCGAGAGGATTGGCCGGTTCCCGGCGGCTCGCGGGCCCCGGCGCGCATGGCCGGAAATCCGGCTTGCGGATCGGCGGGGGCGCAGCAGACTCCCTCCTCAGTGCGACCTATTGGCCCTCTCCTGGAGGAAGTCCATTGAGTCACTTACGCACACTCGCCCTCGTCGCCGCCCCGACCGCGCTCCTCGTCGGTCTGGCGGTTCCGGTGTCGGCCGACGACGCTCCCCGGCCGAAGAAGCCGAGAACGTCGAGTCTGTCCGTTTCATCCTGTCAACCCGGCCCTGACCAGGTGGTCACCGCGGCCGAGAGCCTCAAGCTCGTCAACGAGTGCAGCGCGCAGCGCACGGCGGTCAAACAGTGGCGCTGGATGGGCAACTACGGCTCGGTCTATGACGTGACCACCGTCGCGAACCGGCTGGGGCTCGTGAACGGGGAGCTTCTCGTCACTCCCATGGCCTCGGGCCTGCTGCCGACCTTCATGTACTACTGACCTTCGTGTACCAGTGACAGGTGCTGCCGGGCCCGGTTCCGCCGGGCCCGGTACTGCTCAGCGGCCCTCCTCCCGTACAGGCAGGAGCGCAGACCCCGGGCGCCGTTCTCAGTCGCGGTGTTCCCGGGCGCGGGCGCCCGCCCGGGTGCGGCCCGCGGATACGGGGCGGTCCGGGTGGCGGCGCAGATACTCCTCCTCCAGCTCCGCCATCCGGGTGGTGTGCGCGGAGAGCGCGGCGGCCGAGCCGTGGAGGAGGGTGTCGTGCCGGCTGCGGTGGATGTTCTCCAGTTCCCGGATCAGCTCGGACTCCCCGAGGCGGGTTGCTGCGATGCCCCGGTGCTGGTCGTCGGCGTGCGTCATGCGGCCGTGCTCCTTTCCGGTACGCGGTCGGGGATGCGTACGGGCCCGTACGCGGCCCCCTCCGGGTGACCTCGTACAGCCACCATCCCGCCCGTCGCGGGGCGCTCCCGCAACCCGGCCGCCGGGCCGGGTGCCGTACCGGCGGGTGAACGGCCGGCCACGCACGGGGCACGGAAGTCGCGTTCCGGACGGCGGGAGAGCACGATGGGGAGGGGCCGGTGACCCGGCTCGTAACGACGCCTGCCCGCGGCCCGGCACCCGGCCGCCGCGGGGGATCCCGGGAAACGCCGCATCGCGCGGCACGCGGGGCAGCGGCGTACCAGGTCAGAGCTGTGCAACCTACGTCAGGGGCACGAACGCCATGAACCACCAGCAGCACGCGACCGCCACGACCTCCACCACCAAGACGCCGGGGGCGCCCTGCTGGGTCAGTCTGATGGCTCGCGACCTCGGAGCGTCACAGGCGTTCTACGGGGCGGTGCTCGGCTGGGAGTTCCACCGGGGCGGGCTGGGTGAGGAGTTCAGCGTCGCGGTCCTGGACGGCAGTCCGGTCGCCGGGATCGGGGCGCTGGCGCCCCGGCTGCGGGTGGCCGTGGCGTGGACGCCGTACTTCGCGACCCCGGACGCGGATGTGGCGTCGGCCCGGATCCGGGAGCGCAGCGGCACGGTGGCGGTCGGTCCGCTGGCGTTCTCGCTGGGGCGGGGTGCCCTCGCCGCCGACCGGGACGGGGCGGTGTTCGGGATCTGGGAGGGTGCGCTGATCCCCGACTGGCAGTCCGGTCACAAGGACGCGCCCGCGTGGCTGCATCTGCGGGCCCGTAACGCCTTCGACTCCGCGATCTTCTACGGCGAGGTGCTCGACTGGGCGTCCGGGCTGCCCGGGTGCTGCGAGGTCGGGTACGAGAACGACGAAGTGGTGCTGATGAGCCACGGGCATGTGCTGGCGCGGCTCAGTTCGGGGGCGACGGGCACGGCGCCCGATCCGCTGCTGCGTCCGCGGTGGGACGTGCACTTCCCGGTGGACGACGTGGCGGCCACGGTGCGGGCGGTCGAGACGAACGGGGGGATCGTGCTGGAGCGGCGGACGACGTTCGAGGGGGCGGAGGAGGCGGCGCTGCGGGATCCGGACGGGGCGCTGTTCACCGTCACCGGGCGGATCTGACCGCCTCCGCCCGGTCAGCTTCTGTGCCCGCGGCCGGTCAGCCAGCGGCGGGCCGCCTTCGGGGCGGGGAAGCGGACGCGCTCCTCGCGGGTGGTGCGGTCCAGTTCCTCCATCAGCCGCCGTGACCGGTGCTCGGGGTCCAGCTCCGCGAGGATGCGGTCGATCTCGGCGAGCAGGGCGCCGTGCAGTTGCCAGTGCGGGGCTCTGTTCCGTACGCCCGTGAGGAGCAGTGCCGCGGCCCGTTCCCGGGCGGCGGCGGCCGCTTCGAGACCGGTCGCCAGTTTCCGTTCGGCCGTGGCCGCGTTCTCGCTGACCTGTGCGGTGACCAGTTCGGCGAAGGCGACGAGGGCTCCGGCGACATGGCGGAGGAGCTGTTCCAGGGCGCGTCCGGTCTCCGGCGGGAAGAGTTCCTCGTCGCGGCGCTCCCGCGCCAGATCGGTCATGGTGCGGGCCAGGACCCGCAGGACGACGGCGCAGATCTCCAGGGTGTCGAGGCCGGTCCGGAGCACGACGCGGCTGAGCGGCCCCTCTTTCACCCTGGGGTTGAGCTTGAGGCTGTCCTCCGCCTGCCGGAGTGCGGCGTCGACGTCGGCGACGTCGTTGTCGAGGCGCCGGGCCTCGCGGAGCCGGGCCGCCGCGGTCTCCACGGACGCGGGGGCGGTCAGCTCCGCCCCGATGTCGAGGAGGAGCGTCCGCATCCGCCGGGAGAGGTCGTCGATGGATTCGCCCGCCGTGGTCACCCACACCGGCGGGACGAAGACCACGTTGAACAGCAGTCCGACGACCGCGCCGATGAGGGTCTCCAGCACCCGGTCCCATGCGGTGTCGGCCACTCGGGTGACGCCGAGGACGAGCATCGCGCTGATGGCGACCTCGGGTACGAACTCGCTGACCCGGACCATATGGCCGACGATCAGGGAGGCCAGGATGATCAGCCCGAGGCTCCACCAGCTCAGGCCGACGAGCAGGCTGAACCCGCTGGCGATCAGCACTCCGGCGATGACGGCGTTCACCCGCCGGATGCCGGTGGTGAGCGTGGAGTAGAGGGTGACCTGGACGACGAGGAGCGCGGTCAGGGGCGCGGTGAGCGGTGCGGGCTCGCTGCTGAGCCAGAGGGCGGCGACGTAGGCGATGGTGGCGGCCGCGGTGGAGCGCAGCGCCTGGACGACGACGGGGTCGCGGTAGAGGGCGCGGAAGGCGCCCGTCAGGGCCGCGATCGGACCGCGGGCCCGCGGGCGAGCCTCAGTCACTGCCGGGGCGGGGGCGGAAGCGTCGGCGCATGCCTCTGGATTTGCCCGCTGGGGGCGCTCCCCGCACGGCACCACGGAGAATTCCGGTCGATTTGCCCATATTTCATAGGAAACTACAAAGTCGGGGTTTCGGCCTGGGTCCCGGGTGCCGGGGGCGGTCCACGGGAGGAGAGTGGGACGGGCCGTGGTGCCCTGCGGGCGACACCCGGGTACGGGCCTTTTCGGCGGCGATTCGGAAGGGGCGGGGAGGGGGCGGAGGAGGCGGAGGACCGGATGGAACCCGTGGAGGCCCTGGACCGGATCGCGTTCCTGCTGGAGCGTTCCCGGGCGGAGACGTACCGCGTCAAGGCGTTCCGTACGGCCGCCGCCGTGCTCGCCGGAATGTCCCCCGAGGAGCTGGCCGCCCGGACCCGCACCCGGCGCTCCCTGGAGTCGGTGAAGGGCATCGGCCCGAAGACCGCGGGCGTGGCCATGGAGGCACTCGCCGGAGACGTACCCGAGTATCTGCGGAAGCTGGAGGAGGGGGCGGAGGCGCCGCTCGCGGAGGGCGGGGAGGCCCTGCGGGCGCTGTTGCGCGGTGACTGCCACCTTCATTCGGACTGGTCGGACGGCGGCAGCCCGATCGGGGACATGGGCCGTACGGCGATCGCGCTCGGCCACGAGTGGGCGGTTCTCACCGACCACTCCCCCACGCTGACGGTGGCCCGCGGGCTGACCGCCGGGCGGCTGCGGGAGCAGTTGGCGGTGGTGGCGGAGCTCAACGACCGGTGGGCGCCGTTCAGGCTGCTGACCGGCATCGAGTGCGACATCCTGCCGGACGGCCGTCTGGACCAGGACCCCGGTCTGCTGGCCGAGCTGGACGTGGTGGTCGCATCGGTCCACTCGGAGCTGCGGATGGACGGGGCACGGATGACCCGCCGCATGGTGAAGGCGGTGGAGAATCCGCTGGTCGATGTGCTCGGGCACTGCACGGGACGGCTGCTGATCGGGCGTGAGCACATGCGCGGGGGCCGCCGGTCCACCAGCGGCACGCGTCCCGAGTCGTCGTTCGACGCGGCCGAGGTGTTCGCGGTGTGTGCCGCGTCGGGCACCGCCGTCGAGATCAACAGCCGGCCGGAGCGGCTCGACCCGCCGATGCGGCTGCTGGCCCTGGCGGTGGAGGCCGGGGTCCATTTCGCGATCGACACGGACGCGCATGCGCCGGGACAGCTGGACTGGCAGATCATCGGCTGCGACCGGGCCGAGCGGGCGGGGGTGCCGCCGGAGCGGGTGATCAACACCTGGGGTGCGGACGAGCTGCTGGCCTGGACCGAGGCATAGACCGCCGCGCCCCACGGGCGGCACCGGGCGGTACGAGTACCGGAGCGGATCGGCGCAGCCAGTACCACTCGCCATGTCAGCCGCACTCTGCCGACTTTCCGTCAACCTTGAGAAAATTAAGCCCTGTTCGTTGTCGCCTCAAGAATCTCAAGGTACAAATGAATGATAGGGCGTCGTCGAGCACAAGGGGGGCCACGGGGTGGACTGGCAGGAACTGACGGATCTGACGCGCGGACAGCCGTTCACGGTCGAGCGCGTCCGCCTCTCCGGCAACGGCGTCGCGATCGAAGGAGACTTCGAACCGCCGCAGCTCGCCCGCCTCGGCGTCGACGACCAGGTGTTCGTAGCCGCGTTCGTCCGGGCACACGGTTCGATCAAAGAGATGGAGCGGATCTTCGGGGTGAGCTACCCGACGGTCAAAGCCCGGCTGAACCGGATCGCCGAACAGCTCGACTTCGTCGACACCGACCCGGCGCCCCGCAGCGCCGACACCGTCGACCGGCTGCGGCGGGGCGAGATCAGCGCCCAGGAGGCACTGGCCGAACTGGAGCAGTCCCGTTGAGCCCGTTGAAACCCATCAGCCGCTCGAACCCCTTGAGTCCCTTGAGTCTTCCGAGGAGTACGGAACCACGATGAACGAACAGCGCCGCCAGATCCTGGAGATGCTGGCCGAGGGCAAGATCACCGCGGACGAGGCCGGGAGACTGATCGACGCCCTCGAACGACAGCGGCCCGAATCCGCACCCGACACCGCGCCCGGACCGCACCCCCGGCCCAAGTATCTGCGGGTGGTGGTGAACTCGACGGACGGCACCGGCGGCGACGGTGCGAGCCGGGTCAATGTCCGGATCCCGCTGCAGCTGCTCCGCGCCGGGGTACGGCTCACCAGCCTCGTCCCCCCACAGGCCCTCACCAAGATCAACACAGAGCTGAACCGGTCGGGCGTGCCGATCGACCTCACCCAGCTCAAGCAGCAGCACATCGAGGACCTCATCGAGCAGCTCGACGGCGTCGACATCGACGTCGACGATCTCGACGGCACGGTGCAGGTGTTCTGCGAGTGACACCACGGCGGACGCCGGGGCCGACCGCGCACCGCGGTCTCTCCACGGCGCGGCGGCCGCGCCCGGGCCGGAGGTGACCGCCCGTCACCCCTCCGGGACCAGGACGCCGATCTTGTCGATCCGGTGTTCCGGATTGCCCAGGGCGTCGCGCCAGTGGTTCCCGGCGGCGTCGTCCTCCGGGGTCGCGCACGTCGACAGGGTGATCATGGCCCGAGTGGGGTGCTCCCCCGGCCGGCCGGGGACGGGGGCGCGCTGTTCGGCCAGGGACCGGGCCGAACGGAAGGAAGTCGTCCGGGTTTCGGTGATCTCGTAGCGGTAGGTGCGGCCCTCGTGGGCGACCAGGACGTCGTCCCCCTTCTCCAGGGCAGGGAGGTCGCGCAGCGGGCCGCCCGCGGAGAGCCGGTGCGCGGTCACGAGGTAGTTCCCGGTCTGTCCCGGGCCGACGCCGCCGTGTTCGCCGTAGGGGCTGGCCGCGAGCCCGCGGTCCTGGATACGGGTGCCCGCGCGGTCGTCGGTGGTGCCTTCGTACGGAACGACCTGGAGGTCCGTGACGCCGATGGCCGGGACGGTCAGATCGGCGGGGACGGTACGGGCCGTGCCGGGGTCGGGCGGCGCGGCGGAGGCGGCCGGAGCGGGGCCCGCCAGCGCGAGGAGTACGGCGAGCAGGGCGGCCGTGAGGGCGGCAAACGCCCGGGAGGCCGTCAGGACGGGGGAACGCGGCTCGGCCATGGGAGGTTCCGGTTCGTCGGCCGGGGCGGCCGGGCCGCACCCGGGGGGTCGCGCCGTCCGCCAGGCAAAGCCCGGGGCGGCGCGGGGCCGTCCGTCCCAGCGTACGGCGGCGGTGCCGCGGGGACATCCGGGCGGCGCAAAGCACCGGATCCGGACCGCGGAAGGTGCGGGATCCGGGTGGCGCAAGGTGCGGGAGGGGCCGGTGCGTGGTACGGGGACCCGGCCGTCGGGGCGTCCTGAGGCCACGGCGCGGGTACGGGCCCGGGGCGGCTGCCCCGGGCCCGTACCCTCTGATCGTCACCTGTGCGGAACGACCGCTACCGGCGCCGTGGAGTGGTGCAGTACGGCGTGGGCGACGGAACCGATCCGGCCGCCGAAGGGCGCCCGGCGCATCCGGCGGCCGACCACCAGCAGGGCCGCGCCGCGGGCGGCCTCGACCAGGACTTCGGCGGTCTTGCCGACCGTCGGGGCCTCGGTGACCTCGACTCCGGGGTGCTCGGCCCGCCACGGCGCCAGCACCTCGGTGAGCGCTGCCGCCTCCTGCTTCGCCAGTTCGGCGTCGAGGACCGGGTCCTGGGGCAGCCCGTAGGCGAAGTAGGGCGGCAGGGACCAGGCGTGGACCACGCGCAGGGGCGCGCCCCGGCGGGCCGCGTCCTCGAAGGCGTACCGGAGGAGGACGTCGTCGGGCTCGTGCGCGTCGACACCGAGGACGACCGGCCCCCCGGCGGTCTGCTCCCCGTCGCCCGCAGTCCCGTCGTCTTCGCCGGGCACCCGGACGAAGACGACGGGACTGGTGGTCTCCGCCAGGACGGCCTGTCCGACGGAGCCGACGAAGAAGCCGCCGATACCGCTCAGCCCCCGGGAGCCGAGGACCAGCAGCGCGGACTCCTCCGCGAGCCGGGCCAGCACCTCACCCGGGCGGCCGGTCGACTGGTCGGCGGTCACTTCCAGTCCGGGGTGGCGTTCACGGATCCCGGCCGCCGCGTCCACGGGGATCCGGCCGGCCCAGTGCCCCCGGCTCTCCTCCCCGAGGAACGCGGCCCGGGCGGCCATCGGAACGGGCTCCCAGACGCTGACCAGTTTCAACGGCAGTCCGCGCAGCGCGGCTTCGCGGGCCGCCCACTCGGCCGCCGCCAGGCTCTCCGGGGAGCCGTCGACACCGGCGGAGACGGTGCCGGTGCTGCTGGTGCTGGGGCTGGGCATGGATGCACACCTCCTGGTACGGGCGGGGATCGACGATGATCCCCTTCCCAGCATCGACGGCGGCATCCGTACGTGCGAGGGCCACAGGTCCCGGCGGTCCGGCCCGGAGGTCCCCCGCGACCGGCCGACCGGCCCGGCCCGAAGCCTCCCGGCGGCCCTCGACCGCCCGGCGCCCCGGACCGCCAAACGGGTGAACGGGCGCCACCCCGGCCCGAGGCCGCAGGCGCCCCGCTCGCGACCTGTTCCGCGCGAACCGAGCCCGCCCGACCGGCGAGTCGAAGAAAGGCCGCACAAGACCCCTTGGAGGGGCTTCTCGACACCCCTCTCCAAACACCCCCGATCACCCTTTGGCACCCCTCCCACCTGCGGTAACGTGAGGCAGGCCGAGCCGGTCGCCCCATCACGGCCACGGCGGCGCGCCCCTGCGCGCCGTATCCCGGTATCCCCCGTCAGCCAGACCTCCGTGAGGCTCCGCCATGCCCGAAACACCCTCCCCGCGCGCCCTGTCCGACCTTCCGTACTCCCGCCATCTCACGCCGCTCGCGGGGGAACTGACCGACGGTGAGCGGCACGATCTGGACTGCGTCCGGCTCGACGGGGGCAGTTACGCCGGACTCGACGCTCCCGGGCTGCGGCTGACGGAATCCGCTCTCACCTCGGTCTCGTTCTCCGGCGGACGGCTGCGGCGGGCGCGTTTCAACGACGTCTGGATGCACACCGTCCGGTTCGTCGGCACCGATCTGGCGGAGACGTCGTGGCTGGACACCGAGTTCACGGCCGGTGTCCTGGCCGGTCTGGAGCTGCACGGCGCCGCGCTGCACCGGGTCGTCTTCCACCAGTGCAAGTTCGACTCGGTGAACCTGCGGGCGACGACGCTGCGGGACGTGGTCTTCGTCGACTGCCTGCTCCGGGACGCCGACTTCGCCGGGGCACGGCTCTCCGGTGTCTCCTTCCCCGGCACCGTGCTGGAGGGCGCCCGGTTCGCCGGGGCCGGGCTGAAGGACGTGGACCTGCGGTCGGCGGTCCGGCTGGACATCGGCGACGGCGTGGAGTCGCTCCGCGGCGCCACCATCAGCACCCTCCAGCTCTTCGACCTCGCCCCGCGGTTCGCCCACGCGCTCGGTGTGGTCGTCCAGGACGACTGAGTCCGCGGGGTCAGCGCAGGCCGATCACGAGGGGGCCGCTGCCGGGGTCGTGGAGGGCCGACGGGGGAACGAAGGACCACGGGACGGGCAGGATCCGGCCCGGGGCGGCGGGCCGCGCCGACCGGCGTTCCGCGATCGTCCGGCCGTCACGGCGGAGCACCAGCCGGGGTGCGCGGTGGTACTCGTCGGTCCACAGCAGCAGCCTGCCGCGCGGCGGGGCGGGGTCGCCGGGGCGCAGCAGTCCGGGGGCGACCCAGCGGAACGGCGCCTCGGCGAGCAGCCGGACACCGGGGGGCGGTCCGGTGGGGTCTTCGGCCGCGAGCCGGGCCGCGATCAGGGCGGCGAGATGGCGGCCGTCGAGGGCGGCGGCGTCCGCGGTGCCGACCGGGTGCAGGAGGTTTCCGGCGGCGTAGACCCCGGGGCGGCTGGTGCGCAGGGCGGTGTCGACGAGGGGGCCGCGGGTGCCGGGGTCGAGGTCGAGGCCGCCGTTGCGGGCGAGTTCGTGGTCGGGGATCCAGTCTCCGGTGAGGACGACCGTGTCGCAGTCGACGGTGCGGCGGGCGCCGGTGTCGAGGTGTTCGATCTCGACGGCTTCGACGCGGGTACGGCCGATGATGCGGACCAGCCGGGTGCGGTGGGCGACGGGGGCGCGGAGGAGGGTGCTCGCGGTGAGGGCGAGTGCCGCCGGTGTCCCGGTGTGCCGGTGGGGTCCGAGCAGCAGGGCGACCCGGCAGCCCGCGCGGTGCAGGGCGAGGGCGGCGGACCGGCTCACGGGGTCGGTTCCGACGACGACCGCGCGGCGGCCCACGGTGCGGCGGGTGTTCAGGTGGAGGGCGTTCTGGAGCTGTCCGGTGGTGAGGACTCCGGCGGGCCGGTCGCCGGGGAGGAGGCGGGCGGCGCGGGGGCGTTCGCGGGCGCCGGTGGCGAGGACGACGATACGGGGCCGGACCCGGAAGCGGCCCTCGGGGCTGGTGACGTCGACGGCGGGGCGGTGGGAGGTGCCGTCGACGGCGGGGGCGGCGAGATCTGAAGGGCCTGAGGGGACCGAGAGGCCTGAGAGGACCGAGAGGTCTGAGGGGGCTGGGAGGTCTGAGGGGTCGGGGGCCCAGCCGGTGACCGTGGCGCGGGTTCTGACGACCGCTCCGGCGTCCCGGGCGGCATCGGTCAGCCGCCGGGCGTAGGCGGGTCCGGTCAGCAGTCGGCGCAGATCCCGGAGGCCGAATCCGGTGTGGTGGCTGTGGCGGGGGATGCCGCCCGGTTCGGCCTCCCGTTCGAGGACGAGGACCTCGCCGGGGATCAGTCGGGCGAGCGCGGCCGCGGCCGTCAGTCCGGCGGGGCCGGCGCCGACGACGAGGACGTCCGGGGTGAGAGGGGTGAGAGGGCTGGTCACGGTCGGGGCGTCACCTCGTGGGGCGGGAAGAGCCACGGCCTCGGGCCGTCTCTTCGCGGGCTGTTCGGGCGGGGCTGGAGGGCCGGGGCGGCGCGGGATCCGCCGGGGGCTCGCAACGGGCCGTACAGCCGTGTCCGCCCGTATGACCGGCCAGCATCCGCTCCACCGCCGGGCCGCAGAAGAATCCCTGGCAGCGGCCGTTCATCGCGCGGGTGCGGCGGCGCAGCCCGTCGGGGGTACGGGCCGGCAGCGGGGCGTGGCAGGCGTCGCGGATCTCGCCCGCGGTGACCCGCTCGCAGAAGCAGACGATCTCGCCGTACGCCGGGTCGGCGGCGATCCGCTCACCGTCCTGGTAGGGGCGGATGCCGGTTTCGCCGAGGTACGGCACGGCCGGGGGCGGCGGCAGATCGGTGCGTTCCCGGAGGTCGAGTCCGCTCGCGGCGAGCGTTTCGCGGACGTGTTCGGCGATGGCCATGCTCGCGGAGAGCCCGGTCGAGCGGATCCCGCCGACGAGGATGTAGCGCCGGTCCGGGTCGGCTTCGATCAGATAGTCGGCGCGGCCGGTGACCGAGGCGCGCAGTCCGGCGTAGGCGGCGGTGACCTCTTCGTCGAGGAGGCGCGGCATCAGCTCGGCGCCCTTGTCGAGCAGGAAGGCGAGGCCGTCCTCGGTCGTGCCGGTGGCGGTGCGGTCCGTGATGTCCTCGGCGGTCGGGCCGAGCAGGACGTTCCCGTACACGGTCGGGGCAACGAGGACGCCCTTGCCGACGGCGGTGGGGACGGGGAGCACGATGCGGTCGACGAGCGGGCGGGCGAGCTTGTCGAAGACGAGGAGTTCGCCGCGGCGGGGGGTGACGGTGAAGCGGTCGTGTCCGAAGAGGGCGTCGATCCGGTCGGCGCCGAGTCCGGCCGCGTTGACGGTCCAGCGGGTTCGCACCGGGCCCGCCGGGGTGCGGAGGGTGGTGATGCCGTCCGTGTCCACGGCCGCGGTGACCGGGTGGTCGAGGAGGATCACGGTGCCGCGGGCCCGGGCGTCACGGGCGAGGGCGAGCGTGGTCGTCCAGGTGCAGATGATCCCCTCGTCGGGGACGGTGAGCCCGCCGAGGACGCCCGGGCCGAGCGCGGGCACCAGACCGTACACCGCATCGGGGCCGATGAGTTCGGTCCGGTGGTAGCCGTTGGCGACGGCTTTGGCCTGCAGGGCGGGCAGGGCGGCGGACTCCTCGGCGGTCCGGGCGGCCAGAAGGGCTCCCGGGTACTCGACGGGGATACCGGTTTCGCGGGCGTAGGCCGACAGCAGGGCGTGGCCGCGGGCGACGAGCCGGGACTCCAAGGTGCCGGGGCCCGCGTCGAAGCCCGTGTGCAGGATGCCGGTGTTGGCCTTGCTGGTGCCGTCGCCGACATCGGAGCGGGCTTCGACCAGCACCACGGAGAGCTGGTGGCCCGCGAGTTCGCGGGCGACGGCGGCGCCGACGACACCGCCGCCGATCACGGCGACGTCGAACACGGGGACGGGGGGTGTGGCGCTCATCGGGGTGCCCCCGTGCGGAGGGAGGTTTCGGCCACCGCCGTCCAGGTGGCCCGGAAGTCCGCGGCCCGGTCCTCGGACCACTCGGGCTCGTACACCGCCGAAGGCTTCCAGTCCCCGACGGCGTCCCGCAGGCTCAGCCCGGGGTCGAGCGCCAGCCGGGCGAGGGCCGCGGCACCGAGCGGGGTGGCGTGCGGGGAGGGGTAGACCTCGACCGGGAGCCGGGCGAGATCGGCCTGGGCCTGCATCAGGGTTCTGCTGCGGGTGAGTCCGCCGTCGGCGCGGAGACGGGTGAGCGGGCTGCCGAGATCGGCCGCGACCAGGTCGGACACGGTGGCGACCTGGGCGGCGACGCCCTGGACGACGGCGAGCACCAGATGTTCCGGACGGGTGGAGAGGGTCATTCCGGTGAAGGTGGCGGTGGCGTCGGAGCGCCACCAGGGGGCCGCGAGCCCGGCGAGTGCGGGGACGCACAGGGTGCCGTCGGACTCCGGTGCGGCCATGGTGTCGAGTTCGCTTGCGGAGCGGATGAAGCCGAGGTCGTGGAGCCAGCGGATCGCGGACGCCGCCGTGTACACCTGCCCGTCGACGCAGTACGGGGTACGGCCCCGGGCCCGCCAGGCGACCGAGGTGGTGAGGCCGGAGGTGGAACGCACCGCTTCGGTACCGGTGTTGGCGAGGAGGAAGGCTCCGGTGCCGTAGGTGCACTTGGCCTCCCCGGCCTCCAGACAGCCTTCGGCGAGGAGCGCCGCCTGCTGGTCCACGACGATTCCGGCGACGGGGATCTCCCGGCCGAAGGCCCGGGTGGTGCCGACGATCTCGTCGCAGGCGGCTATCCGGGGCAGGGGTTCGTCCGCGAGGCCGAACAGCGCGGCCAGTTCGGGGTCCCAGTCGGCGCGGTCGAGGTCCAGCAGCAGGGAGCGGCTCGCGGTGGCGGCGTCGGTGACGAAGGCCCCGGTGAGATGGTGCAGCAGCCAGCTGTCGACGGTGGTGACCACGCCTTCGGTGGTCAGGTTCCGGCGCAGCCAGGCCATTTTGGGTGCGGAGAAGTAGGGGTCGAGGACCAGCCCGGTGCGGGCGGCGATCAGTTCGGCGTGGTCGGCCAGCCGGGCGCACTCGGACTCGGCGCGCCGGTCCTGCCAGACGACGGCCGGGGTCAGCGCGGCTCCGGTGCCGGGGTCCCAGGCGAGGACGGTCTCGCCCTGGTTGGCGAGGGCGACGACATCGACGGGGCGGCCCGCGGCGGCGACGGCACGGCGGCCGGTGTCGAGTACGGAGGCCAGCAGGGCGGCGGGATCCTGCTCGACCACTCCCCCGTCGCCGTAGCGGGGCCGCAGCTCGGCCTCGGCGAGGGCGAGCCCGGTGCCGTCGTGGTCCACGACGACGGCCTTGGTACCGGAGGTGCCCTGGTCGACGGCGAGGACGACGGTCACCGGTGCGCCTCCCCGCGGGGCCGGACGGGCGGCCCGGCGCAGAGCCGGACACGGCCCGGGGGCACGGGTGGCCGGATTTCCGGGGCGGGCGCATCGAGGGGGGTTCGGCTGGGCACGGGGCGATTCCTTTCACGGTTCCGCACCCGGTCCGCGCTGCGGCGGGCCGGTGCTGGACGGACGGCAACCACGGAAACCACGGGGGCCACGCAGACCACGGGATCCACGGACGGCGCTGCGCGGCCCGCGGGCGGTCCGGCACCGGTGGCCGCACCCGGCCACCGGCTGCCGTACGCGGCGGGATCAGACCACCAGCACCTCGCAGCCGGTCTCCCCGACGGCCGCGACGAGCGCGGCCGCCGCCGAACCGTCGGTGATGACCGCCGTGCAGTCGCCGGGCGCGCAGACGCGGTAGCCCGCGACCCGCCCCCATTTGCTGCCGTCGGCGATCGCGTAGACGCACGCGCTGTTGGCCAGGATCCGCTCCTTGGTGGCGATCTCCTCGTAGTGGTAGTCCGTGACCCCGGCGGCGGGGTCGACCCCGCCGCAGCCGAGGAAGGCGATGTCCGGATGGATCCCGGCGAAGAAGCGGACGGTCTCCGGACCGGAGCAGGCCAGATCGCCGCCGCGGAGCCGGCCGCCGGGCAGCAGCACCCCGGCCCGGGGCAGTGCGGACACCACCCGGGCCACCTGGAGGGAGGGTGTGACGACGGTGCCGCGGAAGTCCCGCGGCAGGGCGTGCGCGATCTGGACGGCGGTGGTGCCGATGTCGATCGCCACGATCGCCCCGTTCTCCACCAGCGCGGCGGCCGCCCGGCCGATCGCCGCCTTGGCCTCGGGGTGGGAGGCGGTGCGGTCGGCGAACGACGCCTCCTCGCCGCCGAACTGGCGGACCACCGCGAGGGACGCGGCGCCGCCGCGCACCCGCCGCAGGATGCCTCTCCGTTCCATCCGCCCGAGGTCCCGGCGGACGGTCTCCGCGGACACCTGGAGCTGGTCGGCGAGGGCCTCGGTGCTGATGGTGCCGGCCCGGTCGACGACGGCGGAGATTCGGCGATGGCGCTCCGCGGGAAGCATCACGGCTCCTGACTGTCACCGCCCGTATCTGACCGGGCACGTCGGGAAGTGTGGTTTGCTGCCCGTTTCCCGTCAAGAGGTTGAACGGAGTTGGGCTACGGGCGACCGTCGGAACCGGCCATCGCGACCGGCTCCGGTATCCGGCGGCGGCGCGCGGGCCTCTTTCCCCGGTGCCGCGTCGGCTCCGCGCCGGTGCCGCCACCGTAGTCGGCGGCCGCTTCGCCCCGTCTTCCGGGGTGTCTACCGGGGTGTCTTCCGCGGTGTCCTCCGCCGGTGTTCCGCTCAAGGAATGAATGAGCGGTCTCTCATGCAGTATTCCGGTGGATTTCGTTGACAGTGCGCCGGGCGTCTCCTTAGCTTCCCTGAGGGGCGGCCCGTGGGCGGATTGAGCGGGCGGGCGCGGGGCGGACGCCGGGCCGTACGGTCCGGGCGGGAGATCGCGGCAGAATCCGGTGCAGGGGAGGCGCGGTAATGCAGAATCAGCCCACCGCCGACATCATCGAACAGATCCGGGACATTCCCTTCTATCGGGATTCGGTCACCCGCGGCTGGTTTCCCGTTCTCGGGAAAACGGAAGTCGCCCGGGGTTTTCCGGACCGCTGGCTCACTCCCCGGGTGACGGCCGCTCTGGCATCGGGCGAGGCCGAGTTCGCGCTCTCGGCGGGCGCGGACCCGGGCCGACTGCGGTTCGTCCGGCCGCCTTCGTTCCCGCTGAAGTCCGCGTACCGGCTGTGGAGTACGCATCCCGATCTCGCGGCGACCTGGCGGGAGGGCTGTCGCCGGGTGTCGCTGACGACCGTTCCGGCGGGCGGGGACCCGTCCTGCGCCGTACCGAAACGGACGCCGCGGACGCACCGGGCCGAGGAGCCGGACCGGCGCACCGTCCGGGTGGGGCTGCGGGTCGACCCGGAGCAGTGGGAGCGCGGCGAGGTCGAGGGCGTACTCGGCGAACTCCGTTCGGAGCAGCGGCGGCACCCCCTCGGCCGCTACCATCTCGACGGCCCCGGAACGCAGTTGGCGCATCTGGTGCGGACCGCGCACCGGCAGGGTCTGTACGAGCGGTTCCCGCGCCCGGCGAGCGTGGTCACGGCCTACGCGTACACCCCGGTCAACGTCCGCCGCTATCTGGAGCGGCAGCTGGCCTGCCCGGTGGTCGACCTGTTCGGCGACGCCGAGGTCGGCCATCTGTACTCGGGCGACAGCGGCGGCCACTACCGCCCGTTCCTGGACCGGATGAGCGTGGAGTTCGCCCCGCTGGCGCCGGGCAGCGGGCTGCACGGGCTGATCGTCACCAGTGTCCGCAATCCGTATATGCCGCTGATCCGGTACCGGACCGGTGACTGCGTACGGCCGGTCGGGGCGGGTCCGGACGCGGCCCGTGCGGTGCGCTTCTGCGGCCGGGCGGCCGAGGTGCTGCCGACCCCGCGCGGACCGGTCTCGCAGGGCGATCTCGACGACTGTCTCGCGGCCGTTTCGCCGCGGATCTTCCTGAGCCAGCTGCGGACCACGGGGCCGCGGGACACCCGGCTGCTGTACACGACGTTCGACGGCGAACCGCTGTGCGGGGCGGAAAGCGCCCGGCTGGCGGATTGCGTCGGCGAACTGACCGAATTCCGGTGCGAGATCGCGCACCGTACCCGCATTCCGATCGGCGCTTCGGGGAAATACGCCTGGCTGGTACGGGAACGCTGACGCCTCTTCCGGCACCCCGGGAGCGCTCGGCGCGGCGGCCCGCAATGGCCGGACACGGCGGTCCGGCGGGGTGTTATGGTGATCGCGTACCGCATCTCATGGCGGCCTCCCCTCGTACCGATCAACGGAGGCTTTGCTGTGCCCTCTGCGTCTTTCCCTTCCGCACTCCAGGTGCGCCCCTTCCGCCGCGAAGACCGCGATCAGCTGACCGCGCTCGTCAATGCCCATGCGGCCGCGGTCGTGCCCGGCGCCGGCGTCTCGGTGAACACGGTCATCAGCAGTCTGGAGCGCGCCCCCGAGGAGTACGTCACCGACCCGTGGGTGGCCGAGCGGACCACCCTCGTCGTCGAGGACCGGCGGCGGATCGTGGCCGCCGCGCATCTGCTGCGCCACCGCAACGACCCCGACGTCGGTGAGGACTACCGGGACACCGGCCGTATCGAATGGTTCGCCCATATGCCGTCGGACGGGGACGAGGCCGCGCAGCTGCTGGTCTCCGCCTGCCTCGCCCAGCTCGGCCGCTGGCACGTCCGGGCCAGGTTCGCCGACGGACAGCTGCCGGTTCCGGGGGTGTACGGCGTCCCGGACGCCTGGCCGCATGTGCGGTCCGTCCTCGAAGGCGCCGGTTTTGCCCACACCGGGGGCGTCGAGGTGCTGCTGCTCGCCCCGGTGGCCGCACTGCCCGAGCCCGGTCCGGCGCCGCTGCCGGGGCTGACCCTGCACCGGGTGCTGGGCCCGCTCGGCACCCGGCTCAGCGCCCGCGCCGACGGCACCGAGGTGGCGTACGTCGAACTGGACACCCACCTCGACCGGCCCGAGCGGCACGCCCGCCCCGGCGGACTGGCCGATATCGCGGACCTCGAACTGCCGGACGAACCCGTTCCGGGCCTGCCGGAGTGGCTGCTGGGCGAGGCCCGGCGGTGGCTGGAGCTGTGCGGGGTCGACAAACTGCTGACCTACGCCGACCCGGACGACGCCGAGGAGATCGCGCTCCTCACCGGGCTCGGCTTCCACGAGCTGGGCCGCACGGCCCGCGGCTGGACCCACCGGGCCGACTGACCGCCGGCGGTTCGGGGGGCGGGGGCCCGCCCCCCGAACCACGCCGGAACCACCGGCACCTGTCGTCGAGGGCCGCCACCCACCCGGGTGGCGGCCCTCACCCGTGCCCGCTACGGCGCGTCCGGCCCGGAGGCCAGCGCGACCGCCGCCGCGAGCAGCTGGTCCAGGGCACGCCGCGTGCCCGCGTCCGGCTTCGCTCCCTCGATGACGAGGCTCATGCAGAGCCCGTCGAGCCCGTTGATCAGAAAGCGGGCCAGCTCCTCCGGCGGCAGCGCGTAGCTGCGGCCGCTGCGGCGCGCCACGTCCCGCAGGGCCCCGGCGCCCAGCTCGGAGACCTCCTGGTGGTAGCGGACGACCACCTCGCGCAGTTCGGGGGTGCGCATGGAGAGGGCGACCAGTTCCAGCCAGAGCAGATTGAGATCGGGCCGGTCCACGAGATCGGTCCAGATCGTGTCGGCGGTGGCCCGCAGCGCCTCCTCCAGGCTGTCGGCCCGCGCGGCCGCCTGCTGCACCCCGGCGAGCAGATCTGCCGTGAGGGTCTCCAGGACGGCGCGGTAGAGATCGGCCTTGGTGCCGAAGGTGTAGTGCACGGTCGCCTGCGCCACGCCCAGCTCGGCCGCGATCGCCCGGGTGCTGCCCGCGGCGACGCCCTCGCGGGCCATGAGTTCGATGGCCGCGGCGATGAGCTGGGGACGGCGCTCGGCGGCGGATACATGAGCCATACCGGCAACTATAGCGACATAGTCAGCCACCCCAGTCAAGCGACTTTGTCAGGTGACCAAGTCATGCGTATGGTGGATCGGGAAGACCGAGGAGCTCACACCGAGGGGCAGGCAGATGAACCCGACCGCACTCCGTCCGGCCGTACCCGGCGCCACCGTGCCCGAGCGGGCCCGGGTCCCCCTGGTGGGACATGCGCTCAGCGTGCCGACGGACACGTTCATCCAGTACGCGATGCGCGAGGCCCGTGAGCTGGGCCCGCTCTACAACCTGCGCTTCTTCAACGAGGACACCTGGATCGTCTCGGGCGCCGACCTGGTGGCCGAGCTCTGCGACGAAACCCGTTTCCGCAAATCGGTGCTGCAGCTGGAGACGGTCCGCGAGTTCACCGGCGACGGACTGTTCACCGCCTACAACGACGAGCCGAACTGGCGCCGGGCGCACAACATCCTGCTGCCCGCGTTCGCATTCGACGCGCTCAAGTCGTACCACCCGGTCATGACGCGGGTGGCCCGGCGGCTGCTGGCGAAGTGGGACGCGGCCGCGGGCACCCCGGTCGCGGTCGCGGACGATATGACCCGGCTGACCCTGGACACCATCGGGCTCTGCGGCTTCGGCTACGACTTCGGCTGCTTCGAGCGGCGCGACGAGCATCCGTTCATTGCCTCGATGGTCCGGGCGCTGGACCACGCCCAGCGGAAGACCGCATTCCTCCCGGGCCTCGACTTCCTCTACGCCCGCGCCGAGAAGCGGCAGAGGGAGGACGTCGCGCTGATGAACCGGCTCGCCGACGACATCGTGCGGTCCCGCCGCGCGGCGGCGTCGGAGGCGTCCGACGGCTCCGCCCCGGCCGGGGACGATCTGCTGGCGCTGATGCTGGACGCCGTGGACAAGGACACCGGCGAGCGCCTGGACGACACCAATATCCGCTACCAGATGCTCACCTTCCTGATCGCCGGACACGAGACGACCAGCGGTGCGCTCTCCTTCGCCCTCTACTACCTGCTGAAGAACCCGGCCGTGCTGGCCGCCGCGCGGGCCGAGACCGACGCCCTGTGGGGCGCGGACCCGGACCCCGATCCGTCGTACGAGGAGGTGGGCAGGCTGCGGTACATCCGGCAGGTGCTCGACGAGAGCCTGCGGCTGTGGCCGACCGCGCCCGGATTCGCCGTGGAACCGCTGGAGGACACCGTGATCGGCGGCCGGTACCCGGTACGGAAGGGGCAGTCGATGCTGATCCTCACGCCGATGCTGCACCGCGAACCGGGCTGGGGGGCCAATCCGGAGCTGTTCGACCCGGACCGGTTCTCGCCCGAGGCCCTGGAGGCGCGCCCCGGCCATCTCTACAAGCCCTTCGGCAACGGCGAACGGTCCTGCATCGGCCGCCGGTTCGCGCTCCACGAGGCGACCCTGCTGCTCGGTCTGATCGTCCACCGCTACCAGCTCCTCGACCACGCCGACTACGAGCTGCGGGTCAAGGAGACCCTCACTCTCAAGCCCGACGGCTTCACGCTGACCCCCGTACCGCGCGAGCCCGCGGACCGGTCACGCGCGGCGGTGGCCGGGGCCGCCTCCGTACCGCGGCAGCAGGCACCCGGCGGCGGGGCGCTCACCGGGCTGCGCGCGCCGGGGACCACGCTGACCGTGCTGTACGGCTCCAATCTGGGCACGTCCCGGAGCCTGGCCGCCGCTATCGCCGACCGCGGCGCCCGCCACGGCTTCACGACCGCCCTCGCGCCGCTCGACGAGGCCGTGGACGCACTGGACCCGGAGCAGCCCGTGCTGATCGTCGCCTCCTCCTACAACGGGCGGCCCACCGACGACGCCGTCCGCTTCCTGGACTGGCTGCAGGACGGCCCCGAGGGGCTGACGGGACTGCCGTACGCCGTCCTCGGCGCCGGGGACCGCAACTGGTCCGCGACCTATCAGCGCGTCCCGGCCCTCGTCGACGAGCAGCTGCGGGCGGCCGGGGCGCGGCCGCTGGCGGAGCGGGCCGCGGTCGACGTCTCCCTCGATGTGACCGAGGCCGTCGCCGCCTGGCAGGACCGGGTCTTCTCGGTGCTGCTGGAGCGGTACGGGGTCCCCGCCGGCGAGGCCGGGGAGAGCACGCCCGCGGGCCCCCGCCACACGGTCGCGGACGCGCCGCCCACCGCGGAACCGGAGGTCCCCGCGCACGACGGCATGGTCCCGCTGACCGTTGCCGCCACCCGTGAACTCGCCGATCTCACCCACCCGCTGGGCCGTTCGAAGCGCTTCCTCTCCCTGGACCTGCCGACGGGCACGGAGTACCGCACGGGCGACCATCTGCTGATACGGCTCGCCAACCCCGAGGCCGTCGTCGAGCGGACGGCGAAGCTGCTCGGCCTCGACCCGGAGCAGACGGTAGTCCTGGGCGCGGGCCCCGGCGGGCGGACCGCGCTGCCCCTGGACCGGCCGCTGACGGTACGCACGCTGCTCACCCACTTCGTGGAGCTGGACCGGCCCGCGACCGCCCGGCAGGCCGCCGCGCTCGCCGCGCACGCGCCCTGCCCGCCGGAGCGGCAGGCCCTCGAATCCCATGTCCCCGGCAGCGACACCGTTCCGGATCTGCTGGACCGGCACGCTTCGTGCCGCCCCGGCCTGGCCGGATTGCTGGACGTCCTGGAACCGGCGCCGACGCGCTACTACTCGGTCTCCTCCTCCCCCGCCGTGACGCCCCGCCGGGCCGATCTGATGGTCTCCGCCCATCCGGTGCCGCACCGCGAGGGGGAGGGCACCTTCCTCGGCGCGGGCGCCGCGTACACGGCGGCCCTGGAGCCCGGGGCCGTCCTGTACGGCAGGATGTCGCCCTGCCGGGAGGCGTTCCGGCTCCCCGCCGATCCGTCCGTGCCGGTGATCGCGATCGCCGCCGGGACCGGTTTCGCGCCCTTCCGCGGGATGATCGCGGACCGGGTCGCGGCCTCCCCCGCGCCGGGCCGGGCACCAATGCTCTGCTATCTCGGCTGCGACCACCCGGACGTCGACTATCTGCACCGCGGCGAGTTGGAGGCCGCCGAGTCGGCGGGGGCGGTGAGCCTGCGCCCGGCGTTCTCCCGGGCCCCCGAACACGGTGTCCGGTACGTCCAGCACCGGCTGCTCCGCGAGTCCGCGGAGGTGTGGTCCCTGCTCGCGGCGGGTGCCCATGTGCGGGTCTGCGGTGACGGGCGGGCCATGGCGCCGGCCGTCCGGGAGGCCCTGCGCACCATCCGTGCCGATCGCACGGGCGACGGCCCGGAGGAGGCCGCGGCGTGGCTCGACGCGCTGATGGCGGAGGGCCGGTACGTGGAGGACGTCTGGGCGGGCTGAACGGAAACGGCGGTACGGAGGGGCCCTGTCCGTGCAGGGCCCCTCCGTACGTTCCGGGCGCGGTGTTCAACCGCGGACGTTCCCGGCGCGGTGTCAGTCGCGCACGTTCCCGGCGCGGTGTCAGTCGCGGACGTTCCCGGCGCGGTGTCAGTCGCGTTCGACGTCGACTTCGGTCAGTCGGGCGAACCGCGCCGGGTCCAGGCGGCGGATCCGGACCGCGACCGCGATCCCGATGGCGAGCACCACGGGCAGCGGCACCAGCAGGGCCGTGTTGACCGCCCCCGTACGGCCGGTGAGCAGGTCGAAGTGGACGACGGCGAGGACCGCGAGCACGGCGAGCCCGGCGAAGGCCACCAGCGGGGCGACGACGACCCGCCAGACCGACATGCCCTGCCGGTCGCGGCGGAAGAAGAAGACCACGGCCAGTGCGGCGAGGGCCTGCATCACCATGATCCCGAGGACGCCCGTGGAGTTCGACCAGAGGAAGATCTCGCCGTACGGATCGGCGCCGATCAGCGCCCCGCCGACCACGATCACCAGACCGAACACCGTCTGGACGACGACCGCGGCGGCCGGGGACCCCTGCTTCGGCGAGACCCGGGCGAGCCGTCGCGGCAGCAGGCCCTCACGGCCCAGGGCGTAGAGATAGCGGGCCGCCGCGTTGTGGAAGGCGAGGGTGGCGGCGAAGGCGCTGATCACGATCAGGACGTGCATCGAGTCGGCCAGCCAGCGGCCGACGAACTGTTCGGCCGCGGTGAAAGTGAGCTGGGGTCCGTCGGCGGCCCGGGCCATCGAGACCGAGGTGTCGGTCCCGAATCCGCCCATCAGCACCCAGACGCTGAAGGCGTAGAACAGGGCGAGGAAGCCGATGGCGATGAAGGTCGCCCTGGGCACGGTACGCGCCGGGTCCCTCGCCTCCTCGGCGTAGATCGCGGTCGCCTCGAAACCGGTGAACGCCCCGATGACCAGCACGAACATTCCGGCCATTCCCGCGGACGACGCCAGCACGGAGGGGTCGAAGGAGGTGGTGTCGAAGGCCTCGGTGCCCCGGTCGGCGAGGATCCCGACCTCCATCACCAGCAGCACCAGCACCTCCAGGACCAGGGCGATGCCCAGGACCTTGGCGCTGAGCGTCACCCGCAGCCAGCCGAGGACCCCCACACCGAGGACGCAGAGCGTGGCCAGCGGCCACCACGGCACCTCGGCGCCGGTGAGGTCCTCGATGGTCGTCGAGGCGAAGTAGCCGAAACCGGCGGCCACACCGGGTGCGATGAGGTTGTACGAGAGCGTCGCGAGATAGGCGGTGCCGACGCCCAGGGTGCGGCCCAGCCCGCGGGCGACGTACGCGTAGAAGGCACCCGCGTTGCGGACATGACGGCTCATCGCCGTGAATCCGGCGGCGAAGAAGACCAGCAGAATGCCGGAGACCAGATAGCCGAGCGGGGTGGCCGGTCCGCCGATGCCGATGGCGAAGGGGGCGACCCCGGCGAGCACGGTGAGCGGCGCCGCCGCGGCGACCACGAAGAAGACCAGGTCGGAGGTGCCGATCCGGCCCTTGGCGAGACCGTCCGTCCCCTGCGGGGGCGGTGTGGCACCGGAGGCGGGAGCGGCGGCGCCCGGGGACGGGTCGAGGGCGGTGGGCGGTGGGTTCATCGGTGGTTCCTCAACGTGCTGACGGGCCGGTAAGAGCGGCGCTGATACGGCTCCCGGTACGGGTTTCGGGGTGGGTGGGGGGTATGGGCGGGGTACGTCGAGCGGTGGCGGTTCCCCGTCGCCGCGCGGGGCCTGCCGGGCAAGAGTCTGGAAAAGAGCAGCTCACACGGCTGGAACCCAGCGCGGCGCTCAAGTTATCTGGTATACCGAATACCAATCAAGAGGTCGCGGAAGCTTTTCCCGAGTCTGCGATGATCATGCGACGACAACACCGGAAGGGACCGGTCCACCACCGGCCCGGAGGCGAGGGAGCCAGCCATGAGCAGCAGCCGGACCACCGGCCTTCCCGCCCGTGACTCCATCGGCGGGGCACACCTCTCCCTGGGCGACCAGGTGTATCTGGAGGTGCGGGAGCGGATCATCGACGGCCGCTGCCCGTCGGGGCACCGGGTCGTGGAACGGGAGCTGGCGGACGAGCTGGGGGTCTCCCGGATCCCCGTGCGCGAAGCCCTCCAGCGGCTGGAGGCGGAGGGGTTCATCACCGTCCGGGCCCGCCGGGGGGCGTTCGTCGCGCCGCTCGGCCCGGCGGAGGCGGCGGACTTCTTCGATATCCGGGAGCGGCTGGAGGCGCTGGCGGCTTCACTGGCGGCCGCGCGGGCCGACGCCGAGGGGCTGCGGACGCTGGAGAAGCTCCTCGAACGCGCCCGGCGCGCCGCGGGCTCCGCCCGCCGTAACCGTGAACTGGTCTCCATCCACGCCGACTTCCACCAGCAGATCGTGGTCATGGCGGGCAATCCGCTGCTGCTGGACCTGATGGCCCCGCTGGACGGCAGGCTCCGCAGGCTGTTCAGCCTGACCACCGAGCCCGCGGACGGCGTGGCGATGTGCGGGGAGCACGAGCGGCTCTACGCGGCCATCCGCGACGGCGATCCGGCCGCGGCGGAGCGGATCGCCCGGGCGCACGTCTCCGGAACGCGCGAGGCAGCGCTGCGCCTGCTCGCCGCTTCGGCGGCGGCGGACGCACCCGCCGACTGACACCCCGCCCCGGCCGGCCCCGCCCAGCCGTCCGTCGACCCCACGAGTTCCGAAGGAGTACGCAGGCCCATGGCCCCGCACACCCCCGTTCTGTTCACCTCCGTCCGCACCGCCGACGGCCGGACCGCCGATCTGCTGACCGCAGGCGGACGGATCGCCGCCTGGGATCCACCGGCGGGCCCGGCGGGCCCGCTCCGGGGGTGCGTCACCGTCGACGCGGGTGGTGCGCTGGCGCTGCCGTCGCCGGTGGACGCGCATATCCACCCCGACAAGACGACCTGGGGCGGCCCCTGGCTGACCCGGGAGCCCGCGCACTCGCTGCGCGATCTCATCGACGGGGACGTGCGCTCCCGCTCCCGGATCCCGGGCTCGGCCGCGGAGCGCTCGGGCGCCCTGATGGACAACGCGGTCGCCCACGGCACCCGGGCCATGCGCGCCCATGTCGACGTCGCCCCGGTGTACGGACTGTCCTCGGTCCACGGGGTGCGCGAGGCCGCCGACGCCCGCAAGGACCTCCTCGACGTGCAGATCGTCGCCTTCCCCCAGCTCGGTCTGATCAGTGCGCCCGGCACCACGGAACTGCTGGTCCGGGCCCTGTCCGAGGGGGCGGACATCCTCGGCGGGCTCGACCCGCTCGGCGTCGACGGGGATCTCGACGGGCAGCTCGGCTTCCTCTTCGGCACCGCCGTACGGGAGAACGTCCCCCTCGACATCCACCTCCACGACGGCAACCCCGACGGGGTGCGCCAGCTGACGGAGATCGCCCGGCGGACGGTCGACGCGGGACTGGAGGGACGGGTGACGGTCAGCCACGCGTTCTGCGTCGCGGATCTTGCCGGGGAGGAACTGGCCGCCACGGCCCGGCTGCTCGCCGACGCCGGGGTCGCCCTCACGACCTGCGCGCTGGGCGCCGATCCGGTCCTGCCGACGGGGCCGCTCACCGGTCACGGGGTGCTGGTCGCGGCCGGTTCGGACGGGGTGCGCGACGCATGGTCGCCCTTCGGCGACGGCAATATGGTCAACCGCGCGCATCTGCTCGCGTACCGTACCGACGCCCGTACCGACGCCGAACTCACCGCCTGCTACGACGTGGTGGCCCAGGGCGGTGCCGCGCTCCTCGGTCTGGAGCCGTCCCGGCTCGCGGTCGGGGATCCGGCGGACTTCGTCCTGGTGGCCGCGGGTTCGGTGCCCGAGGCCGTGGTGGACCGGCCGGTGCCCCGGCTGGTGGTCCGCGGCGGCCGGGTGATCGCCCGGGACGGGCGGCTGGTGGACTGACGCGGACGGCAGGCCCGCCCGTCAGGCGGCGGCTGCCGTGAAGTGGGTGGTGAACCAGCGGGCGGCCGCGTCGGTGACCTGTTCCAGGGTGCCCGGCTCCTCGAAGAGGTGTCCGGCGCCGTCGACGACCAGCAGTTCGCTCTCGGTACGGAGTTCGGCGCGGGCCCGGCGGTTCGCCTCCAGCACCCACGAGTCCGCGCCGCCCACGACGAACAGGGTGGGAGCCGTCACCGCCGGGAGCCGGTCCGCGGCGAGATCGGGGCGGCCGCCGCGGGAGACGACGGCGGCACAGCGGTTGCCCGGTTCGGCCGCGGCCCACAGCGCGGCCGCTGCCCCGGTGCTGGCCCCGAAGTAACCGAAGGGAAGCCCGGCTGGCCCGGGAGCGCCGGTGAGCCTGCGGGTGGCGTCGGTGAGGCGCCCGGCCAGCAGCGGGGTGTCGAAGACGTTTCCCCGGTCGGCGGCCTCCGCGTCGGTGAGGAGATCGAAGAGCAGGGTGCCGAGTCCGGCCCTGTTCAGCCCGGCGGCCACACGGCGGTTGCGCGGGCTGTGCCTGCTGCTGCCGCTGCCGTGGGCGAAGAGGACGATGCCCGTCGCACCGGGCGGCACCGCGAGGACACCGGCCAGCACTCCGGCTCCGGACGGGATCACCACCTCGGTGCCCTCGCCGTCCGCCGCCCCTGCGGCCTCGGCCCGGATCCGGCGCGCGGCGCGGGCCAGACAGTCGACGACCTCGGCGTCCTCGGTCTGGGCGAAGTCGGTGTAGAACTGGCCCACCGCGCTGAAGCCCGGCGGGGTCAGCGGACAGACCAGTTCGTCCGCCTCGTCCCCGAGCAGATCCGTCCAGTTCGCGGGCGCGACGGGGACGGCGAGCACCAGCCGGGCCGCGCCCCTGGCCCGGGCGATCCGGCAGGCGGCCCGGGCCGTGGAGCCGGTGGCCACCCCGTCGTCGACCACGACCACCGTCCGTCCGGTGAGCGGCTCGGGGGCGCGTTCGCCGCGGTAGAGCCGGGCCCGCTCCTCCAGTACGGCACGTTCGTACGCCTCGACCGCCGCCAGTTCGTCGTCGCTGATCCCGCCCATGCGGACCACCCGGTCGTTGACGACCCGGACACCGTCCTCCCCCACAGCGCCCATGCCCAGCTCCGGCTGGAAGGGGACGCCGAGCTTCCGCACGAGGCAGACGTCCAGCGGTGCGCGGAGCGCCTCGGCGACCGGGGCAGCGACCGGGATGCCACCGCGGGGCAGCCCGAGGACCACGAGCGGAGGTCCGGCGAACCGGCCCAGTCGCTCCGCGAGGCGCCGACCGGCGTCCCGGCGGTCCGTGTAATGGTCCGGGTAGGGCTCCGGGTACGTACGGTGATCGGTCATGGTCCCGCTCCTTCGTACCGTCGGGGACCAGCAGCGGAGGCGGCCGGAGCGGCTCGCGTCGCGGAATTGGAGAACCGCTCTGTGATCAGTGTGACTCGCCGCCCGGGGCCGGTGCCAGATGTGCTGCGCTCAGCGCGGGGAGCAGGCGGGCAGCGGAAACGGTCCGGCCGAGCCGGTACGGACGGGCAGGTACGAGGTCCGCAGGTACGGGCCCGGCGGGTCCGCCCGCGGTCGGGCGCGGCAACAACGGCGTGTCCTACCCAGCCGTACGCGGTCGTGCGCCGGGCGCTGTACCGGCCGTTGGGCGCGCACGCCGGTCCGCGACGGGCGGCTGCGCCCTGCGGTGCCGATCTCCCCGACTCTGTTACCGGTTCGCCAAATCCGGCGGACACCTCACGGACATGGCGACGGGATGCTCTACCTGTTTCCGACCATTTCCGATGTGCTCCGGCGCACAGCCGGACACAGGGGGGAAAATCTATGAAAATCCGTCATGGAGCGGCCTGGTTCGGGTCCGCTCTGCTGATCGCCGCGGCGGCCGTGCCCGCCGGCGCGGCGGGGCGGGCCGACAGCGCCCGCCCGGCGGCCGAGACCACGGCCGCACCCTCCACCAGTCCCACCGTGAAGGCGGAGGCACCGGCCGCGCCGGACCGCCGTGCCGCCGCGCCACCGGTCACCGGCGGCGGCCCGCAGACCATCACGTTCTCGGAATTCCCCGTCGGGACACCGATGGGGAACCAGTACCATCTGCGCGGTATCGCCTTCAGTGGCGCCGGCGGGGGCGGTACTCCCTTCATCAGCAATGACGCGGCGAACCCGGGCGCGCCCGTGCTCTCCGGAACCCCGCAGTTCCAGGGCGCGATCCAGGGCCAGTTCATCAAGCCCGGCGGCAAGCCCAGGACCGTCGGACAGTTCGGGCTGACCGTCGGCTACATCAACGAACCGAACTCGGTCGTCGTGACCGCGCACGACCTCCAGGGCAAGGAGATCGCCCGGAAGTCCGTGGACCGGACCGGGATCGTGCCGGTCGTCCTGAAGGTCAAGGGCATCGCGTCGTTCCGGGTCCAGCCGACGGCGGGCGAGCCGGCCGGATTCGCCATCGACAACGTCAGCTACTTCCAGCCCGAGGTGCTGGTGGGCCTCGGTGACTCGTACTCCTCGGGCGAGGCCAACCCGCCGTACGTCAAGGGCACCGAGGTGAAGACCGGCAACGGCTGCCACCGCAGCCTCAACGCCTGGCCGGTGCGGCTCGCCAAGGGCAACAAGGTCGTGAAGCGCGCCAAGCACTACGCCTGCTCGGGAGCCCTGACCGGCGCCCTGTACGGGAAGTTCAAAACGGAGGAAGCCCAGCTCAAGATGGTGGGCAAACTGACGGGCAACGACGAGCCCGGCGTGGTCACCATCAGCATGGGCGGCAATGACCTCGGCTTCGCCGAGGTGATCGAAGCCTGTGTGAAGCCCTGGCAGAAGTGCCTCGGCGACCAGGGCGCGGTGGCCGCGGCGAAGCAGCGGCTCCCGGTGCTCTCCGCCCGGCTGAAGGGCCACTACGAGGCGGTCCAGAAGGCGGCGCCCAATGCGACCGTGCTCGTGGTCGGGTACCCGAGGCTCTTCCCGGAGACCGAGAAGGAGGAGGACTGCTCCTGGCTCAGCGAGGCGGAGCGGGTCGAGCTGAACGCGCTCGGCGCCCAGGTGAACAGCGTCCTCGCCGCCCGGGCCACCGAGGCCGGAGTGCATTTCGTCGACGTCCAGAACTCGACCGACAACCATGAGATCTGCACGGACAACGTTTCGTGGTTCTGGGGCATCGCACGGGGCGACCAGCAGGAGGCGCACCCGGTCCTGGAGGGCCAGAAGGCCATCGAGGCCACGGTCCGCGCCTACCTCGACAAGCTGGCGGCGCCCACCGCCTGACCTGCGGGCCCTTCCCCTGATCCGATCCGCGGCACACCGCACCGACCGGCGGTGGACCGCGCCCGCACGGAGAAGAGTGCCCCCGGTCCGGCGGATCCGCCGGACCGGGGGCACTGCGCGCCTCGGCTCAGACCAGTTCGGGTTCCGGTGCCCGTTCGGTCGTCTGCTTCGCCGGCTCGGCGGCCGGCGTCGCCCACCGCCGCGTGGTGCGGACATAGGCGTAGATCACGGAGACCATCGCCAGGATGAGCAGCGGTCCGAACAGCCACGGGTAGTCGGCCATCGGCATCGACAGGAACCGGTAGGAGACCAGGAACGCGACGAAGACCGCCGTACCGTATCCGACGAACAGGGTCGCGGACCGGTCCCAGCCGCGGTCGAAGCCGCGCAGTCCGGCCTCGATGGTGAGGGTGAACACCACTCCGGCGACGAGGTCGAGGCCGTAGTGGTAGCCGAATCCCAGCGTCGCGGCGAGCGTGAAGATCAGCCAGAACGTACCCGCGTACCGCAGCAGGCGCGGGCTGTTCCGGGTGTGGATGTAGATCACGGTGGCCCAGGCGGTGTGCAGGCTGGGCATGCAGTTGCGCGGGGTGATCTCGTCGAACGGCATCCACTGCGGGGTGGTGATCGACGGCTGGGCGTCCGGCCAGACACTGGCCAGGGCCCAGGATCCGCCGTCCGCCCCGAAGGCGTAGACCGGGCCGACCACCGGGAAGATCATGTAGATGCCGGGTCCGAGCAGGCCGACGACCAGGAAGGTGCGCACCAGGTGGTGGGTCGGGAAACGGCGCTCGGTCGCCACGTTGCGGAGCTGGTACAGGGCGGCGACGACCGCGGCGACCGCGAGCTGGACGTAGACCCAGTCGAGGAAGCCCGCACCGACGGATCCGGTGGCCTCGACCATCCGGCCGACCACCCATGAGGGGCTGCCCAGCGCCTGGTCGGCGACGACCAGATACTGGTCGAGCACCTCCGGGCGCGTCTTGAAGGTGATCAGCAGCCAGGCGTCACCGGTCTTCCGCCCGGCCACCAGCAGCAGGCCCAGACCGACGCCCTTCAGCAGCAGGATCCGCTCCGGTCCGGTACGGCGCAGGAGCGCGAAGACCGCGACGCCCAGGATCACCCACAGGGCGCCGTTGCCGTAGCCCTGCTCCGCACCGAGCGGCCACCGCACCAGGGCGAAGACGAGGTCGATACCGACCGCGGTTCCGAACGCGATGAATCGCTGCCGCCAGGTGAGGACCACCATCATCAGCGCCATGCTGGCGTAGAGCAGCGGTCCCGAGGCGGGGGCGAAGACCGCCTCGCGCGCCTGGGTGGTGATCGGTCCCGGCGCGTCGAAGTTCCGCGCGGCGATCTCCAGTGCGACGAGGAAGCCGAGGGCCACCACCGCCACCGCGGTCCACAGCACCGCCCGTGGCCTGCGCCACGGGCGGGACCCGTTTCCGTCTTCTGCTCGCGAAGACGCCTGAGAGGTTATTCGTATCAAGTCTCTAGCCGATTTGTTCGATTTTGACGGAACAGGTCACCTTTCGCTCCGAATAGGCATGCTTTCCGATGGCGAACGGGTGAACAGGGCGACCTTTGTAAGGTCGATCATGTTATCGAAGTACTGGAGTGCGTTCCGCTGGTCAAGAGTGGTTCTCGACACCTTCGGTTCCAGGGCCGGGCGGCCCGGCGGCGGCGAACCGCGGGCCGGGCCCGTACCGGGCCCTCCCGACGGGCGCGCGCGCACGCCGGAAACGGCCGCCGAAGGCGAGACAGGTCACCGGGTCCGAGGCCGTGAACAGACGTACGGTACGGGCTCCCGGGGCTCGCGGGTAGAGGCGCGGACCGCGCCGCCCTCCGGAATGTCCGGATCCCCGCGTCCGCCGGGGGACACGGGGATCCGGCACGGCGGGCGCCGGGCGCCCGTCGTATGCGCCGCGCGGGGCGCCGTGAAGAGGTCCGCTACCAGTAGTGCCGACGGCCGCCCACCGCGTGCCCCAGGGCGCCGAGCACCCAGAGCACGATGCCGATGGCGATGAGCACGATCCCGATGGTCCAGAGGATGTTCAGACTCGTAATCAGCCCGATGATCAGTAGAATGAGCCCCAGAATGATCATGGTCGCTCCTTGTGGTGTCCCCCTCAAAGCAACGATAGACCCGAATGGGTGAGGGGACCGCCGCAAGGCAGCGGAGTAAGGGCACCGGCGGCACGGCACCCGGAAGCCTGACGGCAACCGGCCCCGACGGCTCGCCGGACCGGAAACCCCGGAAGCGGCCGGGTCCGGCCCCTGACCGGATCGGTCCGCACCCGGACCCGATGGGGCCTGTCCCCGCCCCGGGGGGAACGGCCAGGCTGAACGGCATGACCCGAGCACTGATCGTCATCGACGTCCAGGAATCCTTCCGCGCCCGGCCGCTGTGGAAGACCATCTCCGATCCGCGGATCGCGGACCGGGTGGACCGGCTGGTGCGGCTCGCCCGGGCGGCCGGGGACCTGGTCGTGTGGGTGCTGCACTCGGAGCCCGGCAGCGGCGGCGTCTTCGACCCGGCGAGCGGTCAGGTCCGGCTGATGGCCGAACTGGAGCGCCGGGACGACGAGCCCCTGATCCACAAGACCTCCCACAACGCCTTCACCACCACCAACCTCCAGCAGGTCCTCACCGGGCACGGCGTCCGTGAGATCACCGTCTGCGGTATCCGCACCGAACAGTGCGTGGAGACCACCGCCCGGGTCGCGAGCGACCTCGGCTACCGGGTCGTCTTCGCGATCGACGCCACCGCCACCAACCCCGTCGCCCACCGGGACGCCCCCGCCGACCTGGGCGTCGACGAGCTGCTCTCCGACCCCCGTACCCTGAGCGCCGAAGAGGTCATCCGGCGGACCGAGTACGCCCTCGCCGGACGCTTCGCCACCATCGCCACCGTCGCGGAACTGGAAGAGGCCGCCCTGCAGGGGGCACGATGACCGGATCGTGAACCACATCGTCTTCTTCCTGGTGCCCGGACTCCATCTGCTGGACCTGGCGGGTCCCGCCCAGGTCTTCTCCACGGCAGCCGATTCCGGGTACCCCTACGAACTGAGCTACGTCGCCGAACGCACGACGGTCCCCACCGCCCAGGGACTGCCGCTGACGGCCCGGCTCGACCCGCCGGAACTCGGTCCGCGGGACCTGATCGTGGTGCCCGGCTGGCGGTGCCGCACCCTGGCCGCGAGCCCCGCCGTCGGCCAGGACACCCTGCGGCTGCTGCGGGACCACCACGACCGCGGCGGAACCGTGGCCGGAGTCTGCGCCGGGGCCGACCTCCTGGGCCGGGCCGGACTGCTCGACGGCCGGCGCTGCACCACCCACCACGACGTGCAGGACGAACTCGCCCGCCGCTACCCGAAGGCGACCGTCGTCCGCGACACCCTCTTCACCACCGACGACCGCGTGGTCACCTCGGCGGGCGTGGCCAGCGGCATCGACCTCGCCCTGCATCTCCTCGCCGGCCGGCACGGCCCCACCGCCGCCGCCCACGTCGCCCAGGACATGGTCGTCTACGCACGGCGCAACGGCGGCGAGCCGCAGGCCAGCGCCATGCTCCGCTACCGGTCCCACCTCGACGACACCGTCCACCGCGCCCAGGACCTCCTGGACGCCCGCTTCGACCGGCCCATGCCGCTGCCCGCCCTCGCAACGGCGGTCGGTGTCAGCGAACGCACCCTCACCCGTCTCTTCACCCGCGCCACCGGCGGCCTCACCCCGCTCCGCTACCAGCAGGCCCTCCGGCTGGAGCGCGCCGAATACCTGATCGGCCACGGCACCACGGTCGACGCCGCGGCCCGTGCCGTCGGCTTCGAGGACCCGCGCATGCTGCGCCGTCTGCGGGCGCGCGACACCCGGTGAGCGCGGCAGCCGGTACGGGGAGGAACCGCGGCCCGTCCTCCCGCTTCAAGGGCCCTTCCCGTACGTGATACTCCTGCCGCATGGCCGAATTCCACGACTTCAACTTCAAACTCGTCGTCGTCGACGAGCTCATGTACCGGCGGAAGACCCTCACCCCTGCCTTCGATCTCGACGAGCGCATGCAGGCGCGGGGAATCGACATCCCCGCGGTGTACGTCCTGGAGAACGAGCTCGACGAGGACGTCCTCGACGAGTCACGTGCCTACTTCGAGGCGCTGGAGATCAGCGAGGAGCTGCTCGCCGGGGTCGATTCGCTCTGCTTCGACGCCGGTCTGGAGATCTACCGGCACTGCGCACCGGCCTGGGACGGCGAGGACGGACTCTTCGACGTCCGCTCCCTGGACGACCTCGCCCTGCTGCCCGGTCTGAAGCGGGTCGTGGCCGTGGACGACGGCACCCTGGCCGCACCGGGCAAATGGGAGATACTCGCCGCCCGCGGAATCAGCGGAAGGTGAGGGGGCACTGTGACAACGGCACAGGAGCAGGGCGGGGAGCTGCGGTGCGCCCACTGCGGGCGGGGCCTCGTATGCGGCCGGCCGGCGGCGGGCGGACCACCGTGCCCCGGGCAGTTCCACCGCGACAGCGGAGAGATCCTCTGCTTTCCCGAGCGGAGCGCGGACGGCCCGCGGGCCCGGCCGGTGCACGACTGCACCTGCCGGGCCCCCGAACTCGCACCCGTCGTAACGGAGGTGGCTCCTCCGCTCCCTCCCGGGTTGGACAGCACCGCCGCGGCGCTCCCGAAAGCGCCCATGAGCCGCAAGGAGTATCTGGCCGGGATCGGCAAGGCCGTTCTCGGCACGGACGCGCGGGGACCGGAACCGGACGTCGTCGTCCTGCCGAACGGCGCGGGAGTATGCGTCGTGCAGCCGGTCCGCGGTGGCGGCAAGGTCTATGTGGCCCATGACGAGACCGTATTGTTCGTCCCCTCCTCCATGGATTTCGCCACCGGGCTCGCCGCCTTCCTCGACGGTGCCCGCACCCCGCGGAAGTCCTGAACAGTGCCGAAGTCCGCGCGGGTCATTTCTCCTTGACGAAGACGAGCACCTCCGTGGAAGCGACGCCCATGGGTGCCACGAAGCTCGCTTCCAGGGTGCAGCCGAAGGTCGCGAAGAGGTCCACGCAGGTCCCCCGGGGCATGGCTGCCGGATAGGAGTCGTGCCCCGGGCCGCCCTCCGTCGCCCAGGTACGGACCGTGGCCGGATCCAGACAGGTCTCCGTCATCACATCGAAGACGATCCGGCCACCGGGGCGCACCACTCGTGCCATCTCGAAGAAATAGCGGGCGGCGCAGAGAAAAGTGACGGTGTTGAAGACCTTATGGGCCTGGACGAGGTCGATACTGCCGTCGGGTGTCGGGGCGAGGCTGGACCCTGCGGTCGGCCGGGCGATCACACCGAAGGTTTCCACCAGATAGCCGGCCCAGGGCGCCGCCGTTTCGTAGATCTCGTACCGCTCCGGTGAACACTCCTTCAGTGTCTTCTCCAGATACCGTCCGGATCCGGGGCCGATCTCCAGTACCGTTTCGGGCTTCGCGGCGTAGACGCCGAGTGTGCGCAGTTGGTCAATGGTGGACTGGGTGGCGCCCGGCGTGCCGTTCATGACCGCGTCGATATGGTCGCCGACCGACAGACCGGCCGCCTTCGCAGCCCTCATCGTCGCCTCGAACGGAATGAAGTCGTCTACGCCACCGCGGTTGTTGGTGCTGCGTACGATGTCGAATCCCGTACGTCCTAAAAGCCGCTTGACCCCCGACTTCAAAACCGATGTCCCCCTGGTTGCTGCATTCATTTTCCGGACCCCCCAGGTCGTGTAAAGCGTCGGTTTCAGCATAGGATCGCGGACGCAGCCGCGCAGCGGGACGGTGAATTCGCTCCGCGGTTCTGAACGGACCGGCGAGCCGCGGCCGAAGAATCGGGCCGCTCCCCCGCCGGGCCCCTTCGGGATATGACGAGAGGTGGGGCTCGTTGACAGGGAATCGGCAGAGGCCGCGGACCGTGCCGGGTGACGGGGCCGGACGGCGTCCCGTGGAGCCGGACCGCCGCAGCGGACCCGGCGAAGGCAGCCGACCACCCATCCGACCGACCGGCCGACCGGCGCCCGCGGTGCCGCCGCCGCTGCGTACGGCGCTCGGTCCGGTCGCCGCCTTCGGCGCGTGGCTGGTCGCCGTGCTCGGGTTCCTGTACGCCGACCGCGACCGGCCCGGCGCGATCGACGAGCGGATCGTGTCGGCGGTCGGCGGTGTGCGGCCGCCGTGGCGGTACGCCGCCCTGGCCGTGGACTTCCTCGCGGAGCCGGCCGGAGCGGCGATCCTGGTCGTGGCCGCCGTGACGGGCTGTCTGCTGCTGCGGCATCTGCGCGCGGCGGTGCTCCTCGTCGTCGGCACGGCTCTGACCGTGGCGACGACCAAGCTGCTCAAGCCCCTGGTGGGACGCACCATCAACGGCGAGTTCCTCTCCTATCCGAGCGGGCACACGGCCTTCCTCACGGCCTTCGCCGTCATGGTGGCGCTGCTCGCGGCGGGCCGGTTCGGCCTGGGCAGGACGGCCGGGACCCTGCTGGTGCTCGCCGCGGCGCTGGTCGCCGGTGCCGCCATGGGCTGGGCCCAGGTCGCTCTGAACGCGCACTATCCGACCGACACCCTCGGCGGCTGGGGCACCGCGCTGGCGGTGATACCGGCGACCGCATGGCTGGTGGACCGGTTCGCCGGTACCGAGCGCGGTGTCATGGCCGCCGAAGTCACCGGCGGCCCTGACCCTGCGGGCCGCCGGGAGCAGCGCTGACGTACCGTCATGACCGGCGGCGGAACACGGGCTTCACCGCCCGGCCACCCAGCCACGGTGTGGGGTCGGCGGCGTCCAGGGCCTTGCGGTAGACGGCGCAGGCCTGGGCCACCGCGTCGACGGTACGGTCGATATCGGTGTCGGTGAGCGCGCTGCTCACCACGAACGAGGGGGCGAGCACCCCGCCCGCGAGCAGTCGGCGCAGAAACAGCGTGCGGTACTCCTGCGACGGCTGCCGGTTCTCGTCGAGGGTGGCGAAGACCAGATTGCTGGCCCGGCCGCGTACGACGATGTGGTCGCCGACCCCCATGCCTGCCGCGGCGGCGCGGACACCGGCCGCGAGCCGTTCACCGATGGCGTGCAGCCGTGCGGTGATGCCCTCCTCGGTGTAGGTGGTGAGGACGGCCGTCGCGGCGGCCAGCGAGTGCGTTTCCGCGCCGTGCGTGGTGGACAGCAGGAACACCCGGTCGGCGGTGTGGCGCAGCCCGCCCAACTCCATCAGGTCGCGGCGCCCGGCGAGCGCGGAGACGGCGAACCCGTTGCCCAGGGCCTTGCCGAAGGTGGAGAGGTCGGGGACGACGCCGTACAGGCCCTGGGCTCCGGCCTCGGACCAGCGAAGGCCGGTGATCATCTCGTCGAAGACCAGGAGACAGCCGTGCCGGTCGGCCAGTTCGCGAAGCCCGGCGAGGTATCCGGGCGGGGGTTCGGTGTGGGTGGCGGGTTCGAGGATCAGACAGGCCACCTCGCCCCGGTGGCGGGTGAGCAGTTCCTCGGTGGCGGCCAGATCGCCGTAGGGGAACGTCAGGGTGAGGTCGGTGATCGCCGCGGGGATGCCTGCGGACATGGGGGTGGTGCCGATGAACCAGTCGTCGGTGGAGTAGAAGGGGTGGTCGCCGCAGATGGCCACCCGCGGGCGCCCGGTGGCGGCGCGGGCGAGGCGTACGGCGGCGGTGGTGACGTCGGAGCCGTTCTTCGCGAACTTCACCATGTCGGCGGTCGGCACGGTGGCCAGGAATCGTTCCGCGGCCTCGACCTCCAGGACGGACGGCCGGACGAAGTTGCTGCCGCGGTCGATTTCCCGCCGCGCGGCTTCGACCACGCGGGGGTGTGCGTGGCCGAGGCTGACCGACCGCAGGCCGGAGCCGTATTCGAGGTAGCGGTTGCCGTCGACGTCCCAGACGTGGGCGCCGCGGCCGTGGCTGATGACCGGGGCCAGGTTCTCGGGGTACTGGTCGTCGCCCTTGGCGTAGGTGTGGGCGCCCCCGGGGATCAGGGCGTGCAGCCGCTCGTTCGCCTGCTGCGACCGGGGCAGCCGGAATTCTTCGGTGTCCACGACGGCCTCAGTTCTCTCGCTGCTTGAGGACCTCGGCGAGGCTTGGTGCCTCCCGGTCCCGCCGGGATACGGACACGGCAGGCAGCGGCCACGGAATGGCCAGCTCCGGATCGTCGAAGGCGATGGTGACGTCCTCGGCCGGATCGTGCGGACGGTCGATGCGGTACGAGACGTCGGCGGTTTCGGTCAGCGCCTGGAAGCCGTGGGCGCAGCCCGCCGGGATGTACAGGGTCGTCTGTGTTGCGCCGGACAGTTCGAAGAAGGCCCGGGCGAGGTAGGTCGGGGAGTCCGGCCGCAGGTCGACGACGGCGTCGAAGACCTTGCCGTACGAGCAGCGCACCAGCTTGGCCTCACCTGCCCCGGAGCGCAGATGCAGTCCGCGGAGCACGCCCCGGACCGAACGGGACACGCTGTCCTGGACGAAGGCGTCGGGGTCGAGGCCCACCGAGCGGGCCACTTCGGCGTCGAAGGTGCGGCAGAAGAAGCCGCGCTCGTCGGCGTACGGCACCGGTTCGAAGAGGTAGGCGCCGTCGATCGCCGGGATTCCGGTCGCTTTCATGGGGTCTCCCGCAGGGCGTGTGCGTGGTGGTGGCCGTGGGCCGGGAAGAGGGCCGCGGTCAGGGTGGTGAACTGCTGTTCCAGGCGGCGGGCGGCGGCCAGGTTCCGTTCGGCGAGGGTCCGCCGTACCTCCGCCGCTTCCCGTTCCAGCGTCCGGAACTGTTCGAGCAGCCGGTCTGCGTCGACCTCGCGGGCCGGATGGCAGTAGGCGCCGACGCCCATCCCGGCCATCAGCGCGTCGCTCTTGGCCGCGTAGCTGACGGCGAGCGTCGGGGTGCCGGCCTTCAGGGCACAGATCAGATTGTGGTAGCGGGTCGCGACGACGGCTCCGGCGGCCGCCGTCTCCTTCATCAGGTCGGCAAGCGAGGCCGCGTCGGCGGCGGTGACCAGCGGTGAGTCCACCGCGTCGAGGACGGCGGCGACCACCGGCGCGTCGACGGCGTCGCCGGTGAGCAGCCGGACCGGTCTGCCGTCATCGGCCAGTGCCCGGACGAAGCGGATCGTCCCGTCGAGGTAGCGCCGGTGGATCTCGTCGGCGCGGGCCCGGTCGTCGTTGCCGCCGTGGAAGGCCATGACGCCGACGCAGACCGGGCCGGGCGGCCCGGACGGTTCGGGGGCTGTTTCGGCCCGCGGCGCGGGCAGGGCGAACGCGAGGTCCGGGTAGACCTCGTCGTGCGCGGTGTCGACGCCCATCGCCCGCATCGCGTCGCGGGATTCGGTGTCCCGGTAGGAGCGGTAGGCGGCCAGCCGGGCCGCCCAGCGGACCAGGGCCCGGGTGGACCGGCTGCCGATCGGGGCGGCGCCGACGCTGACCAGCGCGGTGGGGGTGCCGGTCAGCCGGCCGGCCGCGCAGAGGAGGAACAGGGAGTACGGGAAGCCCCAGGGCCGCAGCGGCAGGGTGGCCTCCAGGACGCCCATGCCGGGCACGATCACCACGTCGTGGCGGCGGACCCAGGCGGCGGTGCGGAAGACGTCGACGAGTTTGCCGAGGCCCTTGGCGGCGACGGAGCCCGCACGTGACGCGGTCCGGTACTCCCCGCGGTACCAGTGGAGTCGTGTCGCGGGGATTCCGTACCGTGCGGTGACGGTCTCGGGCCCGCCGCACAGGGCGTCGACGGCCGCGTCGGGGTGCCGGGCGCGGAGGTAGCCGAGGACGGCCTCCAGCGATCCGTCGTTGCCGAGGTTTCCGGAGCCGAGCAGGCCGAACACGCCGACGCGCACGGGGGTTCCGTCCGCGGGCTTCACGCCTGCCTGCCTTCGCGTCCGGCGACCAGGGCGTCGACGGAGACGGTGAGCCGGGCCGGGTCGACCGGGGCCCGGTCCTCGACGCGTTCGCCCGCGCCGGGCCGGGCCCGGCTGGCGGCCCAGGACGCCAGATGGCGGTAGCAGGCGCGCCGGTCGGCCGGGGAGAGGGGCGCCCGCCGGATCGCCGCGACGAATCCCCAGACGTACTCGGCGAGCAGCCGGGGCGTGGGGTGCAGCAGCCCGGCGCGGCGCGGGTCCAGGTTGATGCACCGGGAGCGTTTGCCCGGGTTGGCCCGTTCGGCGCGGGTGGGGTGGTCGCGGCGGAAGTACAGCAGCTCCGGCACCTGGTGGAAGGGCCCGTTGAGGCCGATCTCGGCGACGAAGGTGCGGTCCGCGTGGTGGTAGCTGTCGTGCGGTGTGACGCGGCGCAGCACCTCGGCCCGCATCACCCCGTAGAAGTCGTCGCCGCCGGGTTCGAAGAGCATGCTGCGGAAGCGTTCCGGCGCGTGCGGCGACGCGGTGGCGAGCCCGTACTCGTACGGCACCTTCACCCGGCCTTCGGCGTCGATGACCGCCTGGTCGGCGTGGGCGAGGATGGTGTCCGGCCGCTCGTCCAGGGCATCGACGCAGCGCCGCAGCAGGTCGCGGGCGTAGAGGTCGTCGTGCGAGGCCCATTTGAACAGTTCGCTGCGGCATTCGGTGAACACGTAGTTGTGGTTGGGGGCTGCGCCGATGTTCCGGGGCAGCCGGATATAGCGGATACGGGAGTCCTGTGCGGCGTAGCGGCGGCAGATATCGCGGGTGCCGTCGGTCGAGGCGTTGTCGGAGACGACGATTTCGAAGTCCTCGTAGGTCTGGCCGAGGAGGGCGTCGAAGGCCTCGGCGAGGTACTCCTCGCCGTTGTAGACGGGCAGGCCGATGCTCAGCCGGGGTGAGCGGGGCAGGGCAGTCATGACGTCCTCACTTCACTACTTCACTACTTCACTGATGGTGTTCCGGTGGTGCTCGCGCAGGGCGGGCCGCAGTTGCAGCCACCACACGGCGGAGCTGCTCAGCGTCGCCGCGGCGACGCCCCAGGCGGAGCCGGCCGTACCGGCCAGGGCCGCGCCGCCGAGCCCGCCGCCGACGTAGCAGACGGAGGCAAAGAGCTGGCAGCGGAGGCTGCGCCGGGCGGCGGCGAGGGCGCGCAGCCCGACCATCGCGCCGACGCCGAGGCCGGCCCCGGCGACGCCGAGGGTGGCGGGCACGATGAGCTCCGAAGCGGAGTGCCAGACGCCGCCGAGGACGAATTCACCGGCCCGGTCCGGCACCAGGAGCAGGGCCGCGCCCCAGAGCAGGGCGGCGACGGCCTGTCCCGCGCCGAGCAGCAGGCAGAAGGTGCGGAGCCGGTGCGGGGCCCGGCGCAGGACCCGTGCCGCCTCGGCGACGGTGACCATCGACAGTCCCATCAGCACGGCGAGGAAGGGTCCGAGGAGAAGCTCGGCGCCCCGGATCACGCCGACCGCGCTGACGCCGACGATCGCGCCGAGTCCGTAGGCCCGGAGCTGGGCGGCCCCGCTGACTCCGACGTTCTCGACGAGATAGCGGTAGCCGAGGTCGCGCTGCTCGCGGAGCCAGTCGCGCGCTCCGGCCGGCCGGGGCCGGATCCCGGACTGGATGCAGCCGTATCCGGCGGCCACCGCGGCGGCCGCGCCCCAGGCGATTACGTAGGCGGCGACGCTGCCCGCCCGGGCGGCGACGAACATGGCCGGGACGAGCGCGAGACCGCCCAGCAGATCGTTGACGAAGGCCTTCCGGCCGGTCCCGGCGGCGAAGAAGGAGAACCGCCAGGCGTCCTGCAGCAGCAGCGCGGGCAGGACGACGCCGAGGGCGGCGAACGCGGATCCGACGCGGCCGCCCACCGCCGACCCGACCACCAGGGCGACCGTGCCGACGGCGGCGCCGACACCGAGTGCGGTGCCCGTCGCGCGGGCGGCCGCCGGGCGCCAGGTTTCGGCAGGCACCCCGCTGAAGCGGACCACCAGCGGGTCGGTGGACAGCCCTCGGGAGACGCTGAGCACCACGCCGTAGGTGACCCAGGCCAGGCTGAACACGCCGAAGGCGGCGAGCCCCAGCGACCGTGCCACCCAGATGCCCACCGCGAAGTTGGTCATGCTGCAGACCGCCTGGTCGGCCAGTCCCCAGGACAGCCGGCCCGCGACGGCCCGCCCGGTGGGTGCCGCCCGGGCGGTCGTCTTCTCCTTCCCGGTGGTCATCGGCGTCACCCCTTGATCAGTCCGGCGCCGTGGAGGGCGCCGGCCGCGACGGCGACGGTGTCGAACGGCAGCCCGGACCGGTCGGCGATGTCCAGCAGACCGTGCTCGCCGTCGGAGAGGCTGAGCACCCAGAGCATCGCCAGCTGGGCTTCCTTCGTATCGCTGCGGCCTCCCAGCGCGTCGTACAGCCCGCGCCGCCCCAGCTGTGGTTCGCCGTACGGGCTGAGGTTGACGTACCGCCGGTTCCCGTCCAGTACGGCGAAGGCCTCGCGGCAGACCGCGAGGGTGTCGGCCATCGCCTCCGGGGACACGAAGTCCGGGTTGTCCGCCGAGGTGTGGTACTCGGGGTAGCCCGCGTAGGGGGTGCGGCTGAGGGAGCCCACGCCGAGATCGAACCCGGGTGAGCAGAACTGCCGCTCGTCGTATCCGTACGGGGTGAACTCGTTGATGCGGTGCGGGCGTTCGGACGAGGTGAGGACGTACCGCATCACCCGGTCGATCTCGGCGTCGCCGCGTCTGCTCTGTTTGTACGTCAGCCGGCCGCGGTCCCCTGCGCAGGCCAGCACCAGCCCGTGTCTGATCTGTCCCCCGGCTCCCGGCTCCTCCCCCGGCCTCCCGGGAGCGGCGGATGGTCCGCCGACCCGCTCCGCGTTCCGGGCCAGCCAGGTGATCGCGCCGATGGTGCCGGGCGCGAAGAGGAACCGGTAGGTGTAGTACGGGGTTTTCTCCGCCAGCGCCCGGGCCAGGAACACCGCCACCGCGATACCGGCCAGGTTGTCGTTGGCCAGCGACGGGTGGCAGACATGGCAGGAGACGAGCACCTCGTCGGGGACCTGCCCGGGGACGACGTGTTCGGCGTAGGTGAGGTGGCCGTCGGTGAGGGTGGAGTCGATACGGACCTCGTAGTCGCCGTCCGGCAGGCCGTCCAGGGTCTCCTGGGCCAGGCAGAACCCCCAGTCGGGCTTGTAGTAGCTGGTGCGGTACGGCACCCAGGTCGGGTGGTCCGGCAGGGTGTGCAGCCGTCCGCGCAGCTCCGCCAGCGGCATGGTCGCCGCTACGGGCACGCTGTAGCCGAGGACGTGCAGGCTGGACGCGGCGAAGTCGACGACGCGGCGTCCGGTGGCATCGGCGATGTACGCGTCGCGGATGTTCCACTCCTGCGGCACGGTCCAGTCGAGCACCTGGGTCCCGGTCGGCACCTCGTGGACCTGGAGCGGAACGTACTCTCCGACGATGTCGAGGGTGGCGCGCACCCCGTCGCCGGTGATGCTCCGGCAGAGCGGGTAGAGCCGCTCCACCAGTGCGTGCATCTGCTCGCCGGCCGTGGCCGCGGTCACCGGCGCCACCGCAGGGTGTCGTCGACGGCACCGGCGTCGGACGCGGCGCGCAGCACGGCGAGCCGGGTGAAGCGCCGTTCGAAGTCCTCCCGGGTCAGCCCGTGTTCCCGGTAGGCGTCGACGAGTTCGACGGCGCCCCGTTTCACGGACCACTCGCAGTCGAAGCCGGGCACCGCGGTACGGAACCGGGAGAAGTCCACCCGGTACGACCGCGGGTCGGCACCGGTCTCCCCGGTGATCACGACCCGTGAACCGGACACCGCTTCAGCGACCTGTCCGGCGATCTCTGCGACCGTGACGTTGTTGGTCTCGCTGCCGATGTTGAACGCCCGGTCGTGCACCGCCTCCCGGGGTGCGGTCAGCGCGGCGGTGAAGGCCTGTGCGATGTCGGCGGCATGTACCAGCGGCCGCCAGGGGGTGCCGTCGGAGAGGACGAGCACCTCGCCGGAGAGGAGGGCGTGGCCGACCAGGTTGTTGAGCACGATGTCGGCGCGGAGCCGGGGCGAGTAGCCGAAGGCGGTGGCGTTGCGCAGGTAGACCGGGCTGAAGTCGCCGTCGGCCAGGGCGTGCAGATCGTCCTCCACCCGTACCTTGGACTCCGCGTACGGTGTCACCGGGCGCAGCGGGGCGTCCTCGGACACCAGCTCGTCGCCGCCTGCGGCCCCGTAGACCGAGCAGGTCGACGCGTACAGGAAGCGGCGGACTCCGGCGTCGCGGGCCAGCCGGGCGAGCCGCACGGACGCGTGGTGGTTGATGTCGTAGGTGAGGTCCGGTGCGAGGGCTCCCAGCGGGTCGTTGGAGAGCGCGGCCAGATGGATCACGGCGTCCACTCCGGCGACGTGTTCGGCCGTGAGGTCGCGCAGGTCCACCCGGTGCCCGGGCGGGTCGGCGGGCGGCGGGCCCAGTACGCAGTCGGCGAACAGTCCGGCGTCCAGTCCGGTGACCTCGTGGCCGGCGGCCGCAAGGGCCGGGGCCATCACGGTGCCCAGGTAGCCCTGGTGTCCGGTCAGCAGCACGCGCAAGGTTCATTCCCCCAGGTCGAGAGTGAGTTTGGTGGCGGCGAAGGCTTCGGCGTAGCGCGCGTGGCATTCGATTCCGCGGATCCGCGCGAGACCGAGGAAGGCCTCCCGGTCGTACCAGGGCCGGTGGCGTTGGGAGGGGTAGTGCTCCTGCAGGAGCCGTACCTTCCGTTCCGCTGTTTCGGGTGTCAGCGGCTGGTAGGCGGAAGGGCGGCCGAGGTCGCCGTCCCATTTGACGATTTCGTAGCCGAGGACGAGATGGTCGCGGAAGGCGGTGGTCATCAGCTTCGCCAGGCCCCGGTGGTCCTGGTGGGCGTCGTCGGTGCGCGGGGCCAGGACGAGGTCCGGTTCGGTCCGCTCGCGCAGCTCCTCGACGGCGGCCTTGGCCTCGTCCCAGTGGGCGGGCATCCGGCCGTCCGGCAGTTTGAGTACGGTCGGCCGCAGATCGGCGCCGGGGCAGAAGGCGGCGAGTGCGGCCCGTTCCTCCTGCTCCCGTTCGCTGCCGCCGCCGGAGAGCACCAGTGCGTCGACGCGGATGCCGGGCCGGGCGAGGCAGATCGTCAGCAGGGTGCCGCCGGCGCCGATGGCGATGTCGTCGCAGTGCGCGCCCACCGCGACGATCCGGTCGAGGCGTTCGCCCCTGAGCCGGATCATGCGGTCCTCACCGGGACGGCGTCCCTGCTGTCGTGCTCCCATACGGCCCACGGGCGGTCGCCCCGGGCGTAGGAGGCGTCCAGCACGGCCCGTTCCTTGACGGTGTCGGTCGGCTTCCAGAAGCCGCGGTGCTGGTGTGCCACGAGCCGTCCCTCTTTGGCGAGGCCGGCGCAGCCGTCGGCGACCAGGTCCCCGTTCTCCGGGATGTGGTCGAAGACCTCCTGGCGGAGTACGAAGTAGCCGCCGTTCTCCCAGAGCGGGAGTTCGCTGACCGGGGTGATGCCGCCCACCAGACCGTCCTCGCCCAGGTCCACGCAGTGGAAGGAGGACTGGGGCGGTACGACCATCATCGACGCTCCGGCGTCGCGCCGGGAGAACCGGTCGATCATCTCGGGCAGCGGGGCGTCGGAGAGGACGTCGGCGTAGTTGGCGAGGAACATCTCGTCGCCGTCGAGGTGGTGCCGGACCCGGCGCAGCCGCTCACCGATCGGTGATTCGATGCCGGTCTGCACGAAGGTGATCCGCCAGGAGGCGATATCGGTGGAGAGGAGTTCGGTCCGCCCGTTGCTGAGGACGAAGTCGTTGGACGTCGTCTCCTCGTAGTTGAGGAAGAAGTCCTTGATGTGGTGGGCCCCGTAGCCGAGGCAGAGGATGAAGTCGGTGTGCCCGAAGTGGGCGTAGTAGCGCATGACGTGCCAGATCAGGGGGCGCGGGCCGACCATCGCCATCGGCTTGGGCACGTCGTCGGACGTGCCGTTGCGCATCCGCAGCCCGTAGCCGCCGCAGAACAGTACGACCTTCATGAAGTGACCTCGACTATGGACAGTTCCGGGATGGGGAAGACCAGGCGGCCGCCCCATTCGTGCACATAGGACAGTTGCTCGACGAGTTCGTCCCGCAGGTTCCAGGGGAGGACGAGCACATAGTCCGGCCGGTCGGTGGCGATCTGTTCGGGCGGCAGGATCGGGATACGGGTGCCGGGGGTGAACCTGCCGTGCTTGTACGGGTTGCGGTCGACGGTGTACGGGAGCAGGTCGGGCCGGATGCCGCAGTGGTTGAGCAGGGTGTTGCCCTTGCCGGGGGCGCCGTAGCCGACGACCGTCTCGCCGCGTTCCGCCGCCTCCACGAGGAACCGCAGGAGGTCCCGGCGGACCTTGGCGACACGGGCGGAGAACTCGGTGTATCCGGAGAGCTCCTGCAGTCCGGCGGCCTTCTCCCGGGCCAGGACGTCGGCGACCGCCCGGGTCGGCTCAGCGGCCGCTTCGGCGGGCCGGGCCCACAGCCGGATGGAGCCGCCGTGGGTGGGGAGGAGTTCGACGTCGACGAGGGCGAGTCCGCCGCTCTCCAGCGCCCGCCCGGCGGAGGCGACCGTGTAGTACTGGAAGTGCTCGTGGTAGATCGTGTCGTACTGGTTCTGTTCGATGAGGGTCAGCAGATGCTGGACCTCGATGGAGACCCAGCCGTCGTCGGCGACCAGGGAGCGCAGGCCCCGGGTGAAGCCGACGACGTCGGGAATGTGCGCGTACACGTTGTTGGCGACGACGAGGTCCGCCGGGCCGTGCTCGGCGCGGACTGCGGTGCCGGTGTCCGGGGTGAGGAACGCGGTGAGCGTGGGCACACCGGCGTCGCGCGCGGCGGCGCCGACGTTCACCGACGGTTCGATGCCGAGGCAGCGGATCCCTCGGTCCACCAGGTGTTTCAGCAGGTAGCCGTCGTTGCTGGCGACCTCGGTCACGAATGAGTCGGGGCCGAGTCCCAGCCGCTGTACGGCCCCCTCGACGAAGGTGCGGGCGTGCTCCACCCAGGAGGTCGAGTAGGAGGAGAAGTACGCGTACTGCGTGAACGTCTCCTCCGGGGTGATCAGCGGCGGGATCTGTGCGAGCCAGCAGTCGGTGCAGACCCGCAGGTGCAGCGGGTAGGCGGGCTCCGGTTGGTCCAGTTGGTCCGCGGCGAGGAAGCTCTCGCACGGCGGGGTCGCCCCCAGGTCGACGACGCTGGCCGTCGCCGTCGAGCCGCAGAGTCGGCAACGTGTCATCTACTGCCCCCATCCCGGCTTGCGCGGGTGCCCCCGCGCGAGCCTGTGGTTCCGTTCTCCGGCGGCGGGCCTTCCCCGCCGCCGGACCGGTCCGCGATCGCGGACCGGTACTCGTGCTCCAGGCGTTTCAGCCCGACGTCCGGGCTGAAGTCCTGCTCGTAGCGGCGTCTGGCCGCCCTGCCCAGCTCCCGGTTGCGGGCCGGATCGGCCGTGATCCGGCGCAGGCAGGACATGAGCGACTCCTGGTCGCCCGGTTGGTGCAGCAGCCCGGTCACGCCGTCGTCGACGAGTTCGACGAAGGCTCCGTGACCGGCGGCGACGGCCGGAACCTCGGCCGCCATCGCCTCGGCGACGACCAGTCCGAAGGTCTCCAGGGACATCGAAGGGGCCACCACGGCAACGGACCGGGCGACGGCCTCGCGGCACTGCGCCGGGTCGTAGAGGCCGGCGTACCGGACGTCGTCCCGGCCCGCCGCCCAGTCCGTCACCTCCCCTTCCAGGGGTCCCGCTCCGGCCAGCACGAGCGGTACCCCCACCCCGCCGTCCGCGGCGAGCGCGTCCCACGCGGCCATCAGCAGCCGGACGCCCTTGGTGTCCGCGAGCCGGCCGAGGAAGAGCAGCTGCTCGCCGGGCCCGGACCGGCGGGCGCCCGGGTCGGGCACGAAGTTGTGCTTCACCACGAGCCGCTCGGGGGGCATGCCGGACCGGACCAGGAGATCGCGCTGTGCCGCGGAGATGCAGAAGAACCGCTCCACACCGGACCACCACCGCCGCCGGTTGACCGCGAGGCTGAGGGCGAGCGGCACCGTCGCCGCCCGGGAGTTGCGGTAGCAGCCGTGCCGGACCGCGGGCAGGGACAGTGGCGAGCCGACGCACTCGGTGCACATTCGGCCGTTCCGGTGCAGGGTGCCGGGCGGGCAGACCTGGGTGTAGTTGTGCAGCGTGGCGACGGCGGGAACCCCGGCGTCGGCGCAGGCGGCGAGCACCGCGGGCGACAGCAGCGGGAAGACGTTGTGGATGTGCACCACATCGGGCCGGTCGGTACGGAGCCGGGCGGCCAGCTCCCTGCGTACCGCCGGATTCCACGGCACCAGCAGCGGCACCGCGGCCTTCCCCGGCAGGGACCGGGCGGCGATGTCGTCGCTGCGCCGCTCGAACAGCTCGACCCGGTGGCCGGCCGCGCGCAGCAGCCCCACCTCCTGGTCGACGACCTGGTTCTCACCGCTCGGCTGGGCCGAGGAGTAGCGGTTGTGCACCACGAGGATGTGCATGGTCAGTTCACCTCCGGGCCCATCGGGGGATGCGGCTTTGTCGGCGGGGGACTTCGGCGGCTTCGAGGGGCGCGGTCCCGGCGGGTGCCGCGAGCAGCGAGGCGGCCAGGGCCAGATGCAGCAGATACGCCGAGGCGTCGCCGAGTCCGGCCTCGGTGTACGAGGAGATCGCCACATAGCTGATGAGGAAGATCGCGCAGGCTCTCGGCAGCGACGGCGGCCGGAGCAGCGCGACACCGCCGAGCGCGATGATGATCGCCCCCACCAGGGTGAGCCCCATCAGCCCCTGTTCGTGGTAGACGGCCAGCCAGCTGTTGTCGATCGGGAGCCCGCCGAACGATTTGTCGCTCAGGCCCGTGCCGAAGAGCTTCTGGGTGGTCGTCCTGGGTGCCGCCAGCAGGGCGTCCCAGACGTTGGCCCGGCCGGTGAGGCTGGTGAAGTTCTCCTGACTCTGCCCGCGCAGGAACCAGGCCCGCAGGGCGGAGGCGAAGCCCACCGCGGCCACGGTGGCGCACAGCACCGACCAGGTGAAGAACCGGCGGGCGGCGGCGCTGGTCAGGACGAGGGAACCGATGGCCAGCGTCAGCCCGATGAGCATGCCCAGCGTGGCGGTGCGGGTATGGGTCAGGGCGAGCAGGACCAGCGACGGCACGATGACCAGCGCCGCACCGGCCCGGTCGGTCCTGCGGCCCAGGACCAGCAGCACGGTGAGCCCGGTGATGACCGCGGTGTACTGCCCGATCTGCGGCGGGGTGAGCGGCCACAGGGCGCCGACCAGCCGCCCGCCGTACAGCTCGGGCATGGCCGCGCCCGGGGAGACGATCAGACCGGCGACGACGGTACCGAGCACCGCGAAGTAGATGCGGATGTGGTAGCGGACGAAGGTCAGACCGCCGTCCCACCAGCGGGTGAGCAGCCACAGTGTGCCCGCGAAGAGCGCCAGCCGGGTGCAGCGGAACAGCGCGCCGAACCCGGACTCCAGCTGCAGGCTGGAGATCACGCTCGGCACCAGCAGCAGGGTGAGCAGGAACACGAAGGCGCTGGGCCGGATGCGGAGCCGGAGGTTGAGGGCGAGCGCCAGCGTGAACGCGGCGCCCAGGGCGCCCATGGTGACCATCTGGATCAGGGAGCGGGGCAGCGGGAGGATGGTCTTCGCCCCCGAGGAGCCGAGGGTGTTGAGGATCAGCAGTCCCCAGACGATGCCGACCGCCTTCGGGGTAGCGGCCGGGCGCGGTGCGGTGCCGGGCCGGATGTCCGCCGGGTCCGCTCCGCCCGGCGGCCCGCCGTGCCGCAGGTCGTCCCCCTCCACCTCAACCACCGGCCTGCGCTATGCCGTGTGCGGGCCGGTCGTTCCGGCCGTACGGCCGCGGGGCCCGGGTCCGTAACCCTGCCGTACGGTCGCCGGGTACGGCGGTGCCGTGGCCGCCCCGCAGCCCGGCGGCGGCCCGCATCCGGGCACCGCGGGCCCCCGCCCCCGATAACGTCCCCCTCATCCCCGCGCGCCTCCCCGGCCGCCGAACCTGAGCACGGTGGTGAACTCCCCCGGCGACCCGGCGCCGTCGGCGAAGCCGGTGCCGACCAGCGTGGTGGCGGATTCCTTGCGCCCGAAGCCGGCGGAGTACCAGCCGAGCGGCGGACCGGTCTCGCCGCGGTGCGCCCGCCAGGACAGCTGCCCCGGCAGGTCGAGCACCGCGGACCGGTCCTCGCCGTCCCGGGTCCAGGTGAGCACCGCCCGGTTCCCCACCAGGTCCGCGGCGATCGACGGCCCGAGGTGGAACGCCAGACGGGCGGCCCGGCGCGGGCCGCGTACCTCGTCGACCATGCGCAGCTCCCCGCTCCCGGGGCTCAGCTCCACCCGGCGGCGGTGCACGGAGTCCTGGTAGCCGTCGTGTTCGGCGCACCAGCGGACCGTATCCGCCGTGTCCGCCGTGTCCGCCGTGTCCGCCGTGTCCGCCGTGTCCGCCGTGTCCGCCGTGTTGACGCTCAGGACGCGGCTGCGGGCGTGCCGGGTCCACAGGAAGGGGCCGCCGGATACGGACTGGTCACCGCCGTCCAGCTCCAGGGTGTTGTGGCCGAGGGTCGACCGGAAGTACTGCCGCCACTCCGGCTGCCCGTGGTAGCAGTACGTCCCCGGGTCCGCGAGCACGTCGACCCCGTCGTGCCGGACCTCCACGGACAGGGCGTCGGCGTGGGCGTGCGCGGCGATGGAGAGGAAGCCGTGCGGGCCGCCGTCGCAGCGGCACCAGATCTCCCCCGTCTCCCCCGGGCCGCGCAGGATCGTCAGGCCCGCGTCCGCGAAGTGGTCCGGGCGGCTCTCCGGGCGGGTCACGGCCGGTGCCGCGGGCCGGACGAGCGCGGCCAGCAGCGGGGTGCGTACATCGGTGCCGGTGATCGCGGGCCACCAGTCGAGCCGGCCGAACACGGCCTCCCCGGTGGCCAGCAGCGAGGCCCAGCGGTCGGTGCCCGCGCCGTCCACGACCAGACCGTGGCCGTCGTCCGCGTCGCCCTGGCGCGGCGGCCGCAGCCGGCTGTCCACGACGGCCGCGAGCGCGTCGGTCATCCGCATCAGCACCAGCCGGACGGGGTCGGGGACCGGCACACCGGCGGCGTCCGCCTCGGCCACCGCCGCCAGACCGAGCTCCAGTACCAGTCCGTGGTACTCGGTGGCCAGTTCGCGGTTGAGACCGGAGCCGAAGGTGTTGCTCCGCAGGTGCCGTTCCAGCGACCGCAGTGCCCCGTCCCGCCAGCGCGCCGATTCGGGGAACCAGCCGAACGCGCAGGCCGCGGCGGCCTGCCCGGCCGCCTCGGCGACGATGTGGTTGTTCGCCGAGGACCCCCGGCTGGGGAAGGCGGCCAGCCAGCGCTGGTGGTGCCAGATCTGGTGGAGGGCGACCGGGTTGCCCTCGAACAGTCCGCCCGCGCCGGGCCAGTCGTCGAGGAGCCGCCGGATCCACACCCAGGAGAGCAGCCGGATCCCCAGCTCGATACCGCTGATCCAGTGCACTCCGCGCAGCGGCGGGTTGGTCGCCCACCACGACCGCAGATGTCCGGCCACCCGCTCGGCGTACTGTTCGTTCCCGGTGATCGCGTAGGCGGCGGCGAGCACGGTGAGGTACTGGTGCCGGGACGGCTCCCAGATCTGCTTGATGTCCCCGACGGCTTCCTCGTCGCGGTAGGGCACGTCGAAGGCGTAGCCGTCGGGGGCCCGCCGCCCGGTCTTGGGATCGTGCCACCAGTCCGGGTCGGCCATATCTCCGCGGTCCACGCCGAAGAACTCGGCGTGCCCGGCCATCAGCCGGTCCGCCTCGGCGACGAGGCGTTTCGCGGCGTCCGGCGGTACGGCGGCGATCGTCCCGGCGGGCAGTACGGAGGTGAACCGGGCGGCGGCCGGGCGCGGGGACGCGGGCGGCGCCGAACGCCACCGCCTTCTGCGCAGCGCGTCGCCCACCCGGCCGCCGACCTCCGCCGGGCCCATCCGGGAGAGCCGCCGCAGATACCAGCCCGCGCTCATGGTCATCGGGCCCTCGCCAGCGTCACCGGTGCACCGCCGGCCAGGCTGACCCGTACGGCGAGGGTGGCCGCGGTGGTCGCGACCAGCGACTCCAGGGGTATCGGCATCGGTCCGCCGGTCCGTACGGCCTCCAGGAAGGCGTCCAGCTCGGCGCGCTGGCCCTTGTCCCGGGCCTTGGGCAGCCGGGAGCTGACCCACCGCTTGCGGCCGTACACCGAGGCGCGGACGAAGTCGTCGAGCCGCAGCGCACGGCCGTCGGCGACCAGGTCCAGGGTCTCCTTGGGGAAACCGGCCGGGCCGCTGGTGACATAGCTGATGGTGGCGGTGGAGCCGCCCGGGTAGCGGAGCACGACCTGGAGGTCCTCGTTGGGTGCTGCAACCGCGTACACGGAGACCGGGTCGGCGCCGAGCAGCCGGCTCGCCGTGTCGATGAAGTGCCCGCCCTCGCCGGCGAACCGCGAGCCCTCGGAGTCCTGCCGGAGGTACCAGCTGCCCTGGTCCAGCCGTCCCGCGTTGACCAGGTAGCGGAGGTTCGCCGGGCCGGTGCGGGGGCCGAACTGCTTCCCGGCCTCCTGGACCAGGGGGGCGAAACGGCGGTTGAAGCCCACCTGGAGCCGGTCGTTGCCGGACTCCTCGACCGCGGCGAGCACAGCGGCCAGTTCGTCCTCGGTGAGCGCCAGCGGCTTCTCCACGAAGACCGTCTTGCCCGCCAGCAGGGCTCTGCGGGTCAGTTCGGCGTGCGAGCTGTGCCGGGTGACCACGAACACCGCGTCGACGGACGGGTCTCCGAGTACGGCGTCGAGATCGGTGGTCGCCTCGCGGAAGCCGAACTTGCGCTGGGCGTTGGCCGCGGACAGCGCCGTGGTGGTGACGACCTTGGCCAGTTCGACGCCGTCGCGGCGGGCCAGGTGCGGCAGCAGCATCGACGTCGCGTAGTTTCCCGCACCGATGAACGCCAGCCGTACGGGTGCCCCGGCGGACCGGGCCGGTGCGGCACCTCCCCCGCCGCGCCGTACCGCGGGCACGGTCAGCTCCGGGGCGCCCTCCGCCGAACCCTGCCCGGACTCCTCCCCTGCCTCCTCCCCGGCCGCGGGTCCGGTTTTCTGCTCCGGGTAGCGGAACAGTACGGCCACGGCCTTCAGCTCGCCGTCCTTCAGGTTCCGGTACGTCTCGACGGCGTCGTCGAAGTCCGCGATCCGGGAGACCAGGGGCTCCACATCGACCCGCCCACGGGCGGCCAGGTCGAGGAAGCAGGCCAGATTGCGGCGCTCGGTCCAGCGGACGTAGCCGATCGGATAGTCCCGCCCCTCCAGCTCGTACTCCGGGTCGTAACGCCCGGGACCGTAGGAGCGGGAGAACCGGACGTCGAGCTCCTTCATGTAGTACGCGTTCCACGGCAGGTCCAGACGGCACTTGCCGATGTCCACGACCCGGCCACGGTCCCGGCTCAGCCGGACGGCCAGCTCGACGGGCTCGTTGCTGCTGCCTCCGGCGGCCAGATAGACCTGGTCCACGCCGTGCCCGCCGGTGAGTTCGGCGACGGAGCTCGTCACCGCAGCCGAAGCGGGATCGCCGCAGGTCACGGCGCCCAGACGGACCGCGAGGTCACAACGCACCGGGTCGGGGTCGACCCCGACGACACGGACTCCCGATGCGGTCAGCAGCTGCACCACGAGCTGCCCGATCAGCCCGAGGCCGATGACCAGCGCCACCTCTCCGAGCTGCGGCTCGCCGCGGCGGACGCCCTGCAGCGCGATCGAACCGACGGTGCCGAAGGCCGCGTGCCGCGGTTCCAGACCGTCCGGCACGGGCGTGTAGAGGTTCCGCGGCACCCAGTTCAGCTCGGCGTGCAGGGCGTGCTCGTTACCTGCGCACGCCACCAGATCACCGACCGCGACATCGTCGATCCCGGTGCCGACCTGCTCGACCACCCCGCACAGCGAATAGCCCAGCGGAGTCCAGGAGTCCAGCTTGCCCATCACCTTGCGGTAGGTCGCGCCCACCCCGTTGGTGGCCACGCTCTGCACGACCTTGGCCACCTGGTCCGGCCGGGAGCGGGCCTTGCCCAGCATCGACATGCCGGCCTCGGACACCTTCATCAGCTCGGTCCCGGTGGAGATCAGCGAGTAGGCGCTCCGTACCAGCACACCGCCCGGCTTGCACCCCGGCACCGGCACGTCGAGCAGCGCCAGCTCGCCGCTCTTGTAGTTCTGCACAACCTGTTTCACCGGAGCTCCTCTTGATTTCTACGCCGTCAGGCCGCTTGGTTCTGGCCGGAGCCAGAGGTCGCGCCGCGATACCAGTACTCAAGGGTCAGTACGTGCCACAGATGCTTGGAGTAGTCCCGCTGCCCGGCGGCGTCCTCGGCGACGAGCCGCGCCAGCGCGTCGCGGCGCAGGAATCCGGAGCGGACCAGCACTCCGTCGTTCACCACCTCGCGGACCAGCGGTGCCAGATCCCGGCTCATCCAGGCCCGCAGCGGGGCGCTGAACAGGCCCTTCGGCCGGTACACGATCTCCCGGGGCAGCACCGAGGCAGCCGCCTCCTTGAGGGCGGCCTTGCCCTGCCGTCCGGCGATCTTGCGGTGGCCGGGTACCGCGAACGCCGCCTTGACCACTTCGACGTCGACGTACGGCACCCGTACCTCCGTGGAGGCGGCCATGCTCGACCGGTCCGTGTAGGCGAGGTTCAGGCCCGGCAGGAACATCCGGGCGTCGGTGAGGCACATCCGGTTGACGAAATCGTCGAGATCGTTGTCGTGGTAGACGTCCGCGTGCTCGGTCAGCACGTCGTCGACCGTCCCGGCCAGGTCCGGATCGACCAGGTCCAGCAACTCGCCCCGGTCGTACATGGTGTAGCTGCGCCGGAACGCGGTCTCCTCCGGCAGTTCCGCGAAGGAGAGGAACCGCTTGGCGAAGCGCACCGACCGGTAGCCCCGGCGGGACGTGGCGACCGGCAGCCGGTCCACGGCCCGGAACACTCCGCGCCGCAGGGGCCGCGGGATGCGCTGGTAGCGCAGGGCGAGCAGATTGGCCAGATGCTTGCGGTACCCGGCGAACAGTTCGTCGGCGCCCATGCCCGAGAGCATCACCTTCACCCCGGCGTCCCGGGCGGCCGAGCAGATCAGGAAGGTGTTGATCGCCGCGGGGTCACCGATCGGCTCGTCCAGGTGGTACGTCATCTGCGGCAGCAGGTCGAGCACGCGCGGGGCGATCTCTATCTCGTGGAGGTCGACGCCGAACCGCTCGGCCACCTGCCGGGCGTAGCGGAGATCGTCCGGCATCGCCTCGAACTTGGCGTCCTCGGCGCGGAACCCGATGGTGTAGGCGGAGATCCCGGGCCGGTGGCGGGCGGCCAGCGCGGTCAGATAGCTGGAGTCCAGACCGCCGGAGAGGAACGTCGCCACCGGGACGTCGGAGAGCAGATGCCGCCGGTTGGACTCCTCGACGACGGCCGCCAGATCGGGCAGTTCGCCGCTGCGGGCCTGCTCGCGGCCCTCGGCGGCGACGTCCCGGAGGTTCCAGAACCGGCCGCGCTCCACCCGGCCGTCGGCCCGGGCCCGGAGCCAGCTCCCGGGGGGCAGCTTCTCCGCCTCGCGGTAGGCGCAGCGCGAGTCCGGCACCCAGTAGTAGAGCAGCGACGCCACCAGCGCGGCGTGGTCCACCTCCAGGGTTCCGCCGGTCACGGCGGCGAGCGCCTTGAGTTCGGAGGCGAAGACCAGGCCCGTGCCGCGCCGGAGCAGGAACAGGGGTTTGATGCCGAGCTGGTCGCGGGCGAGCACCAGATCGCCGGTCCGCTCGTCGAAGACGGCGAAGGCGAACATGCCGCGCAGCCGGGGCAGGCAGTCGGTGCCCCAGCGCCGCCAGGCCTCCAGCAGCACTTCGGTGTCGGAGGTGCCGCGGAAGCGCACCCCGGCGGCCGTCAGCTCGGCACGGAGTTCGGGCGCGTTGTACAGCTCGCCGTTGTACGTCAGGGCGAGACCGTTCGAGACCATCGGCTGGGCGCCGGTCTCCGAGAGGTCGATGATGGCCAGCCGGCGGTGCCCCAGGTGCACTTCGGCGTCACCGAGGGGGTGGCTGTAGCGGCCCGCCCCGTCCGGTCCGCGGTGGGCGAGGACGTCGGTGAGCCGGTCGGTCACGGCCTTCCCGTCCGGCCATCGGTAGGTGCCTGCGATGCCACACATGTTCTAGCGCGCCTCCTGGTCGCTGTCCGGGACCCCGGCGGCCGTCATCGACGGCCGTTCCGTCCGCAGCGGGGCGGTCCCGTTCTGCCGGGCCGGCCGCTCCGTCCGCAGCCGGCCCGTCGGGTTCTGCCGGGCCGGCCGTTCATCGTGGCCGCGCAGCGCGGTGTGCAGCCCGTCCCACAGGGTGCCGTCGGTCCGGTCCCGCGGATCGGGGTCGACGAGCACCACACCGATCACCGGGATGCGCTGGTCGGCGAGTTGTCGTGCGACGGTGTGCAGCCATGCGGCGCTGCCGTGCCCGGCCCGTACGACGAGGACGGCCCGGCCGCCGAGGTACCGGAGGTCGGTCCATGCCGTACCGGGCGCGACCGAGCCGACGCCGATCCGGCGCGCCTGCTCCGGCACGGATTCGGCTTCGTCGCCGCGGACCACGGTGGGGCCGTCCGGCTGCAGGCGGCTCTTGGCGAGCTCCCGTCCGGGCAGACCGTCGACGACGGCGACCTGCCCCTCGGCCGCGAGCGCCCCGGCGAGGTTCAGGGCGATGACGCTCGTGGTGCGCGCACAGCCCAGTTCCAGCAGGGACACCGGTTGCGTGGAGCCGCGCACGGCGCGGGCCAGGGTCGCGGTGAGCCGTTCGTGTGCCGCGCGGGTCCGCCGGCGCTGCCACGGCAGGGCGGGGCGGCGGGGTACGGAGCGCAGCTCCGCGACGACGGATGCGCCGAGGTGCGCCGAGATCTCCCGGCGCAGTACGGGACGGTCCGCCACGACCGTGCCGACCGCGGCCAGGCCGAGGCCGAGGGCCAGTCCGAGGACGAGTCCGATCGCGCCCTTGGTGGCTGCGGCCCGGGGCAGCGACTGCTCCACCTCGCGGGGGCCGTCCACGATCTGGGTGCCGGAGACGACGCGGGGCGTGCCGGTGCGGGCTTCCGCGGCGCGCTGGTCGAAGTCGGCGATCCGCGAGTTCAGCTCGGCCCGGCGGGCGAAGAGGGTTTCGACGTCGGCCGAGGCCTTCGGGTCGGTGCGGGCGGGCAGGGCTCCGATCTCCTTGTTGACCTGGGCGAGTTCGGCCCGCATCCGGTCGCGCTGGTCGAGCAGCGCCTTGGCCTCGGCGTTGGCGGCCTCCCGCATCCGTCGGACGTGGTCAGCGACGAAGGCTTCGGCCAGGGCCCGGGCCCGGGCCACCGCTTCCGCTCCGCTCGTGGCCGACACTTCGATCCGGAGCAGGTTGTTGGTGAGGCCGGTGCCCCGGTAGTCGTTCATGAAGTCCTCCGGTTTCTCGGTGGACTTGAGGGACTGGAGGGCCTTTCCGGCGATGCGGGTGGTGCTGAGCAGGGCGACGTCGGTGCGGATGAGCGTGCCGGTGTCGTTCGGCTGGTCCTCCTGATGGGCGACGAGCACGGTGGTCACCGCGGTCGGCGGCGGCGGGAGTACGACCGCTATCGCGGTGCCGGAGACGAGCCCCAGCAGCGCCACCGACGACCAGAGGCGGCGTCGTCTGTTGACCGCGACCACCAGTGCCTGCAGATCGAGGAGCGGGGCGGCTGCCGACGGTTCCGGAGTGGTGCTGGTCGTCACACCGGCTCTCCCGTCGCATGGCCGCGGACCGCGAGCGCCGGAGCGGCGTCGTCCGGGGTGCGTTCGGCGGGCCGTTCGGGACCGGCCGGGACCGGGCCCGCGACGACGATGCCGACGACGTCGTGTCCGCCGTCCGCACATGCCCCGGCGAGACCGGCCAGCTCCCCCGCGGTCCAGGTGCCCGCGCTCAGCACGACCAGGGCGCCGGACTCGGTGTCGCTGTCCGGGACCATCGGCCGGTCCACCGGGACCTCCACCACCCGCAGCTCCGGGCAGCCCCGGTCGGCGGCGTTCGCGGACGGATCGCTCCCGGCCTCGGTGACGAGCTGCGCGGCGGCCAGCCCGGCGATCCCGTCGCCTCGGGGTACGACGACGAGCAGCCGCCGGGGGGCGGGGTGCTGTTCCCTGAGGCGGGCGCAGAGCCGCCGGTAGCGGATGCGTCTGCTGGTTTCGTCGCCGGAGGTCTGCGGGGCGGGTACGTCCCACCGGGTGTCCGTGCCCAGCAGTCGGCGGATCCGGGCCCGCGGGCCGCGGGCCCGTTGCGCGGAGTGGTCGGCGGGCACGTCGACGGTGCCCAGGAGCTCCGAGCCGAGCGCCGCGGCGATCTCCGGTTCGGTGCGCAGCCTGCGGTTCATCCGGGCGGCGGTGAGATGGCCGACGATCGTGAGGAGGACGGACAGCAGGGTCCCGGCGACGACCAGCTGGATTCTCGTCGGCGGTGCCTCGCCGGTCGGCCGGGGCGCCGGGCCCATGACGACCAGGCCCCCCTTGTCGGTCGCCGACTCGGCCCGCTCCAGCTTCTCCATGGCCTCCTCCAGCGCCGTGCTGAGTTTCTGCAGCACGGTGCGGGCCTGCACACTCTCCACTGACTGCCCCGTATCGGCCGCTTTGGCCAGGTCGGTGATGCGGCGGTTGGTGTCGACCACCTTCTGCCGCAGTGCCGCGGGCGCCGTCGCCGCCTCGGTTTCGGTGCCGCCGCCCGTGATCCGCGCGGCGAAGGCGACGAACTGCTGGGCCAGCCGGTCGGCGAGCTGCTGGGCCCGCTCCGGGGTGTCTTCCGTACCCGAGACCTTGATGATGTTTCCGTCCGTCGTCTTGGCGCTCACCCGGTCCCTGAGCGCGGCGCCGTTCACCCCCGGCCGGCCGAGCGCGGCGGCCGTACGGTCGAGGACCGACGAACTGGTCGCTATCTCCACCTGGGTGAGGAGTTCGCGCTCCTCCCACGCCCCCGGCAGCAGTACGGACGCCGAGGCGGTGTACCGCGGTGGGAACACCATCGACGTGCCGTAGCCGACGAGCGCGCCGACCACGGCGAGGACGGCGATGAGCCGCCGGCGCCGGCGGAAGATCCGCCCCACCGTGGCCAGGCGTATGGTGTCGTCGCTCAACGGCGCGGCCACTTCCCTGTTCCTTCGCCCTTTGCTGTCCCTGGGCCTGTACTTGTCCCTGTGCCTGTACTTGTGCCTGTAGTTGTCCCTGTGCCTGCTACGGTCCGGGCGCCGCCCGGCGATACCGGAGTTTGGCCGCGGCAGGCGGCGGCGTAGGCGGCGAGGAGCGCCGTCTGCGAGTTCTGCCAGGAGAGCTGCCCGCCGACCCGCTCCTGGCCGATCTTGCCCATCCGGGCCCGCTTCTCCGGATCGTCCAGCAGCTCCGCGATCAGCCCGGCGAACGCGGCCTCGTCGTTGGCAGGGGCATACACGGCGGCGTCACCGGCGGAGACCCGCGCCTCCCTGAGTTCGAAGGACACGATCGGCCGGCCCATCGCCATGTACTCCAGGACCTTGTTCATGGTCGACACGTCGTTGAGCGGATTGAGCGGGTCCGGGGAGAGGCAGACGTCCGCGGTGGAGAGGTAGCGCACCAGGTCGGCATCCGGAATGCGCCCGGTGAACTGCACCTGCTCGGCGAGCCCGAGCTGCCGGGAGAGTTCCGTCATCGCGTCGAAGGCGTCGCCGGAGCCGACGAAGACCGCGTGCCAGTCGGTCCGCCCCTGTTCGTCGCGGAGCTTTGCCAGGGCCCGCAGGGCGTAGTCGACACCGTCCTGGGGGCCCATGACACCGAGGTAGCAGAGCAGATGGGGCTTGCCGCGCTTCAGTTCCGGCTCGGGCGGTACCGGCTGGAACCGTTCGATCGCGGGGGCGCTGCGCACCACGAAGACGTCCTCGGGGCGCCGTCCGCCGCGGCGGATCGCGACGTCCCGGTAGCTCTCGTTGGTGGCGAGCACGACGTCCGCGGCCCGGTAGGTCAGCCGTTCCAGCGCGCACACGGCGCGGTAGAGCAGGTCTTCGCCGCGGTCGAAGCGGGAGAGGTACAGCTCGGGCACCAGATCGTGCTGGTCGAAGACGAACCGCGCGCCGCGCCGCTTCAGCCGGAGTGCGGGCAGAAAGAGCAGGTCGGGCGGGTTGCAGGCGTGGACGACATGGACCGGGCCGACCTTGCGGGCCAGCCGGGCCGTGTGCCAGAGCGCCGCTCCGTACTCCCGCAGATAGCCGGCCGGCCCGCCGGTGGCCGCCCGCAACGGGTAGCGGTGGATCCGTACCCCGTCGATCTCGGCCTCCGGCTCCGTGTCCCGCTTGGTCCCCCGGGGGCAGATGACGTGCACCTCCCACCCCGCGTCGCGCAGCGTCGTGCACTCCTGCCACACGCGCCGGTCGAACGGCACGGACAGGTTCTCCACCAGGATCAGCGCGCGCCCGCCGGGCCGGTCGCTCCCGGCCGTGTCACCCGACGATGCGTTACCTGACGATGTGTTACCAAGCAAGGCCCGTGTACCCCGGTTCGGTCCGGCGCGCGTCGGCGTCGGGAAGGTGGATGAGGTCGATGAGCACCGGGCCGTCGCCGTGGGGCAGCGCCGCCAGTACGGCCGGGTCCCTGGTCCCGATCAGGCACACCTCGGCGTGGTCGAGCACCTCGTCGACGGAGTCCGCGAGGAGTTGCGCAAGATGCGGCAGCCGGGTCTCGATGTACTCGCGGTTCGCGCCGAGCAGCCGGGAGAGGCTCACATTGGCGTCGTGGATCCGCAGGTCGTACCCCTTGCCGAAGAGTCTCTCGGCGAGTTCGACGAGCGGACTCTCGCGGAGGTCGTCGGTGCCGGGTTTGAAGGAGAGGCCGAACAGGCCCACCCGGCGCTTGCCGGTGCGTTCGACCAGTTCCACGGCCCGCTCCAGATGTGCGGAGTTGGACGGCAGTACGTTGGCGAGGATCGGCACCGCGACATCGGCCCGCTGTGCCGCGTGGACCAGGCTGCGTAAGTCCTTGGGCAGGCAGGAGCCGCCGAAGGCGAAGCCGGGCCGCAGATAGGCGGGGCTGATGTTCAGCTTGCGGTCGGCCAGGAACACGTCCATCACCTGGTGCGAGTCCACGCCGAGCGCATGGCACACCGCGCCCAGCTCGTTCGCGAAGCCGATCTTGAGGCCGTGGAAGGCGTTGTCCGCGTACTTGATGGCCTCGGCCGTGGGAATCGGTACCCGGAACACCTCGCCGGGCAGACCGTCGTAGAGCGCGGCCACCGCGTCGCCGCTCGCCGGGTCCAGTTCACCGATGACGGTCTTGGGCGGGTCGAAGAAGTCCCGCACGCTGGTGCCCTCGCGGAGGAACTCCGGGTTGACCGCGACTCCGAAGTCCACCCCGGCCGTACCGCCGGCGCTCTTCTCCAGGATCGGTACCAGCAGATTTCCGCAGGTGCCCGGGAGCATGGTGCTGCGGAAGACGACGGTCTGCCAACCGCCCCGTTCGGCCAGTGCGGCACCGATCTGCTCGGTGACCCGCTCCAGATAGGTGGTGCACAGACTGCCGTTGGGCTCCGACGGCGTACCCACGCAGACCAGGGATACGTCGCTGCCCGCGATCGCCTCGCGGACGTCGCAGGTGGCGCGTAACGCCCCGGTCCGCACCACCTCGGCGATCAGCTCGCCGATCCGCTCTTCGACCACCGGCGCCTTGCCGTCGTTCACCAGGTCGACCTTGACCTGGTTGACGTCCACACCGATGACCTCGTGCCCCAGCTCGGCCAGGCAGGCGGCCGATACGCAGCCCACGTAGCCGAGCCCGAAAACGCTGATCCTCATGCCCCGTCCCTCCCGAGCAGGCCCTTCCGGCCTGCGGTCCGCGCGCCCGCCGTACGGCGCGCCCTGCCCCCGCACATCAGTAGGCCCCCTGCCCGTAGACCACCGCACGCAGCGTCTTCCACAAGATCACCGTGTCCAGGGCGAGGGACCAGTCCTCCACGTACCGCAGGTCGAGCCGGACGGCCTCCTCCCACGGCAGGTCGCTCCGTCCACTGATCTGCCAGAGCCCCGTGAGTCCGGGCTTGACCAGCAGCCGCCGCCGGATGTCCGGGCCGTAGGCGGCGGACTCTTCCGGCAGCGGGGGCCTCGGGCCGACGAGCGACATGGACCCCGTGAGGACGTTGAACAGCTGCGGCAACTCGTCGATCGAGTAGCGGCGCAGCACCGCTCCCACCCGGGTCACCCGGGGATCCCGGCGGAGCTTGAACAGCAGACCGGCGCCCTCGTTGCGGTGGACGAGACCGGCCCGTGCCCGGTCGGCCCCGGCGACCATGGTGCGGAATTTGAGAATGGTGAACTCGCGGCCGTCCTTGCCGACCCGGCGCTGCCGGTAGAACGCCCCGCCCCGGCTGTCCAGGAGTACGAGCAGTCCGACCAGCAGCATCAGCGGTGCGAACAGCAGCAGCAGGATCGCCGCGCCCATACGGTCGACGACCGCTTTGACCACCCGGCGGCCGCCGGTGAAGGCCGGCATGCTGACGCGCAGCAGCGGTATCCCGAGGACCGCGTCGACGTGCAGCCGCGGACCGGCCACCTCCATCAGTACGGGGGCCACGACCATCTCGGCGTCGCTGCCTTCGAGGTTCCAGGCCAGGCGCTGCAGCCGGTCCGGTGACCAGTGCGGGTCCGGGGTGACCGCGACGACACGGTAGCCGTCGCGGCGGACGTGGTCGGCGACGTCCGTCAGCCGGCCGACGACCGGCACCCCTTCCAGCCGGTCACCGTCGAACCCGAGACCGTCGGTCGTGCAGACCGCGTCCACCCGCCAGCCGAGGTGGGGGGACTTACGGGCCCGGGTGATCAGATCGCGCAGGGTGGCCGGGCTCCCGGCGGCGAGCACCGGTCTCAGGCACTGCCCTTCCTTACGCTGCCGGTGCAGCCGGAGGCGGAGCAGATATCGCACGGTCATGGTGACGATGGCGATCGCGGGGATCGCGACGAATATCCAGAGTTTGATGTTGCGTGAGGTGAAGGCGATCCCGCCGAGCGCGAGGACGACCGCCGCCGTGAACAGCGAGCGTCCGAGCCGGCGGAACTCCTCCGCGCCCTGGCCGAGTACGGCCGGAGCCCACGCCCGGCCCATCGCCAGCGCTCCCAGCACCAGCAGTTCGGTGCCGAAGGCGAGAATGACCCACTTCTCGTGCCAGTTGGCGGCGTCCCGGGCCCCGAAGAAGTTCCCTATGGACGCCACCACGAAGGCGGTGGACACCGTATCGCCGGCAATCACGGTACGGCGGTACCGCTCCTCCCAGTCGATCACGGGCTCGCCGATCGCCCCGTTCGCCAGACGCTCGTGCGCCGACGGAAACGGATTGACTAATCCCCCCTGCTCCACAGAACCCCCCAGGTCCCAGCGGTTCGACGTGTTCGCCTCTGCTTCGCCCCCCGGGAGGCCCCCGCCTCCCGCGCCGCGCCGTTCCTTCCCCCGGAGGCCCCCGCCCCCGCGCATGACATTCCGGTGTCTCAGCGCTGTTTGAACAGCCCGATTCGGCGGCAGCGGACACGTCCGTCCTGCCGGTATGCGCCGAGGCGGGCGGGAACCCGTCGAAACCCCGGATGCTCCCCGCACCCACGGCCTCTCCCGGACTCCGGGAATTGATCACCCCCACCTCCGGCACGGGGAACGCGATTGCGTCGTCCGCAGCGCCGGAGCTAAAGATCATTACTGTTCGCCTGGTGCCCGAACAGCTGAAGCACGGTCAATCTAGACCATCGAGGCCGGTATGGAGAGGGGATGTGTGCAATTTGTGCTCAGCCTTTGAAACCGGATCCACCGAACGGTCACCGCAAGCAGACCCTTCCAGGGCATCCATATACCTTGTGACCTGCGATGACGAAAGTTCCCCGGATGATCGGCCCAGGGAATCCGGAGGCTCGCGGGCAGGCACAGACCGACCACAAATTGCCCTTGGTAAAGCCTTCTTCCAAGAACACTCCGGCAAACTGCTTCAACGCCCGCCCCATAATGATCTCAAACCCCATACGCAACAACTGACACTTGAAAAGCTTCCGGGACCATGGATTTCCGGCCAGGTTCACCACGGCTTCCGCCCCGCACAAGGAAAGCGGTGCGAAACCACTCCCCTATGTCCGAAACCTGCCTCTCGATAGGTCATGTAACGCATGGAGGCATTGCTCCCCCGGCGCCGTCACGGTTCCATGCTGGTGATCCTCCGGTGGGGAACCGGGGGACTGCCGGGTGTCCCTGGGACACCGGCACCGCCCTGAACATCGACATCATCCACAACACTCGGCCATCCTCACCGTCCCTCAGCGCCGGCGGGCGCGACGTGGTCTTCCAGTCCACGGCCGATGACATCGTGCCGGGTGACACCAACGGCACGTCGGACGTCTTCCTCCGTACCTTCCGCTGACCGGGGTGCGGCCGTGCCCGCCTCCGGCGAAGGGGGGCGGGCACGGCGCGGGTTCTGTCCGATCGGGTCAGACCCTGGTCGGGTCCTTCGGGTACGGCGCCCCGGGCGCGGGCTCCGGCACGGCCGCGGGCCGGGGCGCGGGGCCGGTCTCGCTGAGCCCGTACCGCTCGTGGAACCTGCGCAGGAAACGGGGCGCGTACCAGGCCGATCGGCCGAGCAGGCGCATCGCGGCGGGGACCAGGACCCCGCGTACGGCGACGGCGTCGATGAGGATGGCCAGCCCGCTGCCCAGCCCGAACACCTGCAGGAAGCTGAGCTCGGCGGTCCCGAACGCGAAGAAGGTGACGGCGAGCAGACAGGCCGCGGCGCTGACGATGCGTCCCGTCCGGCCGAGGCCGTTGGCCACGGCGGACTCGTTGTCCGAGCCCAGATCGTGGAGTTCCTTGATGCGGCTGGTGACGAACACCTCGTAGTCCATCGAGAGGCCGAAGGCGACGCAGAACATCAGCACGGTCATCGTCACCGGCATGGGCTGTGCGGTGAAGCCGAGCACGGAGGAGAGGTTTCCGTCCTGGAAGATCCACGTCATGACGCCGAGGGTGGCCCCGAGGCTGATCAGGTTGAGGAGCAGTGCGCGCAGTGGCTGGACGATGCTTCCGGTGAAGAGGAAGAGCAGCAGGAAGGTGGTGAGGGCGACCAGGGTCACCGCGAGCGGGAGCCGGCCGCCGATGGAGTCCTTGGAGTCGACCAGTGCGGCGTCGACTCCGCCGACCAGCGGGCGGGATCCGTCGGGCGGGGTGACCGCCCGCACCTTCTCGACCAGGTCCTGGGCCCGGTCGGACTTCGGCGGCAGGGCGCTCACGACGTTGATGCGCTGCGCGTCGGGGCGGCCGAGGGCGGCGTTTCCGGTGCCGGCCGCCGCGGGCCGACCGTCGGTGTAGGTCCCGGTGCTGGTCTCGACGCGGGCGACACCGCCGAGTTCGGAGAGGGTGAGCGCGTACGACTGCAGGGGGGTCCTGTCCACGGGCCCGTCGATGACGACGTGGAGGGCCGCTTCGTCGCTGCCGTTGAACTTCTCCTCCAGTACGGACGCGACCTGACGGCTCTGGGCGTCCTCGGGGAGCACGCGTTCGTCCGGCGTACCGAAGGTGATGCCCAGCAGGGGGCTCGCGGCGAGGAGCAGTACGGCGAGCACGGGCAGCGCGGTGAGCGCGGGGCGCCGCATGACGGTGCGGGCCAGCCGTCCCCAGCCGCTTTCCCGGTGGTCGGAGCGGGCCCGGTTCAGCCACGGCAGCCGCCCGGCGTTGACCCGGTGTCCCAGGACGACGAAGAGGGCCGGCATCACGAGCAGGGTGCTGACGGCGGCGATGGCGACGACACCGATGCCGGCGTATCCGAACGAGCGCAGGAAGTACTGCGGGAACACCAGGAGCGCCGCGAGCGCTGCCGCCACGGTCGCGGCGGAGAAGGCGACCGTACGGCCCGCGGTGTGCACCGTCAGCCGGACGGCGTCCTCCACGCTCTCCCCGGCCGCGAGTTGCTCGCGGAACCGGCTGACCATCAGCAGGGCGTAGTCGATGCCGAGGCCGAGGCCCAGTGCGGTGGTCAGGTTGACCGAGAAGACGGAGACCTCGGTGACGCTGCCGAGCAGGAACAGCTCGGCGAACGTCCCCATGACGGCGAAGACCCCGATCACCAGCGGAAGCAGGGCGGCGACCGCACTGCCGAAGACGAACAGGAGGAGTATCAGGGTGATGGGGACGGCGATGGCCTCGGCCAGGACGAGGTCCTTCCCCACCTGGGTCCCGATATCGTCGCCCACGGCGGTGCCGCCGCCCGCCCGGACCGTCAGCGCGCCCAGGTAATCCCCGGTCCAGGTCTCGATGATGCTCTTGGCGGTCTCGTCCTGCTGCGTTTCGTCACCCTTCACATGGGCGAGTACGAGTGCTTCGCGGGCGTCTCCGGAGCGCAGGTCGGGGTGGTCCGTGTCCCAGTACGAGATCACGTTCTCCAGGCCCTGCTCCTTCCTGAGGCCGGCCACCAGGGCCCGGCCGTGCTGCCGGGCGGCCGGGGCGTCGACGCGGCCCCCGGGGGCACGGACCAGCAGGACCAGATTGGTCTCGCCGCCGAACTTCTCGCCGATGACCTCCCCGGCCCGGGTGGACTGCGAGGCCGGGTCGTCGAAGCCGCCTCCCAGGAGCTTGCCGAAGGCGCCGACGCCCGCGGCACCCATGAGGGCCAGGGCCACGACGGCGACGACGAGTATCAGCCGGGACCGGCGGATCACCAGTTCGGCCAGGCGTTCAAACACGTGAGGTCTCCCTTGTGCGCGGTGGTACCGAGGCGCGACGAACGAGGTCGGGCAGGTGGAGCGGGGCTGGGGAGGACCGCGGGCACGGTGCTCCGCAGGGCCCGTCGGCGCAGCGAGAATCGGGCGGACCTGCCGTGGGACTCCTCGTCGCCGCGTTTGAAGTTAGCGGGGACCCAAAGGATTTGGCAGTGTGAGAATTTTCTGACGGGCCCTAACTTCTTATGGCCCTGTCAGGCATCCGGCCGTAGGGTCGCGGTATGCCTGCCGAAGAAGCTGTGAAGGCCCGTCCGTCCCTGCGCGAGCGCCGCCGGGCGGCCGCCGTTCAGGAGATCGTGGACGCCGCCGAGCGGCATATCGTCGCGAACGGTCCGGCGGCCCTGTCCCTGCGCGCGGTCGCCCGGGACCTCGGAATGACCGTCCAGGCGCTCTACCACTACTTTCCGAGCTGGGCCGATCTTCTGACGGCGCTCATCGTCAAGGCGTACGACGATATGGCGGACGCCGTGCAGGCTGCCGTCGACAGTGCGGCGGAGGACTCGGGCGTGCCGCGGGTGCTGGTCGCGGCCGAGGAGTACCGCCGGTGGGCCGTCACCCATCCCGAGCGGTTCCAGCTGATCTACGGAACGCCGCTGCGGCAGTACGAGGCGCCCGCCAACGGGCCGACCACCCGGGCGATGATCCGCATGAGCCGGATCTTCCAGCGCGTGATGTTCGAAGGGTTCAGCGCTGCCCAGCTGGGCGCGGCGGACCATCCGGCGCTCTCGCCCTCGCTGCGCGCGTATCTGGCACAACTGCCGCCGAACGGCCTGGGGGAGCTGCCGCCGCCCGCGGTTGCGCTTCTGCTGAACGCGTGGGGGCATCTGCACGGCCTCGTCGTTCTGGAGGTGTCGGGGCACACCTCGTTTCTCGGCGGGCACCAGGCCGAGATCTTCCGCATGGGGATGCGGAACATGGTGGAGGACGTCCACCGCCGGATTCCGCCCGCCGGAGCGGTCCCGGCGGCGGGGGCCGCGCCTACTTCAGCACACGGAAGCGGAGCATTGTGACGGCACCCGACCGGGTGGTGGCGACCGGTTCCAGGTCGATCCGTCCGAGGCCCGGGGGCGTGAAGCGGACACCGTCGCCGAGGAGTACCGGGAGGACGTACACCAGGATCTCGTCGACGAGCCCGCGCCGCAGGCACTGGCCGGCCACGTCGGCTCCGAGGATCTCCAGGTCCTTGCCGCCCGCGGCGCTGCGTGCCGTGGCCACGGCTTCCTCGATGCCGCAGGTGAGGAAGGTGACGGTCGGGTCCGGTTCGCCGGGCGGCTCATGGGTGAGGACGAACTGCGGTCCGCCGTCGTAGGAGGTGTCCTCGGCGGCCATGCCCTGGGCGACTTCGTAGGTGCCCCGGCCGACGAGCATGGCGCCCGTGGCCGCCATGACCTCGGGGAAGGTATCCGCGGTCAGGTGTTCGGCGATCCAGCCCATCGCATGGCCGGGACCGGCGATGAAGCCGTCCAGCGACATCGCCCGGTTCACCACCACCTTGCCGGTGCCGATACTCGGATCGTTCATGCGCTCTCTCCCAGCACTTCGGAGGCCCGGGGCCGCATCATAAGTCGGCCACTCCGCCGGGGCCCGCGGTGCCGGAGCAGTCCGCGCGGCCCCGCCGCCGGGCTCCGTGCGGAGACACGGTCCTCGGCGGCGGGGCGACTGGGCGGGTTCGTGCTCCCGGATCAGCAGGAGAGGTTGGGACCGGCCGGCACACCCAGGATCTGGGTGAAGTTCTTGTAGCGGTTGACGCGGCTCTGGACCTGGGCGGGGTGGCCGCCGTCGCATTCGAGCGCGCCGTTGATGGCACGGATGGTCTGGCCGAACCCGGCGCCGCTGATCATGGCGTCGTGGGCGGTCACCGGGCCGGGACCGTCCTGGGTGTTCCAGTACCAGAGCGCCGTCATCATGGCGACGGCCGGGTCCTTCTCGACCAGGTCGGGGTCGTTGAGCAGGTCGATGCCCAGCCAGTCGCCCACGGTCTTGTAGTTGAAGTTCCAGCTCAGCATGATCGGGCCGCGGCCGTAGTACTTGGCCTGGCCCGCGGGGCAGCCGTAGGGCTGGGCCCGGTCACAGTAGATCGGGTAGTTCCGCTCGTCGATCTCCTTGATGTAGAAGAGCCCGCCGGTCTCGTGGCTGATGTTGGCGAGGAAGGCCGCGGCCTCCTGCTTCCGCATCGTGTCGGTGCCGGTGTGGGAGAACGCCGGGAACGCCTTCATGGCGTCGGTGAGTCCCTTGTACGTGTAGAAGGGGTTCCGGCGCGGGAACATCTGGTTGAACTGCGCCTCGCTCACCACAAAGCTGTTCGGGTCGGGGTTGCCGCCCGTACCGCAGGTGTACGGATCCCAGTAGTAGGTGCTGACCACGGGGTTGTACCCGGGATTGGCCCGCTCGGCGATGTAGACGCTGCCGTCGTTGTACTTGACGATGTCGCCCACGCGGTAGTTCTGGCCGGCGGCCCAGGCCGGGGCGATGGCGCACTCGTCCGCCGCGGCGGAGGACGGGGCGGCGACGGCGGTCGGCACCAGGGCCGTCGCCAGCAGCGAGCCCGCCGCGAGCACGGCGGCCATCAGGGATTTCATTCGGGTCTTCAGCACGGTCCAGTGACCTTTCGTGCATCCGTGGGCATGCCTGGTCGCCCCGGTGGAACACCGGGGCGACCAGACACGCCGTGTGGGGGGTGGTCACGCATACCCAAGCACCCCGGGCAGGGCGCGATCAAGGTATAGACCAATGCGATTTTTGAAACAACTGCCGTTATTTAAAAACCAGTTGACCAGGCGCGGACGGCAGGCCCCGGTCCGGTCAGGCGGCGCCCTGCTGCTTCAGTCCCATGACCAGCAGGTCGACGAGGGGCCGCGCGTCGTACCGGGAGTCGGCCCCGATGCACAGATTGCCGATACCGCGCAGGAGTGAGTACGCGGGGACCGTACGGTCGAGGAAGCAGGCGTGCAGGGTCTCGAAGCACGCGCTGTCGGACTGCAGCGCCTCGGCGAGCCCGTGCTGCCTGACCCGGATCCTCGCCGCGCGGAAAGCGAGCCGGGGCTCGCCCGGAAACGCTGTGCCGGGTGCATCCATCAACGGCCCGCCTTGCGCGGGAGCGTCGGTGCGCGGATGCGCGCTGGCCGTTCTGCCCCTGTGCGCCCTTGTGAAGGGCGCCGCATCGGGGTCATCTTGGCTAGGGCTGAGAACGGGGAAGGCGCACTCTCAGCAACCGGACGCACGGCTTGCGCACCCATGAGGACGCGGCGTGGAACGCGACCCGGCTCGCCCATGCCGTTTCCCCGGTGGCGCCCGCATACGGTCACGGCCTGACCGTGAACCGCTCGACAAGGACGAGCCGACGCGTGGGCGCACCTCTCCGTCCGCCCGCACCCGCCTACGTCCTGGAAGGCGCTTTTCCGGCGCCCGGGCAGACCCCCGGCTGCCGCCGACGCCGGTCCGAACCCGGCCGTCGCCCGCATACCGGACCGGTCCTGAGAGGCAGACCCTGTGCACCATCTGGCCAAGCTCATCCACAGCCAACTCGACCCCAGCCGAGGTGAACCCGTCGGAACAGCGGGCTACAGCCTTCCCGCGCTGGCCGTCCCCGACTGGGAGGACCTGTTCAGACCGGCCGCGGCCCGCCGTACCGACGTCAGAACCGGACGGGTGGGCCACGCGGAAGTGGAGGCCCTCAAAAGTACGACCGCCTTCTTTGCCGCCTCGACCGGGTCCTTCGGTGGCGGGCACGCCCGCGCCGCGCTCACCGCCCACATCGCCGACGACGTCACGCCCTGGCTCCGCGCCGGCGCCGGCGACCAGGTGCACCGCCGGCTCCTCACGTACGCAGCCCAGCTCACCGTCCTCCTGGGCAACATGTGCGCCGACGACGACGCCCACGCCCTGGCCCAGCACTACCACCGCAACGCCGCCCACCTCGCCGCCGAGGCCGAAGACCCCCACACCTACACCATCGCCGTCCGGGCACTCGCCGCCCATGCGCTTGACCTGGGACACGAGGAGCCCGCCCTCACGCTGGCAGAGCGGGCCGCCGCCACCGCGACCCGCCATGCCTCGCCCCTCACCCGGTCCTACACCCAGTCCCTCCTGGCCCTGGCCCACGCACGGGCCAAGGACCGTCCCCGGGCGCTCCTCGCGCTGCACGACGCGGAGGTCCTCCACAGCCAAGCGGACCAGGCGCCCTCCGACCCCTTCGGCAGCTATCCGACCGCCGCCCTCCACTACCAGCGGGCCCGCACCCCGAGCGCGCTCAAGGACCACCAGGCGGCCGATATCGCCTTCCGGGACTCCCTGGACGCCCGTGCCCCGCAGGCACGACGGGCCCGGGCCCTGACCACGGCGCTCCTGGCCGAATCACAACTCCGCCAGGGAAACCTGGAGGAGTCCATCACCACCTGGAGACGCTTCCTGATCGACTACCCGGGGCTGCGCTCGGCCCGCGCCACCGCCTCTCTCACCACGATGCGCCGGGTGTTGCGTCCCTACAGCGCCCATCCCGAGGCGGCGCTGCTGGAGGAGGAGGCCGCTTCCCTCTGAGAGACCGGCACTCCCCTGGCACCTGAGGCAATGCCGTTCCTCCCCCGGCCCCGGGGCCGGGGGAGCCTTGACGGCGACATCCGACGTTGCGCGCGGGTTCATGTCATATACACGAGAGGCCTCGACGCTGGATCCCGGCCCGTTTCGAACCGTGAGCGGGCCGTGGATGCAGGCAATTTCTGGAGGTCACTGATGGTCAGGCGTCGAGAGCTGCTCGGGATGGTCGGCGCGACCGTCGGCGCGGGAGTGCTGGCGATGGGCACGGCGGAGGCCGCCCCGCAGGATTCGTGGAAGCACCGCAGGCCCTCCCACCGAACGCTCAAGGTCATGCAGTTCAATATCTGGCTGGGCGGCAGCCGGGTGCCGGGGGGCCGGGCGGGTATCGCCGACACCATCGCCGCGGTCGAGCCGGATGTGGTGATGCTCAGCGAGTCGAACCCCGAGCGGGTGGCCCATCTCCTGGCGGATCTCTCCGAACGCGGGCTGACCTACTTCGACAACGCGAACCCGGTCGACCCTGCGGTGATCTCGCGCTATCCGATCATCGAGCACGCGTCGTTCCCGTACTGGTCGAAGGCGGTCGTCTCGGTCCACGGCACCGAGGTCGCCGCCTACTCCGGACATCTGGAGTACCGCTACTACGTCAACTACCTGCCGCGTGGCTACGGCGGCGGCACGCCGTCACCGCTGGAGACCTCCGAGTACGGGTGGGGCGAGATCCCGACCGGTCCGATCACCGATGTCGGCCTGATCAACCGGCTCAACGCGGCCTCGGGGCGGACCAAGGTGACGAGAACGGTACTCGCGGACGCCGCGAAGGAGCGCGCCAAGGGCCGGCTGACGCTGCTGGGCGGCGACTTCAACGAGCCCTCCCACCGGGACTGGAACCACCGGACCCGGAATCTGTTCGACCACAACGGCACCGTTGTCCCCTGGGCGACGACGAAGGCCATCGAGGACGCCGGTTTCCGCGACAGCTATCGCGTGATCCACCCGGACCCCGTCCGCAAGCCGGGCTTCACCTGGCCGAGCGACAATCCGGGCGCCGACGTCGGTCAGCTCACCTGGGCGCCGAAGGCCGACGAGCGGGACCGGATCGACTTCGTCTTCTACCACCCGGACCGGCGGATCCGGCTGCTCGACAGCGTGGTCGTCGGCCCGTCCAGCAGCATCGTGCGCAACGAGCGGGTGCAGGAGTCGGGCCGGGACAGGTTCTGGGTGCCCACCTGGACCTGGCCGACCGATCACAAGGCCGTCCTCAGCACCTTCCGGGTGGCCACACGCTGAGCGGGTACGTGCCCCAGGGCCGGCCGCGGTCCGCGAAAAGGCGGCCGGCCCCGGGACCCGGCCGCACCTGCCTCGCCGCAGCCGGCGCGGCCGGGTCAGAGGCTCTGGATGAGGCCGATACCGAGGGCGACGAGGGCTGCGGCGACGAGGAGGGCGCCGGCCCGGGTGAGATGGGTGCCCGGCGGTGAGCGGCCTTCCGTGCCGACGGCGAGGTGGACGAAGAACCCGCCGGAGGAAGGCGTGCCAGTGGAGGCACGACTCCTCCAGACGGCCCAGGGGCAGCAGGGTCGCGGCGAGCCGTGCATGGGTGAGGGCCCTGGAGCGGTGCCGGTCCGCGGCCCGGGCGGCGACCGAGGCTGCGAAGGCGTGTACGGCGCGGGTCGACTCCCCGAGCGCGTGCAGTGCCAGACCCCGCTGGAAGTCGAGTCCGGGGCGGGGGTAGGAACTGAACGGCCCGGGAGGGCTCGTCGACTGCTCGTGCCGCGCCTCGGCCGCGGCGAGGTCGAGGAGGGCCTGACGCCGCTGCCCGGTGTAGGCACAGGCTACGGCTCGCTGACTCAGCAGGAAGGCGAGCGTCGAGGGGTCGGTGGAGGGACCCGCCGTGGTGATCGCGGAGTCGGCGAGTTGCCCTGCCTGCTGGTGGAATCCCAAGTGCAGCGCCTGGACGCTCATCGCGCGCAGAGTGATCGCGTAGAGACGCCGGTCGTCCGCCTCCCGGGCGAGGCCGAGGGCGATGGTGAAGTAGCGCTGGGCGAGTCCGGGGTGTCCGGCGTCCATGGTCATCCGGGCCAGTTGATGGGTGAGCTGGCCGGTGGCGGTGAGCAGTTCCCGGCGCTCGGCGGGGCCGGCCAGCGCCGCCAGGAGACGACCGGTGTCGTCGGTGAGGTAGGCGACCAGGGCAGAGCGCGCGTGCGCTCCCCCGTAGCGCTCCATGAGATCCGCGAAGAGCCGGGACATCTCCCGGAGCGTCCGGATCTCCTCAGCAGTCGCACGGGAGCCCGAGCCCCGGGACACGGCACGGTCGGGGCACCGGGGTTCCCAGGCGGGTACGGCGTCGACAGCCGGATCGTACGTCGACTTGCCCAACCGCATACGGCGTCCGGGGTCGACATCGGCGCGGCTCAGCGCCGTCAACTGGTCGGCCGCGTCGCCCGATGCGGCCCTGACGGAAGGCGCAGACCATCCGGTCTCCCGCCCGGGGCGGGCGAGGCCGGTGTCCTCCGCGGCGACCATCCGTCCGATACGGCGGCTGAAAGCCGCAGCGACCAGGTCCGGGACCGGCGGCTTGGGCCGGGACCCCGTCAGCCACCGGGCGACCGAGGTCCGGCCGTAACACAGGGTCAGGCCCTCCAGCCTGCCGCCCTCGTTGACCGCCAGCACCAGTTCAGCGGCGTTCCAGTCGGCTTCGTCCATCAGGGCCGCGAGGCGACGATTGGGCTGTTTGCGTGCCATGGGCCCCACTCCCACGAGTCGGCCTCGTCCTGCGGCCGGGCCGACCCCGACACGGACGAAGGCGCGGAACACGGTGCGCGCCCCGGGGCAGGCCACGGGGTATCGGAGGTGTCACCCCGCCCCCGCCCTCGTATCGTCACCCCCTGACCAACCGGTCATTGCCGCCCGGGCACTTCTCATACGGTATCCGGCTCTCCGGATCGCGGGAGCGCGGTACTCGGACAAGCCGGGGAGCCGGGCCCGGTGTCGCACCAGGGGCCCGGACGTACAGAGCGCGCCACCTCTTCCGCGCGGGTTCGGCGCCCCCGCCCCACCGCGTTCGGCGCCCGGTGCTCATGGACCCCGCTACGCCTCGCCCTGCGACGTTGTCGCGGCCCCGGCCAGCAGCAGGGTCACGAGCCGCGTGAGGCGGGGGACGAACGCGGAGGCCGCATGGGCGAGGAGTGGATCCTCGGCGTAGAGACCCGCGAGGGTTTCCGGGGGGGGTTCGAGGTCTGCCACTGCTGGGCCGCCATCGCGGTCGTCCCGGCGATCACGTCGACCGCCTGCCCTCGGCCCATCCACGGCAGCGCGGTGGTCAGGGCCCGGGCGATGCGGTCGACGGCGTCGAGGGTCGTGACCTTGAAGTCACGGACCTGTTGCCGGGTCACCCCGCGTTCGAGGTTGAGCTGTGCGTGCCCCAGCAGGTCGCAGAAGAGGGGGCGGTCCCCGAGCGTGGCGGCGAGGACGGCCGCTACCGCGCGGGGCTCCTCGGGTCCCCGCAGCGCCTCGTCGACCGCGTCGGCCCAGTCCTGCCAGCCGTCCGCGGTCAGCAGCAGGAACACCGCTTCCCGTGAGGCGAAATACCTCAGGACGGCGGACTTGTGGACGCCGGCCCCGGCGGCGATGTCGGTGAGGGTGACCGGGCGTACACCGTCGCGCCGTCCCAGCACGGCGGCGGCCTGCAGGATGTGCTGCCGGCGTTGCTCCTTGTGCTCCGGTCTGCGGGCACGCTGGAACGGCGGAGTGGTCATGCAGGCACCTCAACGCGACGGGTACCGGCCACCGGGGCGCCCGTCATCGGCCGTCCCCACAGCCGGGTGGACGGCCCCTCAAAGTGACCGGCCGCGCCACCTACGGCGCCGACTACTCCTACCCCGGTCTGGTCCACGGATACGCGGTGACGAGCACGATCGCACACGGCGCCATCCGGCCCCCGCATGCGCGGGCGTCGTCCCGGGAGAGCCGTACGCTCCGGTCGAACCCCGCCCGGTCCGTCCCCGGGGCGTGCAGCAGCCAGGTGCTGCGGGTGAGCCGGCAGTCGATCGGGGTGCTCTCGCCGAGACCGCGGGTGTCCATGCCGATGACGTCGTACGCCGCGGCCGGCCCGGCGCCCATGACCTTCCGCAGTTCGGCCGGCATCCCCAGACCCCGGGCCCCGGGGCCGCCCGGATTGGTCTGGAGAATGCCACGCCGCCGCTTCGGGTCCGCCGACTTGATCCGGGAGACGGCGACCTCGATGGTCCGCCCCCGCGGCCTGTTGTAGTCGAGGGGGACGGTGATCCGTGCGCACTCCGTCCCGCTTGCGGCCAGTGCGGTGTCCCGGCAGGCGGCCCAGCCGACGGGCTGGTTCCGGAACCGGTCCAGTCCGTCCCCTCCGGCTGCCGGGGGGACCTGGCCGGATCCCTCGGCAGCCGACCCGAGACTCATCGCCGCGAGAATGAACACGCCCACAACTGCCGACTTCCTCATGGTCCGCGACGCTACTGGCACCACGCCGGACACCGAGCCGTCCACGGCAACGTGTCGTCCAGCGGGAGGGCGCGTCGGACAACCCTCAGCCGCAGATCTCGACGCGGCCGACGTAGTCGAGTTTCTTTCTCAGGACGTAGCCGGTCGCGCTGCCGGAAATGACTTCGTCGACGGTTCCGTAGTAGCGGTCGTCGACGGGCGAGGGGTAGTTTGCGGGCTCCTGCCGGAAGAACAGGGTCCCCGGGGCAACGTCGCCGATGCGGTTCCCCCGGGCATCCCAGATCTGCCCCTTCTTGTTCACGCGATACTGCTGCCGCAGTGAACAGACCCGCTTCGGCGACGGCCGGGGAACCGGATCCGCCGACACCGCATCGGGTACGGAAGGCGGGCTCGGGGCGCGAAGGGTCGGCGAGGGCCTCGACGGTGGCGCCTGTGGGGCGGGCGAGCGGTCGGACGCGACGATCCTGGTGGATCGCCGCGGTGGCAGCGGAGCTGCACTCGGTGCAGCCTGCGGCGCCGTCGTCGGCGCTGTCGTCGGTGCTGTCGTCGGCGCCACAGGATTCGAGGCGACGGGCCGGTCGCGGTCCACGGTGTCCTGGCCGCTGAAGACAACGAATCCCAGGGCCATCAGCACGGCGACCGTCGCACTCCGGCCCCTTGACCGGTCCGGCGGATGGGAAAAGCAGTTGTACTGGTTGCCTTCCCCGACGAGATTGCCGTTTCCCCGGATGGTGCACTGCTTGCCCGCGCACACGCCGGAACACCTCTTCCCCGGCACCGTCAGCGGAAGTAGTTGCTCTGGGTGATGTTGTTGCCGCAGGCGATGCCCTGGCCGCCGTTCACCACCACGTTCCAGGCGCCCGGCTCGGCCGCACGGACGGCTCCATCGGGCGACGCGCTCTCCTCGCCCTGGTCGGTGATGGGTTCCGTACCCTCGGCCGGGGCGTCTCGTCGTGCGGTCAGGGAGGCCAGCCGGCCCCATGCGCCCCGTGCCACCCGTTGGCCCGTCTCCGTCAGCCCACCCGCCAGCCCCGCGGCCACGGCACCGGCAACCAGTTCCATCATCGGCACTGTCCCTCCAAGGTCGACCCAGCAGCTCATGGAGTGAAATGACGCTACTGAGCACAGTTGACCAGAATTTCTTCCCCGCCCGGTGGGTGCCGGCATCGGAGACTGCTGTGACCACGGAGGAAGCCGAAACCTGTTCACTCGCACGAGTGGCGTACCGCGTACGGCCGCTCCTGCGCCGTTCGGTCACTCGCGTACCGTCACCGTCCGCAGTTCGGGTGAGTCGAGGATGTCCTGTTCGCAGAAGCGCGCGGTGACCCAGTGCCCGGTGGAGAACAGCTCGGTCTGGTCGCTGTAGTGCGGGGAGCGCGGGTTCGGTGACTGCGAGTAGGCCAGCAGGGTACGGGCCACGGGGCAGCCGCTGCCGTCCCAGCCCACCGCCTGGAGATGGCTGGAGCCGTACGGCACCTCCGTGTATCCGCCGGTCACCGGGTTCCACTCCGGCTCGACCGTGTTCCAGACGCCCAGGGCGTTCGCGCCTCCCGGGAGCGGGATGCGCTGCCCGTCGCGGGTGACGGACTGGTGTGCGCCCAACTCCGAGTCCAGGGGGATCTTCGCGGCGCGGAGTTCGGTGACGGCGTCGGCCAGGGCCCGGGAGAATCCCGGCGCGGCGGTGTTCAGCGTGTTCGGGGTCCTGACCGGATCGGCGGGAGAGAAGGGCACCTTCCAGCGGTCCGCCGCCGGTACGGTCGCGAGGAGCCTGCGCCAGAAGCGGTCGAAGAGCAGCGCCCCACGGCTGCCGGTGTTCATGGTGCGGTCCCAGCGGGCCAGGACGGGGCAGGCGGCGCCGACGTCGACCGTACGGCCCGCACTGTTCGGCGCGCTGCCGCCCAGCAGCTCCGCGCAGGCGCGGGCCGTGTCGGCTGCGGCCAGATCTCCCGCGGGTGCGCGGTTCGCGAACTGCAGCCGCTGGAGGTCCGCGACCGTCAGCCCGCCCCGGTGGGCCAGCGCCGAAACGTCTTCGATCGCACCGCGGGTGCGCAGGGAGCGTGGTGTGCCGGACTCGCCGAAGATCCGCGGGTAGCCGGTGATCGGCCGGTCGGCGTTGGTGAGCCACGCGCTGTCGTTGGAGTTCTCGGCGTACGGGGCGTCCTTCAGTACCGGAAGGGCGGCGGGGCCGAAGATCCCCGGCTGAACGGCGTCCGGGTCCGTACCGGGTGTGCATGCGCTGCGGGCACCGTCCAGGACGGCCAGTCCCGAAGCGGGATAGGTGTCCCGGCCCAGCGGTGTCGAGCAGCGGCGGACCAGGTCGTCGGTGATCCTGGGCAGTACCTGGGACTGGGTGAAGAGCGTGTGCCCGCCGGAATCGGCCGCGATGGTGTTGGTCCAGGGAAGCCCCTGGGTACGGCGCAGGGCGTCCAGGATCTCCTCGGTGCTGCGGGCGCCGGACAGGGCCAGCGCCGTGTCCGTGCCCCGGAGGTTGGCCGCGTTGGGGTCGTTCAGCGCATACGCCGTGGTGGCGGTCCAGGGCAGCGCCGGGCCGCCGGGGAGCGCGTCGAGGACGGGGCCGTAACGGGTCCACCACTGGGTGCGGGTCACCGGGGGGCCCTCTGCGACCGGCACGGTGACGGTGCGCCGGGTCATGCGTTCCCGTTGCCCGTCCACGAGGTGGACGGTGGGGTCGGCGGGGTCCAGGGCCAGCTGGTGGAGGTTCATTGCGACGCCGGTGGCGACGGTTTGGCTCCAGGCGATACGGGAGTTGAATCCGATGGACAGGGTCACGGAGCCGAGCAGCGATCCGCCCATGGCGTTCAGCTCGCCCGGAATGGTCTGCTGGGACTGCCAGAAGCGCTGTTCGCCCTGCCAGGGGAAGTGCGGATTGCCGAGGAGGAGACCACGTCCGTTTGCCGTGGTGGAGCCGCTGAAGGCCACGGCGTTCGACCCCCTTCCCGCTGCCGCGCCGGGCGGGGCGGGGGCGGGGAGCGCGCGTACGGACCCGGCCGTCGCGCTGCTGCCGGGGGCCTTCGTTTCCGGGCCGAGGGGAGAGCGGGTACGGGGCGGGGCGGCGGCGGTGATGCCGTCGATGCCGCGTCCCTGCCCGCCCAGTACCCCCGAGGAGAATTCGAGAGCCGCGACGTCCACCGCGGTCACCGGCCGGACCCAGGCAGCGTCCGCACACAGGGGATCGGTGACCGTCCTCCGCCGCAGCCAGGCGTTGTACCCGGCGGCCCAGCCACGTCTCAGTTCGGCCGCCTCCCGACCGGGTCCGGCGGGTGCGGGCGTCGCCATGAGCCGTTCGACGGTGCCGGTGTCCCGTACGCCCCGGTAGTAGAGATCGCTCGCAAGGTTGGTGGTGGCCGAGGACGCGAACGGGTTGGGCGCGGCCTGCGCTCCGAAGAAGCGGGAACGCTCGCCGCGTACGGTGGCGAACGCGTCGGCGAGGGCACAGACCGCGTCCTCGGCCTGTGCCCAGCCGTTGCCGAAGCCGAGACTCGCGTAGTCCTGCGCGACGATGTGGGGGATGCCGTACTCGGTGTACCGGATGACGGCGGACAGGCCGCGCTCGACGGGGCGGTGGCCGTTCAGGTCCGCTCCGGCGGTGTGCGGCAGCACGGCAGCGGCGATCAGCAGTACGGTTCCGGTGACCGCGAACCGTCTCGTACGGGCACGGACGGGCAAGGTTGCTCCCGGTTTGCGGTGACATGGCGAGCCGCGCCGTATGCGGCGCTGTCAGCCACATGTCCACCGGGCACCGCGGTTGTCAAAGGGCCACGCCGTCCCGGCCGTCCGCACCTCCGCTCGCGGGAGCCCGTACCGGGCGAGTGGCCGGAACCGGTACCCCGGCACGGGCCCGCGGCCTCGTTCACCGGCGGTGTCCGGCATTGACCGGCGGTGATCAGCAGTGAAGCGCGTTCCGGACTGCATCCGGGACCGCTCTCGCAGGCCGCTTGCGGCGGTCCGTCCACAGCTTCCCCGGCCCATTGTCAGTGATCGCCGCTAACGTTCCGCTTGTCGTCGCACTGATGCCGGCAATTCCCGGCTGAACTGTGCATTCTTCTTGCTGTCCTGACGCGTGAGGCGGGAATCGTGGGCTGGCTGTCGGCGGGTGACGGGTACGAAGTCACTCTGGTGGAAGGACGGGTGGCAGCACGTGCCACCTCGGGAAGGGCGGCGGGGCGGCAGCTGAAGTCCCTGCCGCGGGCCCTCAAGGACCACCCCGAGGTGGACCGGCTGCGGCGGTTCGCGGAATGGCTGGATCGGCACGCCGCGAGGTGTGTGGCGCAGGTGGATTCGTGGATGGTGTCGTCGCTGCCCGTGCCCACCGGCCTGCTGGCCCGGGTGTGGCCGGACGAGGCCTGGCAGTCGGCCCTGCGCGATCTGGCCGTGGTCGGCGACGACCCCGACGAGGTCGGTCTCCTGCGGGGTGCCACCGAGGACGGCGAACTGCGGTTGGTGAACCTCGACGGCGAAACCGTCCGCCTCTCCCCGCGCACGGTGACCCTGCCGCATCCGGTCCTGCTGCCCGACCTGGACGACATCCGGGAGTTCGCCGCGGAGCTGGGCGTCGTCCAGCGCGTCGAGCAGATCCACCGGGCGACCTGGCAGCGGCCCGGCGACCTCGACCCCGAGGCCACCGAGATACGCGAGTTCGCCGGCGGCTCCTTCCGCTCGCGCTTCGCCCTCGCCGCCCGCGCCGGCTCCCTGGGCTACCGCGTCACAGGCGGCTACTCCACGGCGAGGGTGAGCGACGGCGGACGCACCGTCGAGGCCTCCGTGTGGATCGGCGAGCCGTACTGGGAGGACTCGGTGGAGACCGGCGCCCTCACCTGGCGCGGTCAGAACGGCCGTGCCGTGCCGCTGCGCGAGGTGGGCCCGGTGGCCTGGTCCGAGGGGATGCGGATGGCCGCGGCGCTGTACGCCGGGCGCGACATCGAGAAGGGCAAGAACGCATGAGCGGGGGGACGCAGGTGTCGTACGAGGACATGCTCGCGGCGGGCGCGGTGCTGCCGCCGGACACGGGGGACGCGGGCGAGCGGGCTGTTCCGCTGACGGCGCGCAGCTACCGCCACCCGGGGCTCGACGACCGTGTGGTGGTGCGGCTGGTCGCCGGTGAGCTGGGCGCGGCGGAGGATCTCGCCGCCGGATACCTCGGGCTGGAGCGGGACGGGGAACCGGCCGTGGTGGGTCTGGGGCTGCGCCAGTCGCTGGGCTTCCCGGAGTGGGTGCTGGTGAACCACCCCGCGGACGGGCACCACGCGCTCGGTGTCGTACCGGACCTGGAGCGGGCGGCCCGGCAGGTGCGGTCCCGGCCCAAGGCCGCCATGGACGCCTATGCGGAGATCGGCGCGCGGCTGGCGGCCTCCGTCCCGCACTTCCTGCCGACCTTCTACGAGCAGGCGGGCCGGGTCTTCCTGGCCGAGGAGAACGCCACGTACGCGGCGCAGCTGTTCACCCGGGCCCGCAAGGCCGAGTCGGAGCACGGGCTGGTCATCGAGGAGGACCGCCTCGACGCGGTGTTCCTCGAATTCGCCCTGGCGGGCGCGCTGCCGGTGAAGGTGCTGTCCGCCTACGGCAGGGAGCTGGCCGCCCGGGTTCCGGCCGAGGAGGCGCTGCGGCGCTTCACCCGGCTCTGTCTGCGCCGCACCGCGGGCGGGCTCCCGCCGTCCGCGCAGATGGCGGGCGACCTGCGCAAGCTGGCCCGCGCCGCCGACCGGGACGCCGAACTCGCCGAGCAGGAGTACCTCTCCGAGCTTATCGGTCTGCCGGCCACCCTGCGGGCCGCGGCCGGCTGGTGGAAGGGCCACCGGGCCGCGCTGGTGGCGCTGGCCACCCGGGACCGGCGGGTCCGCGGCACCCTGCTGGACATGGTTCCGGCGGGCTACGACGACGAGATGCCCGCGCTCTGGCTCAAGGTGCTGGAGGACTCCGGCGCCGTCGCGGGCCTGTGGGACACCTCGCTGCCCGAGGAGGAGCGGCCCAGGGACGGCACGGCGGGCTGGCTGGGACGCTTCCTCACCTTCCGCGAGCGGGCGCGCTCCTGGCGTGGCTCGACCCGGATGCCCGAGCTGTATCCGCTGGTGGAGCGGGCCGTGGACTGTCTGCGGGCCGAACTCCGCGCTCCCGGTGCCGCGTTGCGGGTCACGCACGACATCGACCTGATCGACCTGCTGCTGTCCCTGGACGTCCCGGTGGCCGCCCCCGAGGGCGACGACGCGCTGCCGCTGGCCCAGTGGGCGCAGGGCGAGGGACACCGGGACCTGCTGTTGCTGGGTGCCGATGCCCGGTTCCACAGCGCCTTCCTGAAGGGCGCCGATCAGTTCGGCAACCACGACCCGGCGCTGCGGGCCATCCGCCTGCTGGCCGCGTCCCCGGGCGGCCGCCCGCTGCTGGCCCGGTGGGTCGCGGCGGCCGTCCAGCGCTTCACCGTGGCCGGTCTGCCCCAGTTGCCCGACGCGCTGGGCCGGCTGAAGTGGCTGCCCTCCGAGGCGCTGGCGCTCGCCGAGGACGAGGTGCGCGAGGCCGTCGCCACCGACCTCGCGCCCGTGCTGGTACGCACCCTGCGGGCCGGTCTCTTCGACGAGCTCGGCTGGCCCGCCTGGGAGGAGGCGGTGGCCGGCCTCGTACCGAAGTCCGATGTCGAGGATCTGATCGTCGCCGACGCCTGGCCCCACCTCGTGGTCGCCGGTACGGCCCAGGCCCGGGTGATCGGCGCCGAGGGCACCCTCCTCACCCACGACCTGCGCATTCCCACGGGCGAGCGCCGTGGCGACCCGGGCTTCCACCACGTCGACGGCGAACTCCTCGTCTACTGGAGCAGCAGCAACGGCGGGCTGCGGGGCTACTGGCACAGCAGGGCCGACCGCGTCGAGACGCTGGAGGGCCCGCGCTCCACTCGCGGCACCGAAATGGACTGGTACAAGGGCGACTTCCCGATCACCCTGCCGTTGCCCGGCGGCGGCCGGACCACCGGCGGAGGTGTCGTGCACGCGGGCGACACCACCGTGCCCGAGGAGAGCCGACTGCTCTTCGACGGCTCCTCCTACTGGGTGTGGCACGCGGACTCCGAGGACCGCGCGGCGCACGGCTGGTACGAGTACGACCCGGCCACCGGCGCCCGTGGCCGCATGAGCCGGCCCGCCTTCCTCGCCGACGCGCTGCGGAACGCCCCCGAGGGCAGCAGCTTCGCGGGCGGCCGGCTGCGCCCCTCCCCCACGGCCGGTGCCGCCCCCGCCTGCGCACCCGTGCACGGGCTCGTCGGCCTGCGCAGGGTGAAGCTCCCCGACGGTTCCACGCGGGTCGAGGACCTCGCCGGGCACACCCTCACGCTCCCGGCCGACGCCGGCCTGCCGTACACCCTGGTGATGTTCCCCGGCGCCGAGCGGCCCACCGCGGTCGTGCGCAACGGCTGGCAGCTCGACCTCGTGGACGCGGAGGGTGTCGTCACCGCCTGGGGGAAGACCGACCGTACGGCGGGCTCCTTCGGCGAGGGCACCCTGCTGCTGCCGCCGGTGCAGTACTGGGAGTGTCTGACCCCGCGTGACCCGGAGGGCTCGGCAGGACTGCGGCGCATCGACCGCGACACCGCCGCCGCCCTGCTGGCGGCCGCCGGCGACCAGGACGCCGAGGCCCTGCACGGCGCGATCCGTACCCTGCTGCCCGTCACCGACCCCGCCCTGCTGAAGGGCATCGCGGGAGTCGTGCGCTACGCGGCGGCCCAGCAGGGCGTACTGGACGCGGCCGCGACCCGGCTGACCCGGGCCCTGGAGGGCGTCCCGGAGGACGAGGGCCCGGCCGGTCCGGTGGACGAGCTGCTGCGCGAGGCGATCAACGGTATCGGCGCGTCGAGCGGCTACTGGTGGAGCCGCGGCGACCAGTCCGACACCGTCTTCCGTGCCCTGCGCCTGCTGACCCGTGCCGCCGAGGCCACCGACACCGAGCCGGACCGGGCCGCCGGACGGCTGCACCTCGACGGTCAGGAAGTGCCCACCGGACAGCCGGAGCTGCTTCCCCTGATCGCCCGGATGCCGGCTCTCGCCTTCCGGGCCGCCGCCGGCACCACCACCGAGGAGCACCGCGAGGCACTGCGGCACCTCCTGGCCGGATTCGACCGGCTGGGTATGGGCGGGGCGGGGGAGTCCGGCCGCTGGCGCAAGGTGTCCCTGCATCTGGACGCGCACCGGCTCCGTATCGCCTCGGGCGACGGGCGGGAGGGCTCCTGGAACGGCCTGCTGCCGCTGGCGGGCGGCGCCTTCCTCGCGGTCACCAGGCACGGGTCGCTGAACGACGACGGCTGCGACTTCACCGGCCTCTGCCACGACCCCGCGGGCCTGTTCTCCGTACCGGAGCCCTACCAGGTGCTGTCCTGCGAACCGATCGACGAGGGCGAACACGGTTTCCGGCTCCGGGAGTTCCTGGCCGAGTTCGCCGCGCGCGGTCCCGCGCCGTGGTTCCCCGCGGCCGCCGAGGAGTTCGCCCGGCTGACCGGCATCACCGAGACGGCGGCCCGGCTCGTCGTCGCCGGGCTGCCGGGAATCGACGTCTACGAGCGGACCTTCCTCACCACCGAGGCCCGCAACGCCATCGGGGTGAAGGCCGCTCCCGCGGCGGTCGCCAAGGACGAACTGCGCGGCATCGACGGCGCCGTGCGCGCCGCGGTCGTGGGCGCCCTGCTGCCTTCCGATCCGGTGCGGCTGTGGACCGAGGGCCCGGACGTGGCCGCGGGTGCCGCCGTCTGGAATGCCAGGATCGGCAGGCGTCCCGCCGTGCCCGAGGAGTTGCTCGGGGACGCCGTCCGCGCCCTCAAGCACTCGGCGTGGACCGTACGGGAAGCCCTGCCCGCGCTGCTGGACCCGGCAGCGTCCCCGCAGCTGAGCCGGGATCTCCGCTGGGAGGTCAAGGGCGACCGGGTGCGGCCCGAAGGCGACGACGGGCCCGGGTTCACCGCGGCGACCCTGGTCGGGACGGTGGCCCTGACGGCCTGGCTGGCCCACCGGCTGCCCGCGGGCGACCCGATCCGCGCCGCCCTGCCGCCCGCGATCACCGCCGTACGTGCCCGGCTGGCGGGCCCCGGCCTCATGCTCGACCTCGGCCGCTACATCAGCCTTCCCGAGTTCCGGAAGGCGGCGGGTGCGCCCACCGAGACCGGCCCGGGATTCGAGCGCTACGGCGCCGTCGTCCTCTCCACCTACGACAACCAGCCCGCCCCGGGCATCCGCGTCGACCTCCTCGACGAGGCAGGCCAGGACCCCCATCTGCCCGCCACTCGCGTCGACGAGCACCCGTACCCGGCGGAGGTCGCCCTGCGGCTGGTGCGCGACCCCCGTTTCGCGGCCCTGCTGGCCGACCCCGGGGAGCCGATAGCGGGCGACCGCGACCAGGCAGGCACCTGGTGGCCGCAGGACCCGGGCCGCTCCGTGCCCGACCTGGTCGCCGCGGCGGCGAAGGAGTACGGCCTCGGTGAGGACGCGGCCACGCTGTATCTGATGCTGCTCGCCATGCCCGACCCGACCGACCGGTCCACGGCCCGGTGGACGGGCTGGAAGCCGGCCCGCCTCAAGGCGGCCCGTGCCGAACTGGCCGCCACCGATCTGGTGGTCCGAGCCACGCGGACCAGGGCGGGCCGCTCCCTCTTCCTGCCCGGCAGCTGGGCCGAACAGCCGGCGCCCCGGGTCCCGCTGGAGCGCTGGAAGCTGCCTCTGTTCGACATGGTCCACGGCGAGAACTCCTCGTTCGGCGTGATCGTGCCGGCGGAACCGGTCGCCGATCTGTATCGCAGGGTCTGGCAGCGGGTCCTCGACGGCGACCGGCCCCGGTTCGAAGAGCTGAAGGTGCGACGGGGCCGCCGCCGCTGACCGACCCGAAGCGCCACCGTCGGCGGATATCGCGGGGGGGGCACCGGACACCACCGGTGCCCCTGCCCGGCCCGGCTCCCCCGCTCGTCGACGATCACCGGATTCCCGATACCGACCAGACCTACCCGGCAAGGACACCCATGCCCCCTACCGACACGGCGACGGCACTTCCGCCCCGGCAGACCCTGCCCGCCGAAGAGCGTCACATCACTGAACTCGCCTTCCTCGCCGCCCATGACGAAGGCCCGCGTCCGCCCGGCTGGCGGCTGACGCCCCGCTCCGTCATCACCTTCGTCTGCGGCAGCGCCGGCGAACCACTCGAACTGTCCGAGCCCCACGGGACGCTGCCCCGCCGGCTCGTCATAGCCCCGAAGTTCGTCGGCGAACGCGCCCTGGTGGAACGGTGCGTGGTCACGCTCGCCGGGGAACGCGGCCTGCTGCTGGTGGGTGAGCCGGGTACGGCCAAGTCGATGCTGTCGGAGCTGTTGTCGGCGGCCGTCTGCGGCACCAGCGCACTGACCGTGCAGGGCACCGCGGGCACCACCGAGGACGCCCTGCGCTACGGCTGGAACTACGCCCTGCTCCTGGCCCAGGGACCCACCCCCCAGGCCCTGGTGGACTCACCGGTCCTCAGCGCGATGCGCTCCGGACGGGTGGCGCGCGTCGAGGAGATCACCCGCTGCCTGCCCGAGGTGCAGGACGCGCTCGTGTCGATCCTCTCCGACCGCCGGATGAGCGTGCCCGAACTGTCCGGTACGGCCGGGGCGCAGGTGGCCGCAGCTCCCGGGTTCACCGTCATCGCCACCGCCAACCTCCGCGACCGCGGTGTGTCGGAGATGTCCGCCGCGCTCAAGCGCCGCTTCAACTTCGAGACCGTGCACCCGATTGCGGACGTCGAGGCCGAGACCGCGCTCGTCAAGCGGCAGGCCGTCGCGGGCGTCGAGCGGGCGGGCGCGGCCTTCGGCGTCGACGACTCGGTGCTCGACGTCCTGGTGACCGTCTTCCGGGACCTGCGGGCCGGGCGTTCGGCCGAGGGCTGGGACGTGGAGCGCCCCGGCACGGTGATGTCCACCGCGGAGGCGGTGCAGGTCGCCGTCTCCCTCGGAGTGGCCGCCGCCTATCTGCCCGCCGGGGACTCCCTCGACCTGGTCCCCGGTCATCTCCTGGGCGTGGTCCGCAAGGACGATCCCGGTGACCACGCGCGCCTGCTGGGCTACTGGGACGGCCCCGTGCGCCGCCGCGCGGAGGACGGCTCTCCGACCTGGCGCCGTCTGTGGGATCTGCGGGAGAACCTTCGGTGACACGCGCCCAGGACTCGAAGGTGACAGCCGTCCAGGATCCGCGGGCGGCGCTCGACGCTCTCGCCGGCTCCACGGTGCCGTACCTACTGGGCGTACGGCACCACAGCCCCGCGCTCGCCGCGGCCGTGCCCGCGCTCCTGGACGCGGCCGGCGCCGATGTGGTGTGCGTGGAGCTGCCCGCCGACTTCCAGCCGTGGCTCGCCCACCTCGGCGCGCCCGGTACGGTCGCGCCGGTCGCGCTCGCGGGCGCCGGGCAGGACGGGCGGCTCGGTTTCTACCCGTTCGCCGACTTCTCCCCCGAACTCGCCGCGGTCCGCTGGGCGCGGGAGCGGGGCGCGGAGGTCGTGTGCTGCGATCTGCCGATGGGCGACGCGCGCTGGGACGGCGCGGCCTCCCCCGAGGCCGGGGATTCCCGCGAGGAGGGCGCCGGACCCGCACCCACCTCCTTCGCGCAGGCGCTCACCGCAGCCGGGACCGGCCGTGCCGGGGACGACCTGTGGGACCGCAGTGTGGAGGTACGGGCCCCGGGCTCTGCTCCCGAGTTGCTGCGCCGGGCCGCGCTGAGCGTCGGCTGGGCACTGCGTCGGGACGCCGAATCGTCCGCCGGGGTGTCCGCCGTGGACCTGGCGCGTGAGGCGTACATGCGGGACACGATCGCCCGCGCGGCGGCGGACGGACGCCGGGTCGCGGCGGTGATCGGCGCCTTCCACGCCCCGGCGCTGGCCGACACGACGGCCGGGCGGGAGCAGCCCCCGGCCGACGGCACGGCCGCGCAGGGGGCGCCGACCGCCGACGGGGCGGCGGCGCGCAGTGCGGCTTCGACGGGAGCAGTGCTCCCGGGGGACCCCTCCCCCGTCGTCACCTCCCTCGTCCCGTACGCCTTCGATCTGCTGGACTCCCGGTCCGGCTATCCCGCCGGGATCCGCGATCCGCGCTGGCAGCAGGCGGTCTTCGGCGCCGGGGGCGATCCCGAACTGCTGCACGACGCCGCTGCCGGGGCGATCACGAGAGTGTGCCGGGAGCTGCGGGCGGCCGGGCACACCGCCGGGACGGGCGAGGCCCGTGAGACGCTGCGCGTGGCCTGCGACCTGGCCCGGTTGCGCGGGCTCCCCGCCCCGGGCCGCGGCGAGATCCTCGAAGCCGTCACCGTCGTGCTGGGGCAGGGCGAACCGCTCGGCCGGGGCCGGGCTCTGGCCCGGGCCCTGGAAGTGGTCCTGGTCGGCACCGAGCGCGGCCGGGTCGCGCCGGGCACACCGCGCTCCGGGCTCGGCCCGTCCGTCGAGGCCGAACTCACCGCGCTGCGGCTGCCGGGCCCGGACGAGCCCGCGCCGCGCGAACTCCGTCTCGACCCGCTGCGTTCGGCCCTCGACAACCGCCGCGAAATCCTCCTGCGACGGCTGGAGGTGTGCGGGGTGGGGTACGGCGAGCCGGTGGCGGTGGCCGGTACGGGCGACGCCGCAGCCCTCTCCTCACGGTGGCGGCTGTCGTGGGCGCCCGCCGTGCCGGTCCGGCTGGACCTGGCCGGGGTGCGCGGCGTGACCGCCGCGCTCGCGGCGGAGGGCACCCTGCGGGAGACCTTCCGCAGGGAGTCGGCCGACGGCGGCCCCACCTGCGCCCTCGTCCTGACGGGGCTTCGGGACGCCGCGCGCTGCGATCTGCCCGCGCTGGTCGCCCAGCGGCTGGCCGAGGCCGCCGAGGTGCTGCCCGCGTCCGCGACGATCCCCGAGATCCTCACCGGACTGGACCTGCTGGAGGCGCTGCGCCGGGGGCATCTGCCCGGCACCACGCCTGCGGGCAGGCAGGCGGCGGGTTCGCTGGCCGCCGACCTTCTGGAGTCGGCGGTACGGTCCCTGCCGGGGCTGGCGGGCAGCGACGATCCGGAGGAGGCAGCGGCGCTGGTCGCCCTGGCGGCGCGCGCCGGTGAACTCCGCCTGGGGCTGCGGATGGACCAGGCCCTGGCCGACCTCGTGGACTCGGCGTCCCCCCTCGTCCAGGGCGCCGCTCTCGCCTGCCGGGTCCTGTTCGATCTGGAGGACGCGGAGACGCTCGGTGCCAGGGCCGCCGGCTGGATCGACACGGCCGGCGGTCCCGACGCACGGCGCGCGCTGGCCCGCCGGCTCGCCGGACTGCTGACCGGGGCCGCGCCGCTGCTCCAGTCGGCGCCGGCCGCCCTCGACCCGCTGCTCGACCGGATCGAGTCGCTCGACGACCGGGGTTTCCTGGACCGGCTGCCGGCGCTGCGCGGTGGCTTCGACACGCTCACCCCGGCAGGCCGCGACCGGCTGCTGCACACGGTGACGGAACGGCTGGGCAACCGTCTCGACCTCTCGCTGGGCGCCTCCCCGCAGCTGCTGGCCCTGTGGACGGCGGCGGACGAGGTCGGCCGTGCGGCGGTGGCCTCCCTGCGGCCGACGCCCCTGCCGCACCAGCCCACCGAGGCACCGGCCGGCCCGACCCCCGCGGCGATACCGCGCGGGTCCGTCGCGGACACGCCGCACGGCGGCGTACCGCGTCTCTCGGCGACGGACCGGTGGCGTCTGCTGCTCGGCAGGGAACACGACCGGCTCCCGGCGGACGCGCGTCGTTACGCGCACGCCCTCGACGAGCTGTACGGAGCGGGCCGCGGGGAGGGCTCCGCGGACCTGGGCCGGGACGACGGTCGCGGTGGCGGACAGGACGCCTCCTTCCCGACCGCGCGCGAATGGGCCGAGGAACTCCAGGCGCTGTTCGGCGCGGAGGTACGTGAGGAGGTTCTGGCGCGCGCGGCCGACCAGGGACGCCGTGATGTGCTGGCCGAGCTCGACCCGGAGGCGGTGCGCCCGTCCGTCGATCTGCTGACATCCGTGCTGACGCTGGCGGGCGGGATGCCGGAGCAGCAGCTGGCCCGGCTGCGCCCGCTGGTACGCCGGCTGGTCGACGAACTGGCCAAGGAGCTGGCCACCCGGATGCGTCCGGCGCTGACCGGTCTCGCCACCCCTCGCCCGACCCGCCGTCCGGGAGGCCGGATCGACCTGCCGCGCACCCTGCGGGCCAACCTCGTCCACGCCCGCAGGAGACCCGACGGCGGCGTCCTGGTGGTTCCGGAACGGCCGGTGTTCAGCACCCGTTCGCGCAAGGAGGCGGACTGGCGGCTGATCCTGGTGGTCGACGTGTCCGGGTCCATGGAGGCTTCCGTGATCTGGTCGGCGCTGACCGCGGCCGTACTGGGTGGTGTGCCCACGCTCAGCACGCACTTCCTGGCGTTCTCGACGGACGTGATCGACCTGACGGACCGGGTCGACGACCCGTTGTCGCTGCTGCTGGAGGTCCGTGTGGGCGGCGGCACCCATATCGCGGCCGGTCTGGCCCACGCCCGCTCTCTGGTGACGGTGCCGAGCCGGACCCTTGTGGTGGTGGTGAGCGACTTCGAGGAGGGCTATCCCCTCGGCGGGCTGCTCGGCGAGGTACGGGCCCTCGCGAGTTCGGGGGTGCACCTGTTGGGCTGTGCCGCGCTGGACGACGGCGGCAGCCCGCGCTACTCCGTGCCCATCGCGCAGCAGTTGGTCGCGGCCGGTATGCCCGTCGCCGCCCTCAGTCCTCTCGCCCTGGCCCGTTGGGTGGGCGATCGCCTCCGCGGAGAGTCCCGATGAGTCCCGAACTTCCCCCCGTCGCCCCCGAGGTGACCGCTGCCGCCGTGGCGGGTCTGACCTCCCGGCTGCGCAAGAAGCTGGACGCCGCTGTGGAGACCTTCGCGGCCGTTCCCGTCGTCGTGGAGGGCGCCGAGCGGCGGGTGCGGTGCGGTGCGGACGCGGACGTCGTCCTCACTCCCGGTCCTTCCGGAGCGGTTACGGAAGCCGAGCAGGCGGTGTGCAGCTGTCTGCTGGCGCCGCGATGCCTTCACCGTGCCGCCGTGCTGAGCGCCTGCCCGGTGGCCGACGCGGACATCGCATCGGCCACGCCAGCAGTGGGATCCTCCTCGGACACCGTGACACCGGACGTCTCGGTCGCCGGCGTACCGGGAACGGACGGCGTCGGCCCCTCGTCGCGGGCAGAGCTCACGGAGACGCAGCTGGCCGCCGCACGTGCCCTGTGGGGCGCCGCGGTGGCGGCACTCGCCGCCGGGATACCCGCGGCGGGTGCGGTCGCACAGGCGGAGCTGCTGCGGGCCTCGCACTCGGCGCGGCTCGCCGGGCTGTACCGCGCGGAAGGTGCGGCCCTGCGTGTGGTGCGCGGTCTGCGGGGCGTCCGCTCCCGCCATGACGGCCACCGGCTGGCCGACCTGGTCGCCAATCTGCGGGAACTCCTGTTGACCACGGCCCGGTTGGCCTCGGCCGAGCCGGACCCGGCTTGGGTCGGGTCCGCCCGCCGCGCCTACCGCCCGGAAGGCGCACTGCGCGTGCACGGCGTGTGCCGGGAGCCGGTGATCGCGGCCACCGGGTACGGCGGGGTGGTCACGCACGTCGTCTCCGACGACGGACGCTGGTTCACCGTCGCCGACGTCAAACCTGGCGGTGCCGCCCGTGCGCGCGGTGCCGCGACGGCCACGGTCGCGCTGGGCTCCGGAAGTCTCGACCACGCCCGGCTGTCGCGCGGTGGGCTGCTGGTCTCGGGGGCGACCCTGTCGTCGGACGGCCGCCTCGGAGCAGGCAAGGGAGTCCGGGCGACACCGGTCCCGGGCCGGTCCTGGACCTCGGGGCCCTTGGCCGCCCTGTTCGCTCGGCCTCTCTCCGACTCCGTGGGCGGTGGTCCCGGGAACGCTCCGGTGAGCGACCCCGAGCAGGCGCGGCAGCAGGCCGGTGAACTGATCGGCTGCGATCTGGTCATCGTCGGGGCATCCGACGACCACGTACTCGCACGGGAGCTGCTGCCCGGCGGGACGGACCGGGAAGGCCTGCTGATCCGGTTGCTGCCGGCCCACGGCCATCCCGACCTGGCGCACACCGCGAACCTTCGCCGGCTGGCGTCCCGCCCCGGGCTGCGGCTGCGTGTCGTCGGCCGTCCGGATCCCGACCGCGCCGCCACGCTCCGGCCCCTGGCCGTCGGACCGCTCCCGGACGACGACACGGCGACCCTGCGCCTGCCGGAGGAGTGGCTGGGCCATGCCGACCTGGGCTACGACCGTCTCGAAGGCGTCCATCTGCCGCCCGGTGACGCACTGCCGGAGCCGACCGGGCTCCCCGGCGTACCGCCGGACCCGGTGGCAGAGGCCCCGCTGTGGCGGCTGCGGCGGCTGGTCGAGGTCGCCGTGTCGGGGGGCCGCCGAGCCGTCGCCCAGCCCGCGCGCGACGGCGACCGTGCCAGAGACGCCGCGGCTCTGCGCCGGGTCGGGTTCCGTACGGCAGCGGACCTGTTGACGGAGCTGACCACGGAAGCGGACCGGCGCGGCCGTGACGTCTTCGGCCGCACCGAGGAGGCCGATCCCGACGCGTACGCAAGCGCGTGGCTCGCCGCGGCCGTCTACCTCGCCGACACCGAACGAGCCCTGGTCCGGGCGACATGGCAGCCGTAGGACGCGACACGCGGCGTGTTCGCCGTTGGTGAGGGGGGTGGTGGTAGCGACGTGAACAGAGCCACGCGCGTCGTCACCGGAGCACGACGGTGACGCCGCGCCGTTCGAGGAGCCGCACGATGTCCTCGAAGTAGGGGAGTCCGTCCTCCGGATCCTCCGCAACGGCCGCCAGGGCGCGACGGGCGACTTCGGAGTCGTGCCAGTTCAAGGTGAAGGGCGGCGCCACTCCGAATCCGCCGCCCAGGCAGTCCTTGAACGCGTTCCACTCCCGGCCGAAGTAGCGGCCGGGTCCGAGCAGGGCCTCGGCGATCGCGCAGTGCAGCCCGGGAACGTCCGTGACGAAGCGGCCGTCGAGATCGTACTCACCGCCGAACCGGTCCGGCCGGTGCACGGGCTCCCGCCAGGCTCGTGCGGTGAGGTCCAGCCACGCGGCCCTGCCTGGTGAGTCGTGCGGCGCCCACAGGTTGGGCTCTGCAGGCGGGCCCTGATACCACTGGGCCCAGACCGGACGGACCGCCGACGACGGCCGATCGTCGCCGCCATCGGTGAGAGTGATGTCGACGAGCGTCCCGCCGAGCACGGACGGCCGCGCTCCGGTGACGGCCAGGCCCACAGTGCGGGAGGCCGTCACAGCGCCATGGCGATCCAGAACCAGAAGGCAGGCCCAGTCCCGCTCCCACCGGCGGGGTCGCCGCAGGACCGCGAGCAGGGGCTCCGCGGGCTCGCAGCCGATCAGCTCCAGGGGAACGGGAGCCGGGTCCGCTCGCGCCGTGAACAAGCCGTCCACGGCGGAGCACCGGCCCGCACTCGCCGCAGCGGTCGTTGTTCCCGCGAAGAGCTCGAAGCGTGGCGCCGCAGGCAGCTCGGAGAGGCTCTCCTCGCTTCTGACACCCGCGCCGAGCACGATGTCGTACCGTGCCGGATCGGCCGAGTGAGGCCGATGGGCCACCACGACCGCATCGACGAGAGTCCACCACTGCACGGCCTCTTCCCCGTCCCGGACCTCCACGCGCACATCGCCCAGACCCCGCGGCAGGACATCGGGCTCGGCCAGGACCTCGCTCAGAAGACCGTCGGGGCGGCATCCGCGGAGCGTGAGAACCTCCCGCGGCGGCGGAACCGGGTCGACGAACAGCCCTTCGACGCCGACGCACCTTCCCCAGAGCTGTTCCACGCCCTCGTCATCCTCCTGAACCAGGAGGTACTTCACCGGAAAGCCCCGGCCCCACGTGGCGTGAGCTGCGATGCGCACCCAACCCCCGGACATATGAGCAACCCTCGGTCCTACGATACGGACCCACCCGGCCGAGGAGGCCCGAAGGACAGGTGCTCGCCCTCGGTCCCCCTTCGCCTACGGCGCTCGGATCACACAGGGGTGCTGCACGGACGGCCGCACGGAGTTGCGGTCCCGAAGACCGGTCACGGCCCCGAGGGCGACGACCTACGCTTGCGCAATCCGGTCCTGCAGCCAGGACTCGATGCCGCTGAGCGCCGTCCTGGCCATCGCCGTGGGGTGGCCCGTAAAGCCGTGGGGTGAGTCGGGGTAGACCCGGAGCTCGACGTCATTGCCGGCCGCCGACAACCCACCTGCCAGTGCCAGATTGTCTTCCAGCAGCACGTCCGCGCTTCCGATGATCAGCAGCGTTGGGGGAAGCCCGCGCAGAACGCCGTAGACGGGAGAGATATCTGGAGCCGTGCGGTCTTCCACATGGCCGGTGTACGCCCGGATGAAGTACTCGTCCGCGATGCGGCGACCGGCCGGGGTTTGTGCGCTCAAGTCGTAGGCCCCGAACTGGAGCGCAGCGCCGGTGAATCGGCCGACGACACCTCTGTCTCTCAGCCGGAGCAGGGTCGCCAGGGCGAGGGTGGCTCCCGCGGAGCTCCCGCCGATCGCGAGTCGGGACGTGCCGAAGCGGGCACCGGCTTCTTCGACGAGCCAGAGCGCCGCCGCTTCACAGTCGTCGGGGGCCGCCGGCCAGGGGTGCTCGGGGGCCAGCCGGTAGTCGACGCTGACAACGGCGAGCTGCAGGGCGTCTGCAAGCTCGCGGTTGCGTCGGTCTCCTTCCGCTGCGGAGCCCATGTAGAAGCCTCCGCCGTGTATGTCCAGGTAGACGCCCCGTGGCGGACCGTCGACAGGGGTGAAGATCCTGACCGGGACACGCGCTGTCGCGCCTTCGACGGTCGCTTCGATTGCAGACGGATCGGCGGCATGAAGAGCAGCCCTCTTCACTCGGGCCTCTTTGAGGCCCTCCAGTGTGCCGGGGCCACGGGCTGCCGCCCTCGACTTGTAGAAGTCACGAGCTTCTGCGACCTGCTCCGCGGGTACGTCAGCGAGCAGTGCGTCCAGCGCGAATCGCACGCGCCCTCCTCATCACCTCGGTCTCCCTCTACACGCTATCGGGGAAGTGCGCAGCCCGATGCCGTATGGGACAGGACGAGGTGAATGCCGGTCAGGCCCGTGCGTCCGGTGCGCAGCCCCGCAGGATGAACGCGATCGCCTCGTCCAGCCCGCGTTCCGCCGCCTCCGGGGGGATCATTCCGGTCGCGGCCAGGTCGGCGAAGCCGTGCAGGGTCGCGAAGACCGGCACACCGATCCACTCCAGGGGGCCCTCGCGCACCTCGCCCCGGCGCTGCCCCTCCAGCATCAGGCCCTCGATGAGTTCGGACCAGCGTCTGCCGGCCTCCAGCAGGGCCGCCGAGGCTTGCGCATCCTTCTTGACCGAGCACATCAGGTCGAGGAGCGCGGCGTTCTCCAGGCTGAAGCCCACATAGGCGCGGACCACCGCCTCCAGCTTCCGGCGGTACGGCTCCTCCGCACCCTCCTGCGACGCCAGCATGGTCTCGGTCATCCGCTCGTAGCCGCCCAGGGCGAGCGCGTCGAGCAGCGCCTCCTTGTCCTTGAAGTGGCGGCTGGGCGCGTTGTGGCTGACGCCGAGGTCGCGGGCGAGTTCGCGCAGCGACAGGGCGGCGGGTCCTCGTTCCCTGAGGGTCTCCTCGGCGCGGGCCAGCAGGGCGGCGCGCAGATCTCCGTGGTGGTAGGGGCGGGGGCGGGTCTGCATGGCGATCAGTGTAGCGGCCATGTTCGCAACGACCACATTGTTGACTACGACCACATTGTTGACGTTGACAACAATGTGGGCATCGCCCACACTCGAAGGTATGACTACTGCACTCCACACCGCACCCGGCGAGTGGAACATCGCCGACATCCCCGACCAGAGCGGCCGTACCGCCGTCGTCACCGGGGGCAACAGCGGGATCGGCCTCGCCACCGTCCGGGCGCTGGCCGCCGCGGGCGCCCATGTGGTGCTCGCGGTACGGGACCCCGAAGGCGGCGAGGCCGCCGCCGCGGATGTCGACGGCAGCGTGGAAGTACGCCGCGTCGACCTGGCCGACCTCGCCTCCGTGCGCGAGTTCGCCGCCGGCTGGCGGGGCACCCTCGATGTACTCGTCAACAACGCGGGCGTGATGAACACCTCGGAGTCCCGTACCAAGGACGGCTTCGAGACGCAGTTCGGAACCAATCACCTGGGCCACTTCGCCCTGACCAACCTGCTGCTGCCGCACATCACCGACCGCGTGGTGACCGTGTCCTCCGAGGCGCACAAGAAGCCGGGCGCGCCGCGTATCCACTTCGACAACCTCGGCCTTGCCGGGGAGTACCGGCCCAGGGCGGCGTACAGCCAGTCCAAACTGGCCAACCTGCTGTTCACCCTGGAACTCCAGCGACGCCTCGCCGCCGCACGCTCATCCGTGCGGGCCCTGGCCGCACACCCCGGCTGGGCCGCCACGAACCTGCAGCGCCACGGCTGGGGCGCCCTGAGCCGCGCCGTCATGCGGATCGTCGCCCAGGACAGCCGGGCCGGCGCGCTGCCGACCCTGTACGCCGCCGTCCAGGACCTCCCCGGCGCAAGCTACGTCGGCCCGGACGGCCGCGGCGAGATACGCGGCCGCCCCACCCTCGTCGGCCGCTCCGCCGCGGCCAGCGATCCCGTGGCGGCCCGGCGCTTGTGGGCGGTCTCGGAAGAACTGACCGGTGTCACGTTCCCGGAACCCGCCCCGATCGCGACCTGACCCCTGACGAAGCGCGCGGACGTCACCCTCGACCGCTGGACCGGGGCCGTTCCTCGTGACCGTCAGGACTGGTGGGCCGCCGCGATCTGGCCGACCAGGACGGCGAACGGCATGTCGAGCGCGGCATAGACGGCACCCGCCTCGGGGGCGGCGTTGTCCCCGAGGGCCTCGACGATGAGGGTGGCGTAGTCGCTGAGGATGATGCCCGCCTGCTGCATGCGCGCCAGCCCGGCCTCCCGCTTGGTCCGGCTGAAGGTGCCGGAGGCGTCCACCGCCACATAGGCGTCGTAGCCCGCGGCGGTGGCGGCGTACGCGGGCAGGGCGGCGCAGACCTCCAGGGACACCCCGGCGAAGATCAGCTTCCGGCGGCCGGTGGCCTCGACGGCCTCGCGGACCCGGTCGTCGTGCCAGGCGTTGACGGAGCTGCGGTCGATGATCTTCTGTCCGACGGGAAGTGCTTCGACCAGTTCGGGCGCGGTCGGTCCCCACATGCTGTCGGCCGCGGTGGTGGTCACCACCAGCGGGATGTCCAGCGCGGTCGCGGCCCGCGCCAGCGCCGCCACATTGTGCTTCAACTCGGCCACCGGGATGTCCCGGACGCCCGAGAGCAGACCGACCTGGTGGTCCACCAGGACCACGGCGGCGTTGTCGCGGGTGACCGGCTCCAGGTACTTGCTGCGCTCACTCATGATCTTCTCCTCGAATTTTAGTCACTAATCGTGATAGTCAATTTCAGTGACGACTTTGAATCTAGGCGACCATCGCCCGGATGGCAAGCGGGAGTTGGAGCGGCGCGGGGCGCGGACCGGCCCGGCGGCTAAACTCGCCGGTCGGACCGCCATGAACGGAACGGCGGAGGCAGGACGGACGAGGAAGGCGTGGGGCATGAGCGGCGACCGGCAGACGGGACCGGGGCCGGGACCGGGACCGGATCTGGGGGTGCTCGCCGCCCGGGTCCTGTTCTCCGTCCAGCGCGAGCTGTTCGCCACGCTCGCCGAGCGGGGCTTCGACGACATCCTGCCGCGCTCGGGGGCCGTCCTGGCCCATCTGCGCCCCGAGGGCATCCGCGCCAGTGAACTGGCCCGGCTGTCCGGCCAGCACAAGCAGGTGGTCGGCACACTCGTCGACGATCTGGAACGCCTCGACTACGTCGAACGCGTCCCGGACCCCGCCGACCGCCGCGCCAAGCTGGTCCGCCCCACCGAACGAGGTCTGCTCCAGATGGAGACCGCCGCCGCCATCATGCGCGCGATCGAGGAACGGCACGCGCAGTCACTGGGCGAGGAGACCTACGCCGCCTTCAAGAAGGCACTCGGACAGGTGGCGCGGGCCCAGAGCGCGGCGGCCAAGAGACCCGGCTGAGCGGGACCGGGGGCGGGAAGTGCCGTCGCCCCTCCCCCGCCCCACGACCGTCGCCACCGTACGAGCCGGAGCATCCGCAATGCCCACACAGGCCACAGGGATTCCCGCCGGCCGGCCGGCGGTCAGGGCTCGACGAGCTGCCAGTGGCCGTCGCGGTAGACCATGCCGCTTTCCTTGATGAACGTGGTGACGAGCTGGACGCGGGCGTGGCGGTAGCCGGGCAGACCGGGGAGTACGTCGGTCTGGAGGCGGTGGACGTCGTCGGTGTGGGGCACGGCCACCGCGGCGATCAGATGGTCGGGGCCGGTCACCGCGGCGGCGAGATGCACCGCCGTACGGGAGGTGAACTGCTTCACCGTGTCGGCCAGGCTGACCGGGTCGCACTGGATGAAGAACACCGCCTGGACGTCCAGTCCCACCTGGCAGCGGTCCACGACGGTGGCGATCTCGGCACCGCCGCAGCGCCTGAGGCGGTCGAGACGGCGCTGGGCCGTCGCGGCGGAGGTACGGGTCGCCGCCGCGAGCCGGCCGAAGCTCATCCTGCCGTCCACGGCGAGCGCTTCCACCAGGTGCTGTTCGTCCGCGTCGAGGCGGGGACCGGGGGCGAGGCCGGGCGCGCCGTAGGGGTGCCGGACGAGGTCCGTCTGGGCGGCGGTCAGCAGGGGCGGCTGAGGAGGGCCGGCCAGGGTGTAGGCGCGCAGCACGGGCAGGGTCCGCAGATCGAGGAGATCGCCGATCAGCGGGAGGTGACGTAATGTCAGGTCATTGCGTTCGGCGCGGTGGCGGGGGTGGACCAGGGCGAAGATCTCGCCGTTGTCGAGCACCCAGACCGTCTTCACCGGATACATGCGGGCGAGTTGGTGTGCGAGCCGCAGGGTTCGGTCGGGACGGGCACGCGGCAGGAGGAGCAGGGGCCAGCCGCCCCAGGCGCGGTAGGGGTTCTCCAGAGCGGTGACCGCGAGCAGGCCGGACTCCATCAGCCGGGTGCCGCGTCTGCGGACCGTACTCTCGGCGAGGTCCAGGGCCTCGGCGATCGCCGTCCACGAGGCGCGCCCGTTGGCCAGCAGCGCGGAGACCACGAGCTTGTCCGTGTCGTCCATGGCGGCGCCTCCGGGGTGTCTCGGGCCGTGGCTCCGACCCTGGTCGTGATCAAGGGCCATGGTGACGGAATTCCACAGCCGGGTGGTAGGCGGATGGCGGAATCCCGCAGATACGGGCGGGTGGAGCCCGGGACGGGGCCCGGTAGGCGGGTGAGGGTCTTCACTGGCCCTCGCCACCAGGTGTCGTGACGGCGATCCGGCAGGACGTGTCGCCGGCACGCCCCGTGACCGCACACCGTCGATCCCCGGAAAGAGGCCCGACCATGACGACCCATCGTTCCGCGCACCTCGCCACCGCTCTGGTCGGCGGCCTGGCCTCCGCGGCCCTGTTACTGGGTGTTCAGCCGGCCGCCGGAGAGGTCCACGGCCGAGCCCGGCCGACGCATCCACGGCGGCTCCGGCGGCCGACGCGGCGCCGCAGAAGGCCGACGGCCGAAGAAGGCTGGGCGAGCCCTGGAAGTACGACGGCAGGACCGCCCTGTACCAGACGCACGAGGTGAAGGACCCGCGCGGCATCCTGTTCGTGGCCGGGCAGACGGCGAAGGACCGGAACAACACGTACCTGCACCTGTGGGACATGGAGAAGCAGATCCATCGCGTCTTCGACCAGGTGGAGCAGTACGTCGAGGACGCGGGCTACCGGCCGGGCGAGATCACCAATCTGCGGTACTCGGTGACCGACGAGGACCTTTTCTTCCGGCACTTCGACCAGGTCATCGAGCGGCTGGACAAGGCTGGCATCAAACCCACGAGCGCGGCGATCGGCGTCGAGCGTCTTGCCCGGCCCGGTGTGCTCATCGAGATCGAGGCGACCGCGGTGCGCTGATCCGGCCTGATCCGCAAGAAACTCCCCAGGGCCACCCCTTCGAAAGGACAAGGCTCCCACCATGCAACGGACCACGACCACACGGCGTGCGCTGATCGCCGCCGTCGCCGCGACGGCTGCCACAGCGGCGGCGGTGCTGACGACCACGGCCAACGCGGTATCCACCAGCGGCCATCGGGCCACAAAGGAAGCCGGCGGAGCCGCCAAGCCGACGGTCGTCCTCGTCCACGGAGGTTTCGCCGACGCCTCGGCGAGCTGGAACGGTGTCGTCAAGCGGCTCCAGCGCGACGGCTACCCGGTGATCGCGCCCGCCAATCCGCTGCGCGGCCTGGCCGGAGACGCGCCCTACCTCGCAAGCCTCCTGAAGTCCGTCAAGGGCCCGGTCATCCTCGCCGGTCACTCCTACGGCGGCGCGGTCATCACCAACGCCGCCGCAGGCAATCCCCACGTCAAGGCGCTGGTCTACGTCGCCGCGTTCGTGCCGGCCGAGGGCGAGCAGCTCATCGGTCTGCTCGGCAAGTACCCCGGCAGCGAGATCCCGGACGCGATCAACGAGGTACCGTTCACCGGCCCGGGTGGCGCCACCGGAACCGATATCTACCTCAAGGCCGACAAGTTCCGCAGCGCGTTCGCCGCGGACCTGCCCAGGCCGGTCACCGACGTCATGCACGCCACGCAGCGGCCCGCCGCCGCCACGCACCTCACCGACCCCACCCGGACCGCCGCCTGGCGGAGCATTCCGTCCTGGGGTCTGGTCGCCGCCGCGGACAAGGCCATACCGCCCGCCCTGCAGCGCTGGGAGTACGACCGCGCGAACATGCGGGGCCAGGTCGAGGTACGGGGGGCTTCGCACTCCGTCATGGTCAGCCACCCCGGTGCGGTGGAGAAGCTCATCAAGACCGCCGACCGCGCCACGCGCTGATCAGGAAGGGCCGACACACGGGCAGGCACGGGAGCGGGGGCATCGGCCGGAGACCATCCGTCCGATGCCCCCGCCCTTCCCAAGGCCGACGAGTCTGCTGCTTCGCCGTCCGGCAGCATCGCTGCTGCGACGATCAGGTGCGGACCAGGACCGATGGGTCGAGTGCCGCAGGAGTGCGATGCCCGGTCATCGCCAGGGTCAGGTCCAGTTCCGCCAGCAGACCGCGGAGTACATGGATCACCCCCTTCGTTCCGCCCAGCGCCAGACCATAGACGTAGGGGCGGCCCAGGAGCACGGCACGGGCGCCGAGAGCCAACGCCTTGACCGTGTCGGCACCGGTGCGGATACCGCTGTCGAAGAGCACCGTGGTCCTGTCTCCCACGGCCGCCACCACCGCTTCCAGCGCGTCGAGCGCGGCCACTCCGCCGTCGATCTGCCTGCCGCCGTGGTTGGAGACGACGATCGCGTCCGCCCCGGAGTCGACAGCGGCGCGCGCGTCGCCGGGGTGGCAGATTCCTTTGAGGACGAGTGGGCCGTGCCAGTGCTCCCGGAGGAACGGGATGCTCGCCCAGGTGCGCGAGGCGTCGTTGAACAACTCGGACCACCGCTGCACTGCTCCGGCCGGATCGGTCTCGGCGGGCTTGGGCAGCAGATGCCGGAAGGCAGGGTCGGTCAGGTAGTTCGCCAGCCCGTGCAGGCGATGAAAGGGCAGGTATCCCCTGTCCAGGTCGCGGGGGCGCCAGGCCAGTGCGAACGCGTCGAGGGTCACGACCAGGACCTCGTACCTGTTGGCCACCGCGCGTTCGAGCAGGCTGAGGGTGAGCTCCGTGTCGTTCGGCCAGTACAGCTGGAACCAGCGCCGGGCGCGGGGCGCGGCCGCGGCGACCTCCTCGATGCTGTGGCTCGAAACCGTGCTCAGCACCAGGGGCACTCCTGTTTCCTCAGCCGCCCGGGCCGCGGCGATCTCTCCGTCCGGGTGGGCGAGTCCGAGGGCGCCGACGGGAGCGAGCAGCAGCGGCGTGGGAAGCCGTGAGCCGAACAGTTCGATGGACAGATCCCGTTCGGATACGTCCCGCAGCACACGTGGTACGAGTCCGTGGTGGTCGAAGGCGGCCCTGTTGGCGCGCATCGTCGCCTCCGAACCGGCCGCGCCGGCGATATAGCCGTACGCCTGTGGCGCCATGACGTCGCGGGCCGCGCGCTCCAGGCGGCTGTGGTCCGTGGTGAAGGGCGGGCGGCGGCCGGCGGTCCCGGAGCGGTAGATCTGGTCCTGGTATCCCGCGTACAGCGTGCTCATGGCAGTCCTGTCGTGGACGGCGGGCGCAGGCGCGCCCGGTCCGGTCGGCGGGCGAGGAGTCTGAGGGGGAGGCTCTTGTATCCGGAGGTGTGGATCGACCGCAGATGGGTGGGCGGGCCGAGGAGTTCGACGCCCGTGGTCTCGGTGTGCAGGATGCGCAGGGTGGTGGCCAGTTCGATCCGGGCGACGGTGGCGCCGATGCAGTGATGGGGACCGTGGCCGAAGGCCATGTGCCGGTTCGGTGTGCGGGCCGGGTCGAAGACGCCGGGCCGGTCGAACGCGTGCGCGTCCCGGTTCGCTGCCCCCAGCCATGCGACGGCCAGGTCACCGGCGGCGATCGGGTAGCCGGCCAGTGTGGTGTCGTGTGTCGCGGTACGCAGTACATGGGTGGCCGGAGAGGTCCATCGCAGGATCTCCTCCCCCGTGGTTCGCAGCTGCTCGGCGCTGCCGCTGAGAAGCGCCCGGATGTCGGGGTGGGCCGCCAGGATCGTGCCCGCCCCGGCCAGAGCGAGCCGTGTCGTCTCGGTGGCCGCGATCAGTACACCGACGCAGTTCGCGGCGACCTCCTGGTCCGTGAGCGGCTCGGGCGCCCTGGCCGTGGCCAGGGCCCGGATCATGTCGTCGTCCCCCGCTCCGCGGCGTACGCGGGTCAGGCGCAGGAAGTAGGTGAAGAGTTCGGCGTGGGCGGTCGCGGTGGTGAGCACTCCGTGGTCGCGGGCGGAGTCGGGGTCCGTGCCGCTGAGAGTCGAGGTTGCCAGGGCATAGAGTTCGTCCCGGTCGTGTGGTGGCAGGCCGAGTATCAGGCAAGCGGCTTCCATCGGCAGATGGCCGGCGATATCGCGGGCGAAGTCGAACGGTTCCCCGGTGCGGAGAAGGGGTGCCAGCCGGGTGCGCAGCGCGTCCTCCAGGGCCTGGGCCGTGGTGCGGGCCCAGCGGGGGGTGAAGTACCCGTGCATGAGGGCGCGCAGGTGCGTGTGCTGCGGTGCGTCGCAGGCGGAGATCATCTGCTGCCCGGCGGGGTCGGGGCAGTCGGGGCCGTAGCCGAGGACCATGCCGTACCTGCTGGAGAAGTCCTCGGGCCGGCCGAGCAGTTCGCGCGCCGCTGACCAGCCGGTGACCGACCAGAAGCGCCGGCCGAGGGCCGGGGAGCCGTCCCGTACCACCGGACCGGCCGTGCGCCGTCGGGCCCAGGCGGTGTGGGGCGGGCCGGTCGCGTAGGTGTCCGGGGCGCCGAGATCGGTGTCGTCGAAGGAGAGGATCGGGTTCATGCCGGGTTCCTGTCGGCTTCGAGGGCGGTGATGAGGTTCTGGGCCGTCGCATGACGGTAGATCAGCTCCGGTTGGACGTCGCGGCCGAGCCGGTCTGCGAGTGCGATCGACAGTTCGGCGACGAGCAGGGAATTGAGGCCGAGGTCCCGCAGTTGCGCGTGCGGGTCGAGGGCTTCCGGCTCGCAGCGCAGGGCTGTCGCGAGGATGCGCAGGACGGTGTCCCGCAGCGCGCCCTCGTCGTACGGTCCCGGTTCCGGGAGCAGGGCGGGTGTCGCCGTCTGCTGTGACCGTACGGGACGGGCGGCCGGTCCGGTCGGTGCGTCGCAGCCGGGCAGCCAGTGGCCGGCGGGCTCGAACGGATACGGGGCCAGCGGGATCCTGCGGGGCGTGCCGTGCGGCCACAGCGTCGACCAGTCGACGTCCTGTCCGGCCGTCCATGAGACCGCCAGCGCCTGCTGATGGCCGGTCAGTCCGGCCGGGGGACCGTCGTGCTCCTGTTCACCGGCCGGTCGGGTCAGTCCGTCGATGAGCTCGTCGATGCCGGTGGCGGCGAGCAGCAGGCGGGCGGGGAGCGGTGCGCGGCCGGCCTGCAGTGTCCAGGCCACGGCCGCGATACCGGGGGCCGGTGTACGGCCGACGAGATGGTCGCGGAGCCGGCGGCGAAGCCGGTCGAGGGCGGCGGGGGTGGCCGCCGACAGCGGGACGAGGAACCGGCCGTGGTGCACGGCCGACGGTGCTGACGCGGACCGAGGGGGTTGTTCGAGGACGGCGCAGACGGTGGACCCGCCGACACCGAAGGTGGTCACGCAGGCGCGATGCGGCGTCGGCGCGGCGGGCCAGGGTGTTGCGTGTTCGACCGGTCGGACGGCCGGTGCGAGCTCCTTGAGCCCGGGGGCGACGGTGTCCAGTCCGGTGACCGGTGGCAGGAGGCCGTGCTGCAACACCAGGGCCGCTTTCGTCAGGCTGACGAGACCGGCGGCGGCTTCGAGGTGGCCGATGGTGCCTTTCAGGGACCCCAGCCACAGCGCACCGTCGGGGCCCGCGCCCCGGGCTCCGGCACCGTCCTGCCGCACTGCGAGGGCCAGGGCGGCGGCTTCGGCGAGGTCGGTCACCGGATTTCCGCCGGAGTGGCACTCGGCATAGCCGAGGTCCGTCATCTCCAGGCCCGCGCCTCTGACGGTGCGTATGACGAGCTCGGCGAGCGCGGAGGCATCGGCGGACGTCAGACCGCCTCGGCGGCCGTCGTGGCCGGTGCCGGCATCGCGGATGACGGTGAAGACGGGATCGCCGTCGGCCAGGGCTGTCTCCAGCGGTTTGAGCAGGAGGCAGACGACGCCCTCGCCGCGCAGGTATCCGTCGGCAGCGGCATCCAGTGGCCTGGCCCGGTTTCCCGGGGAGAGCATGCGTGCCCTCCGGTAGACCGTTTCACCGACCCCGTTGCACAGGACGAACACGCCGCCGACGAACGCGGCTGCGCACTCGCCGGCGCGCAGTGCGGCCACGGCCAGGGCGAGGGCGGTCATGCCGCTGGCGGAGGCGGTGTCGACGGTGATGCTCGGTCCGCGCAGGTCGAACTGCCGGGAGATCCGGTTGGCCGCGAACGCACCCGGTACGGTCGTGGCGGAGAAGGCGTCGATCGTCGAGGCCGCCAGGCGTTCGCGGTACTCGGAGGCGTTGACTCCCATGAACACTCCCGTCCGGCTTCCGGCGAGGTCACCGGGCGCGATGCCCGCGGCCTCGCAGGCGTGCCACGCCTCTTCGAGCAGAAGGCGGTGCTGCGGGTCCATAGCAGCGGCCTCGCGGGGCCGGATGCCGAAGAATTCCGCGTCGAAGGTGTCGATGCGCTCCAGCAGTCCCGCGTGGACCTCGGCCGTGCGAGCGGTGTCCGCGTCGTAGCCGGGAATCCTTTCCGCCGGGACGCGGCTGATCATGGTTTCCCCCCTGCATACGAGTTTCCAGAGCTCGGAGGGATCGTTCGCGCCGGGGACCCGGCAGGCGGCGCCCACAACCGCGACCGGCGCGTCACGGCGGGGCCTCAGCACCGGTTCGGCCGCGGGCTGGAGAGCGAGGGATTCGGTGATGTCGGGTCCGTAGGTCATGGCATCCGCCTGGGAACGTCGTCGGTGTCGTCTGGAGGCAGGGCATGTTCGATGAATTCGGAGATGCGGTGCAGGGGGGTGCCGGGGCTGAAGATCTCGGCGACTCCGGCGTCGTGCAGAAGGGCGCGGTCCGGCTCCGGAATCACGCCGCCGACGAGCACCAGGACATGGCCGAGTGAGTGCTCGCGCAGTGCCCGGAGGATCCGGGGGACGGTGCGCAGGTGGTTTCCTGACAGGCTGGAGATGCCGAGAACATGGGCGTCCTCCTGCTCGACGACGGCTGCGGCACCGTCGGCGCTCTGGTGGCCCGCGTAGACGACCTCCATGCCGTGTGCGGAGAGATACCGTGAGACGGCGAGGGCTCCGCGGTAGTGGCTGTCGAGTCCCGGCTTGATCATGACGACCCGGATAGGCATATCGGCTCACCTCTGCCTCAACTCAGCGGCTGGTGCCAGTGGCCGTGGGCGGTCCGGAAGACCTGGGCGCATTCGCCGACGGTCGCCCGCGCGGCGGCTGCCGCGAGCAGTGCGGGCATGGTGCTGTCTCCCCGCTTCACGCATGCCGTCAGGTCGTCGAGTGCCGCGGCGACCGCACGGTGGTCACGTCGGGCCCGCAGCCGGGCCAGTTTGTGTGCCTGTCGTTCCGCCGCGTGCGGAGGCGTGAAGACTTCAAGGGGCGGCTCACCGGACGTAACGCAGCAGTTGACGCCGACTACCGGGAGTTCGCCGCTGTCGGTCATGCAGGTGGTGTTGTAGGCCTGGTCGAGGAGGCGGGCGTGGACCCACCCCGATTCGACGGCCGCGACGAGCCCGCCTTGCCCTTCGATCTCGTCGAGCACCGCGGTGGCGCGGGCATCGAGCTCGTCCGTCACGTGCTCGATGAGATACGAGCCGGCCAACGGGTCCACGCTGTGGGCCAGGCCGTTCTCCTTGAGCAGGATCTGCTGGGTGCGCAGGGCGGTGAGCGCCGCCTCGGGTGTGGGGATGCCCACGGCCTCGTCGTAGGCACTGACGTGCAGGGACTGGGCACCGCCGAGTACGGCGGCGAGTGCCTGCACGGTGGCCCGGATGATGTTGTTCAGCGGTTGGCGGGAGGTGAGGGTGGAGCCGCTCGTCTGCACATGGAACCGCAGACGCGTGCTCGCCGGGTCCAGCGGCCGGAAGCGCCGGCTCAGTTCCCTGTGGTAGACGCGGCGCGCGGCGCGGAACTTCGCCGTCTCCTCGATGAGGTCGTTGCCCGCCGCCAGGAAGCCGGACAGCCTGCGGGCGTACGAGTCGAAGGGGTGGCCGCGGGCTTCCATGCACTGGGCTGTGGCGATGGCGTTGGCCACGACCAACGCGATTTCGAGTACTGCGTCGGCTCCGGCTTCGCGGTAGTTGTATCCGGCGAAGCTGACCGGATGCCAGCGCGGCGCTGCCGCGGTGCAGTATTCGACGACGTCCACGGCGAGCCGCAGGGCGAATCCGGGGTCGAGTACCTGGGGAGCCGTCAGTACGACGGTTTCCATCATGAAGTCGTTCTGGAGCGTGCCGCGCAGTGCTTCGAGCGGGATGCCCCGCTCCTGCGCCGCGGCGAAGTACATGGCGAGGATCACCCCGGCGGCGACGGGGTGGGAGAGCACGAGGGAGACGCTCACCGACTCCAGGTCGATGCCTTCGTAGAGTTCGAGGACGTCGTCGACGCTGTCGACGGCCACTCCCCCCAGCCCGGCGTCGGCACTCGCGACCGGATCGTCGCTGTCGTAGCCGCGGTTCGTCGGATAGTCGAAGACCGTGTTGACCGCGGTGGCTCCTTCTTCCAGCAGCATCCGCAGCCGCGCGTTGGTGTCGGAGGCGGTGCCGAATCCGGCGAGAGGGCGCACAGTCCAGGGGACGTCGCGGTACATGGAGCCGTAGGGGCCGCGGGTGTACGGCGGCTCGCCGGGCTTGCCCAGGGTCTCGGCATCGGTACCGGGCGGCAGAGCGGTGTAGTACGACGCCAGCGGGATCCGGGCGGCGGTGTAGCGGAGTTCGTCGGTCATGGCAGTTCCACCACCAGGGCGGCGTAGGTGAGTCCGGCGCCGAAGCCCAGCAGCAGGGCGAGGTCGCCGCTGCGTACCGCCCCGGTGGAGAGCAGGTGCTCCATGGCGAGCGGGATCGACGCGGACGACGTGTTGCCGGAGTGTTCGATGTCGTGTGCGCACACGACGTGGCCGGGTATTCCGAGGGCCTTGGCGAGCGCGTCGGTGATGCGGGCGTTGGCCTGGTGGGGGATGAACGCACTCAGCTCGGAGAGATCCACTCCGGCTGCCGTGACGGCACGGGTGCAGACCTTCGTCAGCTCGCTCACGGCCCACCGGTACAGTTCCTGCCCGCGCATGCGGAGCGCGGGCCGCGGCCCGGGGTTGTCAGGGTGGAAGGCGGCCCAGGACGGTTGCTGGCCGACGACCGAGAGCCGTGATCCGTCGCTGCCCCACGCCACGGGTCCGATGCCGTAGTGGCCGGGCGCCGAGGTGGCCGAGACGACGACCGCTCCCGCGCCGTCGGCGAACAGGAAGGCCGAGGTCCGGTCGTCCGGGTCCGTGATGTCGGTGAGCTTCTCGGCTGCCACCACCATCACACACTGTGCGTCCCCCGCACGGATCGCGCAGTCGGCCAGGGCGACGCAGTAGCCGAATCCGGCGCAGGCGGCGGACACGTCGAACGCCGGAACCGATCGCATGCCCAGGCGTTCGGCGATCTCCGGCGCTGCCGCCGGGGTCTGGTACGGATGAGTCACGGTCGACACGAGAAGCGTGTCGACGGAGCCCCCTTCAAGACCGGCGGTGGTCAGAGCCCGGGACCCGGCCTGTACGCCCATGTCTGCGACGGTCTCGTCCGCGCCCGCCCAGCGGCGTGTGCTGATGCCGGAGCGGCGGCGGATCCACTCGTCACTGGAGTCGATACGCTCGCAGATCTCGGCGTTGCTCACCTCGCGAGCCGGCTGATACGCCCCCACGGACAGGATGTGTGAACCGCGGTTCAAGGGTTTCGCTGCGTGCTTCATAGCTCCTCCGCTTGTCGGCCGTTCCCGTCGGCTGCCGCATTCCGGCTGCCCCGCTGGATTGCCGCCGCCGCCGGAGCGGCGGTATCGGCGAGGGAGTCGAAGGCTGCCCGGGCTTGTACGGCCTCGGGAGCGAGGGGGCCGGCTCCTTCGTTCTCACCTTGTCGATCGGCACGTCTCTGCGGATTCACAGCATTGGCTGCTCCCTTGGTCGCGGAAGGCGCGGGCCAGGTCGTCGTCGGCGCTGCCGAAGGCGTTGCAAGCCGCTGCGCGCTGTCCTGCGGTGAGGCCCCAGGGGCCGACGTGCTGGACGGCAAGGCCCGGTTGAGAAATGCCCCTTATGCCCTTTTTTGTCGCCTTGGTTGATGGTACCGGGGAGCCGTCCGAGTGGCAGGTTGAACGGGATGGCGAGGCACGTCGACTTGATGCACCAGGACCCATTTCGGGGAACCTCGCGGCTGCGGGGCGTCATGGAACGGCCCGGCGGCGGTCCGGGGCCGCTGTCGGCCATGGTGACCAGGGTCGGTAGCGGAGCCGGTCCCGTCATCGGCGCCGACGGCCCGGTGTCCCGCCCTCCCAGGGAGGCCGCGGGGCCGTACACCTGTCTCCGGATCCACTCGAACGGGATCGCCCAACGCCCTTCTTCGACAGGGCTTCTTCGCCATATTTTCGCATCAGCCCCGCAGACGGCGGGGTGGATCCCCCTGCGAGCGCTGTGCCACGGGTATGGCGGTCGTCGATGCCCGCAGCGCCACGAGGAAGACGCTTGCCGCCGCCGGTGCACAGGGCGAAGCCACTCCCGCTCCTCCATTCCCTTACCGAACCACGGCCAAGCGCGCCCCGGGCGGCGTGGCCTGAAGGAACATCGTGATGAGCACCTTCACCACAGCCGCCCCGTCCGACGACGGAACTTCCCCCGTGAACGGTCCCCGGGAGGCGTCGGCCCGGCCGCAGTATCAGGACGAGCCGGTCGCCGTGATCGGGACGGCATGCCGCTTTGCCGGGGGAATCTCCACTCCGGAGGAGCTCTGGCAACTGGTGGCCTCCGGCGGGGAGGTGATCGGGGAACTGCCCACCTCCCGCGGCTGGGACCTTGATGCGCTGTACGACACGGACCGGCAGAGCCGGGGCACCTTCTATATCCGGCAGGGCGGCTTCCTCGACGATCCGGCCGGCTTCGACGCCCGGTTCTTCGGCATCGGGCCGCGCGAGGCCGCGGCCATGCACCCGCATCAGCGGCTGCTGCTGGAGACCGCCTGGGAGGCGTGCGAACGCGCCGGTATCGTCCCGGGATCGCTCCGGGGCACCGGCGCGGGATCGTTCGTGGGCGCGTTCCACACCGACTACGGCCCGCGGATGGACGAGGGATGCGAGTCGGAGGGGCATCTGCTGATCGGGTCGACCGGTGTCGCCGCCGGGCGCCTCTCCTACTTTCTCGGGCTCGAAGGCCCGGCGACCGTCGTCGACACGTCCTGTTCGTCCGGCCTCGCGGCGGTGCATCTGGCCGTCCGGTCGCTCCGGTCGGGCGAGTGCCCGCTGGCCCTGGCCGGCGGGGCATCGGTCCACGGGACACCCGGTCTGCTGGTGGACTTCAGCCGGCAGGGGGTACTCGCCGACGACGGCCGCAGCCGCGCGTTCGGCAGCGGGGCCCGGGGGTTCGGCGTGGCCGAGGGCGCCGCGATGGTGATGCTGGAGCGGCTCTCGGACGCGCGGCGCCACGGGCACCCGGTCCTGGCGGTGATCCGGGGTACGGCCTGGAACCAGGACGGCGCGAGCCAGGGTCTGTCCGCCCCGAGCGGAGCCGCACAGCAGCGTGTCGTCCGGGAGGCCCTGGCCGACGGCCGGCTCACGCCCGGGGACGTGGATCTGGTGGAGGCCCACGGCACGGGGACCCGGCTGGGCGATCCGGTCGAGGCAGGTGCTCTGCTCGCCACCTACGGGCAGGACCGGCCGGCGGAGCGGCCGGTCCATGTGGGTTCGGTGAAGTCCAATATCGGGCACACCCTGGCCGCGGCGGGTCCGGCCGGTCTGATCAAGGTGATCCAGGCCATCCGGCACCGCACCCTGCCCAAGACCCTGCACGCCGGGACACCGAACCCCGAAATCGACTGGGACAGCGGACATTTGCGGCTGCTCACCGAGTCGATCCCCTGGCCCGGGTTCGGGCGGCCGCGCCGGGCCGGGGTCCTGTCCTACGGAGTGAGCGGCACCAACGTCCATGTGATCGTGGAGGAGGCTCCTCCGCCGCCGGCCGTGCCCCGGCAACCGGTGCCACCCGCCGGTGAACCGGTCGCACCCGAGTCCATGAGGCCCTGGATCCTGTCGGCCAGGACTGCCGAGGCGTTGCGGGCCCAGGCCCGGCGACTGCTGACACACCTGCGGGAGCAGAAGACCCTCGTCCCCGTCGACGTGGGCTGGTCGCTGGCCGCCACCCGGGCACGGTTCGAGCACCGCGCGGCGGTGTTGGGCACCGACCACGAGCAGCTGACCGCAGCGCTGCGACGACTGGCGGACGGCGTCGAAGCACCGGATGTCGTACGGGGCACGGCGCACGCCCCGGCGCGCACGGTCTTCGTCTTTCCCGGCCAGGGCTCCCAGTGGCCGGGTATGGCCGTCGACCTGCTGGCGTCGTCGCCGGTCTTCGCCCGGCGGATGGAGGCATGTGAGCGGGCCCTGTCCCCGCATGTGGAGTGGTCGCTGACGGACGTCCTGCGCGGTGCGCCGGACTCCCCCGGTCTCGACCGGGTGGATGTGGTGCAGCCGGTGCTGTTCGCCGTCATGGTGTCGCTCGCCGCGCTGTGGCGGGCCCACGGAGTCGAGCCCGACGCCGTCATCGGCCACAGTCAGGGCGAGATCGCCGCTGCCTGTGTCGCCGGTGCCCTGAGCCTGGAGGACGCGGCGAAGGTGGTCGCGCTCCGCAGCAGGGCACTCCTCGAACTCTCCGGCACCGGCGGTATGGCGACCCTGGCGCTGTGCGCCGAGGAGGCCGGGGAACTGGCCGAGCGCTGGGAGGGACGGCTGTCCGTCGCGGCTCACAACAGTCCCGGCAGTACGGTCGTGTCCGGCGACGCGCAGGCGCTCGCGGAGCTGCTGTCCCTGTGCGATGAGCGCGGGGTGTGGGCCCGGCGGATCGCCGTCGACTACGCCTCGCACTCCCCGCACGTCGACCGCCTCCGGGAACGGCTCTCGGCCGAACTCTCCGATATCCGGCCCCGGCAGGGCACGCTCCCGTTCTGCTCCACCGTCACCGGGGGCATCATCGAAACCGGCGGGCTCGACGCCTCCTACTGGTTCCGCAATCTGCGCCGGCCGGTCCGGTTCGCGCCCGCCCTGGCCTCCCTCCTGCGCGACGAGCACACCGCCCTCGTCGAGATCAGTCCGCATCCGGTACTCGCCATGGGCATGCTGGAGATCACCGAGACCGCGGGCTCCCCGGCCACCGTGCTGTCGACGCTGCGACGCGACGACGGCGGCATGGACCGCTTCCATCGGGCGCTCGCCGAGGCCCATGTCCACGGGGTCCCGACCGACTGGGCGATGGTGTTCACCGGAACCGGCGCGCGGCCGGTGGATCTGCCGACGTACGCCTTCCAGCACGAGCGGTTCTGGCTGGACGAAACCTCGGGCAGGCGCTCCGGCGCGGCCATCAGCGGCCAGGACGCCTCCGGCCATCCGCTGCTCGGCGCGCAGACCTTCCTCGCCGATTCGGGGCAACTGCTGCTGACCGGGCGGCTGTCCCGGCCCACCCACCCCTGGCTGGCCGACCACGCCGTACGCGGGACGGTACTGCTGCCCGGTACCGCCTTCCTGGATCTGGCCCTGCACACCGCTGCCCTGCTGGGCTGCGACCGCGTCGGCGAACTCGTCCTGGAACAGCCGCTCGTCCTGCCCGGGTACGACGCCGTCCGCATCCAGATCGCCGCCGCACCCTCTTCCGACGGTACGTACACCCTGCGCATCCACTCGCGCGCCGAGAACACCGCCGACGGCACTCCGTGGACCCGTCATGCCTCCGGGGTGCTGTCCGCCGGGTCCCCCGCGGCTCCTGCCGCGCCCACCGGCCGGCCCTGGCCGTCGTCCGGGGCGCTCCCCGTCGACATCGACGGCCTGTATCCGCGGCTGGCGGACACCGGCTACGAGTACGGTCCCGCCTTCCGCAATCTGACAGCCGTACGGCGCGACGGCGACACGATCCTGGCCGAGGCGGGACTCGGCCGTGAACACCACGCCGACGCCGCCCGTTTCGCCCTGCATCCCGCTCTGCTGGACGCCGTACTGCACGCGCTGCTCGCGGAGTCCGGCAGCGGTACGGACGGGCTGATGCTGCCCTTCTCCTGGCACGACGTCCGGCTCCACACCGCGGGGGCCACCCGCCTGCGGGCCCGTCTCGTCCGCGCACCGGACGGCACGGTCGCCGTCACGGTGAGCGATGCCTCCGGTGCCCCGGTGGCCGAGGCCCGGTCCTTGGTACTGCGGCCCGTCAGCGGGAACGCCCTGCGGTCGTCGGCCGTCGCCGAGACGGCTCTGCACCGTATCGCCTGGCCCCCGAAGCCGCTCGTCCCGGCCGACGACGCGGGCGGCACCGGCTGGGTCTGGGCGGGCTCCGTTACGGCGCTGCGCGCGGTGACGGCCGGTCTCGTACCGCCCGGCCTCTGCCATCCGGATCTCGCGGCCCTCCGGCAGGCTCTCGCCGCCGGGGCGCCGATCCCGGAGACCGCCGTCCTGGTCCCTCCGCTCCAGCACGGCGAGAACCTCACCGCGTCCGGAGTGCGCGCCCTCGTCCGGGAGACCGTCGGACGACTCCAGGCGTGGCTGGCCGACGACCGGACCACCGACACCCGTCTGCTGGTGGTCACCCACCGCGCGGTGACCACCGAGGCAGGCGAGGAGCTTCGCTCCCCCGGGCAGGCCGCACTCTGGGGACTGCTGCGTTCCGCCCAGAACGAGCACCCCGGACAGTTCACCCTCGCCGACCTCGACGGCCTGGAAACCTCGTTCCGGGCCCTGCCCGCCGCACTGGCCACCGGCGAACCCCAATTCGCCCTGCGCGACGGCACCCTGCGCGCGCCCCGGCTCGCCCCGGCCGCCGCGCCGGCACCACTGGACCTCCGGGCCCCGTGGAAACTGGACCTCGGCACCACGAACACCTTCGACGGCATCCGGCTGATTCCCGCACCCGAGTCGGACCGTCCGCTCGGCGACGGGGAGGTCCGGGTCTCCGTACGCGCGACCGGCATCAACTTCCGCTTTGTCCTGATGGCTCTCGGGATCGTCCTGGACCGCAATGCCCATTTCGCCGAGGCGGCCGGTGTGGTGACCGGGACCGGGCCGGGTGTCACCGGCCTCGCCCCCGGCGACCGGGTCATGGGGCTGCTGCCCGGCTACACCGTGTTCGCCACCGATCCGATCACCGACCAGCGGCGCCTGCTGCCCGTCCCGGAAGGCTGGTCCTTCCCCCAGGCGGCCACCGTTCCGGTGGCGTACCTCACCGCCTATGACGCCCTGGTACGCCTTGTCGGCCTCAAGAAGGACGCCAAGGTCCTGATCCACGCCGCGGCCGGCGGGGTCGGCATGGCAGCCGTCCGGCTCGCCCAACATCTGGGCGCCGAGGTGTACGCCACCGCGAGCCCCGCCAAATGGGACACCCTCCGGGCCATGGGGATCCCCGACACCCACCTCGCGTCCTCCCGCACCCTCGACTTCGAGCGTGCCTTCCTCCAGCGGACCGATGGGGCAGGGGTGGATGTCGTACTGAACTGCCTGGCCCAGGAGTTCATCGACGCCTCACTGCGCCTGATGCCCCGCGGCGGACACTTCGTCGAGCTGGGGAAGACCGACCCCCGCGACCCCGCGACCGTCGCAAACGATCACCCCGGTGTGGACTACCGGGTCATCGACCTGTCGTCGGCGGACACCGGCCGCTGGCACGCCCTGGTCACCGAGCTCCCCGACCTGATCCGGCAGGGGGTCGTCACCCCCCTCCCCGTGGTCGCGTGGGACGCCCGTCGCGCTCCCGAGGCGTTCCGCCATATGAGCCAGGCCAGGCATACCGGCAAGAACGTCCTGATCGCACCCCGCACTCCGGACCCCGACGGCACCGTCCTCATCACCGGCGGCACCGGAACCCTGGGCAGCCTCCTCGCCCGCCATCTGGTCACCGAACACGGCACCCGCCATCTCCTGCTCACCAGCCGACGAGGGCCCGACACACCGGGAGCCGCCGCTCTGCGCGACGACCTGACCGCACTCGGCGCCCGGGTCTCCATCGCTGCCTGCGACACCGCGGACCGCGACGCGCTGGGCCGTCTCCTCGATACCGTGCCCTCCGCGCACCCGCTGACCTCCGTCGTCCACACCGCAGGTGTCCTCGACGACGCCACCCTCGCGTCCCTGACCCCCGGACAGGTGGACCGCGTCCTGCGCGCGAAGGCCGACTCCGCCCTCAACCTCCACGAACTCACCCGTGGCATGGACCTCTCGGCCTTTGTGCTCTACTCCTCCATGGCCGGGCAGCTCGGCACCGGCGGGCAGGCCAACTACGCCGCGGCCAACACCTTCCTGGACGCCCTCGCGTACCACCGCCGCGCCCAGGGCCTGCCGGGCATCTCCCTCGCCTGGGGCCACTGGGAACAGGACAGCGGCATGACCGGCCATCTGGGCCACACCGACCGGGCCCGGATCCGGAGTCAGGGCCTGCGGTCCCTCACCGACCAGGACGGTCTGGCCCTCTACGACGCGGCGGCCGGGTCCGAGGAGCCCCTCCTCGCCGTCGCCGCCCTCGGTATCGCGCACGCCGTCGGGGACAGCACATCACCACTGCTGCGCGACCTCGTCCGGCCGCGAAACCGGCCCATCCGCCCCACACCGGACACCGAACCCTCCACCGCCGTTCAACTGGCCGGCCTCAGCGCCGAGAAGCAGCGAATCGCACTGCTCGACCTGGTGCTGGACCGCGCCGCCACGGCGCTCGGACACACCGACAGGGACGCCGTCGACCCGGACGGCGGCTTCCGCGCCGCCGGATTCGACTCCCTCGCGTCCGTCCAGCTCCGCAACAGCCTCAACATCGCGACAGGCATCAGCCTGGCCACGACCGCGGTCTTCGACCACCCCACCCCCCGGAAGCTGGCCGAGCACCTCACCACGCTGCTGTCCCCCACGAGCGCCCCAGCCGACACCGATGCCGAGGAGTCGGACAACTCCGTCGCCCGGTACCACGCCGCGCGACGGGCGGGCGACCCGGCCGAGGCCACGACGACGGCACGCGCCGCCACCAGGGCGCGTCTGGCCGCGGAGTGCCATGGGAAGACCCGGGTGGCAGCGGCCCGGCCCACAGTCCTGGCCCCGGGAGGGTGGGCGCCCCGCATCATCTGCGTCCCCGCGCTGCCCGCCCCGGCCGACCCGCTCCAGTACCGGACACTGGCCCGGCACCTGCCCCCGCACCGGGGCGTGACCGTACTCCCGCTCCCGGGCTACACCGATGGCGAACCCCTGCCGCCGACACGGGAAGCGCTCGTCGGCACCATGGCAGAAGCCGTACGGGAGGCGTCGCAGGGCGAACCGTACGTCCTCCTGGGACACTCCAGCGGCGGCTGGGTCGCCTACGCCACAGCGCAGCAGCTCTCCGGCCACCCGAACCCACCCCTCGGAGTCGTCCTCCTGGACACCGGCGTCGGCCGTAAGATCACGCCCGGCCTCGCGGCCGAAGTGACCTGGCGCTCCTGGGAGCACACCGGTGAGGCGGACCTCCTCGACACCGCCGGCCTCACCGCGATGAGCCACTACTTCGACCTGTTCACCGCATGGAGCCCGGACCACCCGCGGCTACCCGCTCTCCTCGTGGCGGCGGAGGCACCGATTCTCGGTCTGAGGGCCGAATTCCCTCTCGTCCCGAGCACCATCACACCCGGCGACCATCTGACCATGATGCGGGAGCACGCCGAGACGACCGCCCACGCCGTCGAGGACTGGATCAACCGCCTGAGCGACCCGAACACCGCCTGAAGCCCCGGCCGCCACCACCCCCTTGCAGGACAACAGCACCGACTCCGGCGCCAGTCCGAGCGCTCCCCGGCGTCAGGCCGTGCTCGGCAGGGCATGCGCTGGGATGCGGCTGTTATCGTCCCTCGCATGCCTGAACTGATCACTCCCACGGGACGGTTGCATTCCTCGTGGCTCACGGCGCGTGACGAGTGGCAGCCCGGTGCTCATCAGGACGGGGCCGGCCTGCGTCTGGCCGGTGACGATGACCTCGACCACCCGGAAGGGTTCGCATCATGGACCGAGCGACTGCGGCAGCAATCGGACCGGTCGCTGCCTGTCGGGGAAGGGCGCGTCCACGCCACCCACTGGTGGATCGCGGACGGTGAGATGTACCTCGGGGCCATCGACCTTCGGCACTACCTGAACGCCGTTCTGCTGGAAGGCGGCGGACACATCGGCTACAGCGTTCGGCCTTCTGCCAGGAGACGCGGGCTGGCCTCGTGGGCGCTGGGAGCGGTTCTGCTCAAGGCGCCGGCGCTCGGTCTGGACCGGGTCCTCCTCACCTGTGACGACGGCAACGCCGGCTCGACGCGCACCATCGAAAACAACGGTGGCGTCCTCGAAGACGTGCGCAGCACCGAAGCCGGGGTCAAGCGCCGCTACTGGATCACTCTCGACGATGCCGGTCGGAGCCGGTCATTGATGGTCGCGACGAGGACGGTTGCCTCGTAGCGGACGGGACCAGCGGGGCGGCAGCGTAGGGCAGGGCCCCTCACGAGCCCGGGACCGCTGGTGTGCGCTCCCGATGTGCCATGGACTGCCCGCCCGGCCGGTCCACCGGGTGGCCGAACAGCGCCTTCGGCCCCTCGGCGGACGTCGTCCACGCCCGCTCGTGCAGGATCACGAACCCGCGGTCATGGCCGTGTCGGGAGGGCCTTGACAAGGCGGGCGCGCGAAACCGCTGGTCCACGTATTGACCGAGTGCGAGGAACGACGCGCGATCGCCATCGCTTCGAATGCCCCGTTCTCGGAAGGAAAGCAGAGCTTCACCGCTGGGTTCGGCTGGCCCGCCCGCAGTACGAGGAATCACTCAGAACGGCAACGGCGAGGCCGTCTCGGTCAACATCAACAACATCGTCGCGGACGACGTCCAACAGATCACCGAACAGGTCAACCGGACCCTGAACCAGTACGGCCCGCATCACCCCCAAGGGGGATCGTCACTCACCCCTGGGCCCGGTACGGTCGTGCAGCGTTCTGTGCTGATCACCATGACGACCATGGCGGGAGCGGCCGTCCCGTCCGGCGCAGACACCGCGTGCCGTCGCAGGCTCCTCGGCCCGCCGCGCCCCCGCACTCGGACCGCTACACCGTACGACTTCGACCATTGGCCGCGCTGACCGGCCGACCGCCGCCCCGGGGCGCCGGGCCCGCGTCCAGCGCTCCGGACAAGGACGCCCTCGTGAGAATTCCCTTCCCCCGCCGCGCCGGCGCGCGCGGCGCCCTGGCGGCCGCTGTCGCGGCGCTGCTGGCAGCCGTGACGGTCCCGCCGGCGTCCGCGGCCACTCCACCCCCGACGGCCGGTAAGTACACCGTGCGGGTCGCGCACTCAGGCAAGTGCCTGGGCCCCCGGGACGACAGTACGGCGGAAGGAGTGGTGATCGTGCAGCAGCCCTGCGACGGACGCCCTTCCCAGAAGGTCACGCTGATCACCGCCCGGGGCGACATCCCCGCGAACAGCTTCTTCTTCCGCACCTCCACCGGTCTGTGCTGGAACGTCAAGGACAACATCCACCACGTCGGCGTCCCCATCATCCAGTGGCCCTGTAGCCGCGCCATGAACGAGGTGTTCACCGCCTACGGCGACCACCACCCCTGGGACGGGTACATCCTGCGTACTCACACCACCCGCCCCAAGTACTGGAACTGCCTCCACATCCGCGACGCATCCACCGCCGACGACGCCACGCTGATCCAGCACCCCTGCAACCTGCACGGAGACGGGATCCTGAACGACACCTTCCACCTCACCCCCGCCTGACCCGCGACGACTCACGCCCTCACACGAATCCGGACCACGGGAGCCGTACCGGCCGTCCGGCACAGGCCCCGGCTCGACAGGGGCACCATTACCGCCGCTGTCGGACGCGGACTCCCGTCTGGGCACCGGGCCCGGATGCTCGGTTACCAGATGGGGCGCGTACGACGGTGTCCCGGCGATCCGGTGCTGGTGAAGTAGTCGGGTTGGTAGAGAACGACCTTCGTTCGCCCCTCTGGGGAGAGGACGCTCCGCCCGCTGCCGGTCTTTCCGAGGAGCCGCCCGAGTCACAGGGTTCCAGTCCGCCCGCCGACACAGAAGCCCATTTCAGCGTACGCGTCCGCGCGCCTTCAGCGGCCCCGGGGGGAGTTCGGGGGCAGGCAGGGGATCGCCGTCGTAACCCTTTACCTCGCCGAAGCGTGTGCCTTCCATCCAGTCCCGGCGGGCCTCGGCGATCTCCTCCTGCGAGCGGCCGATCCAGTTCCAGAACATGATCAGCTCCTCCTCGAAGGGCTCCCCGCCGAGGAGCATCAGAGCGGCGTCGGACTCGGCGCGCAGGGCGAGCTCGGTCCGGCCGCAGCCGAGGTAGAGCATGGAGCCGGGGAGGACGGGAACGCCGTCGACCACGGCCTCTCCCGACATCGCCAGGACCGCGTACTCGAAGTCACGGTCGAGGGGGAGGCGCACATCCGCGCCGTCACTGAGCGTGAGGTCGGCGCCGACGATGGGGGTGTAGGCGGTGCCCGGTGAGGTGGCGCCGTCGAGGCTGCCCAGGATCACCGTGGCGGTCAGACCGGGGGCGGTGACGGCGGGCAGGTCGGGGTGGTGTTCGAACTGGGGGTCCACCTGGCGGTGGGCGTCCGGGAGCGCGACCCAGAGCTGGGCGCCGTGGAGATAGCGGGCGTGGGAGCGGGGGGTCTCCTCGGAGTGGCTGATCGCCCGGCCGGAGGTCATCAGGCCCAGTTCACGGGGGCGGATGGTGGCGAGGCTGCCGGTGCTGTCGCGGTGCAGCACCTCGCCCTCGTGGAGCCAGCTCACGGTCTGGAGGCCCATATGGGGGTGGGGCGGTACCTGCATACCGGGCTCGTCGGCGATGTCGTCGGGGCCGTAGTGGTCGACGAAGGCCCAGGCGCCCACCATGCGGCGGCCCAGGTTGGGCAGCAGCCTGCGGACCTCCGTGGACTCCCCGAGCCGGACCGTACGGGGGCTGAGGAGTTCGCGTACCGGCTCGGCGACGACGAATCCACGACCGCCGCAGACGGAGAGGGCGGCCTGACGATCGAGATTGCTCATGACGCTCAACCTATTCCCGCGGGGGCGCACCGGGCAGCCCCCACGCCTTGCCGACCGGCCGGATGCCGGAGCGGCCGCACCCGGAACCATCTGGTGGAATATTGAACGAGCTGCTCGGGTTGGCAGGGACAGCGGCGCCGGAGCCGCCCGAAACCACCCGAGAGAGGAAAGCCGTGAGCGAGACGTACTACGAGTTCGGCACCCCCGCCGAGCGGTGGGACCGGGCGCAGATGTTCTTCGACAGCAAGGAATACCTGACCGCCGCGCGGATCCTGCACGGACTCGTCGAGGAGGCGCCGGAGCAGCTGGCGGCGCGTCTGCTGCTCGCCCGGGCGTACTACCACTCCGCCCGGCTGGGGCCGGCCGAGACCGAGCTGCGGGCCGTCCTGGAGCAGAACCCCTCCGAGTACTACGCCCGGCTGATGCTGGGGCGGACCCTGGAGCGGCAGGGACGGACGGCTGAGGCGGCCCCGCATCTGCGGATGGCGGCCGTGATGAACGGCGACTGAAGCAGGGTAGGGAAACACCGCACCGGCGGGCGAGAGCGCCCGCCGGTGCGGTGTTGTGCCGTGGGGCGGGTCAGCTCAGGGCGCTGCGCTTCTGCCACTGCTCCCAGGTCTCGTTCCAGTTGCTGAAGCCGTTGCCCTGGACCGGGATGCCCTTGTGGTCCTTGCCGGTGGTCTCGAACGGCGTGCCGACCTTGATGTCCTTGTAGAAGGAGGAGGCCTCGGCGGTGCTCATGCCGATGCAGCCGGAGCTCTTGTTGGCCCTGCCGAAGTACGCGGCGTTCCACGGCGCGGCGTGGACGTACATCCCCGACCAGGTCAGCCGCATCGAGTAGTCGACCATCTTGTTGTAGGCGTCGCCCAGGCCCACGGTCTCGGAGTTCATGTTGATGGTGCCCTCCTTGGAGATGAGCACCGTGGTCCCGCCCCAGGACCGCTTGTCGCCGCCGGGTGTGCCGCCGGAGACCGGGATGGTACGGACGGGGCTGCCGTTCCGTTCCAGGACGAGCTTCTTCCGGTCGAGGTCGACCTTGACGACCTCCTGGGCGCCGATGGTGAACTTCGTCGCGTAGTCGCGGGCGAACATCCGCTCCTTGGACGTGGCGATGCCGTTCAGCGGGGCGTCGACGGTGACCTGGGTGCCCGGCTTCCAGTACTCCTTGGGCCGCCAGTCGATGCGGTCCTTGCCGTCGTAGTGCTTCAGCCAGCCCCAGGACCCCACGGTGTTGTTGGAGGTGGTGACCTTGAGGGCCTTTTCCACCTCGGCGCGGCTCTCGGTCCCGACGGGGTAGTCGAAGACGAGGGAGATCGGCTGGCCGATGCCGACGGTGGTGTTCTTGCCGGGCCACCAGGTGACCAGGTTCTTCTTCTCGGCCTTGGCGGTGGTGAAGGCGGCGTTCGTGCTGCCTGCGGTGCCGCTCTCGGTCCTGGTGGCCGCGGTGATCCGGTAGGAGGCTCCCGCTCCCGCCTTGCGGTCCGAGGTCCAGAGCGTGTCGTTCGCCGACAGTTTGCCGGTGACGGCACCGCCGTCGCCGTCGGTGACCTGTACGGAGGTCAGTTTGCCGCCCTGGGCGGTCACCTTGATGGGCTGACCGGCCTTGACGCCGCTGCCGCTCGGGGTCACCGCCACCGTCGCCGGCTTGTCCGCCGCCTTGGCCGAGCCCGCCTTGCCGTCGCCGCCCGAACCGTCGGAGGAGCAGCCGGCGAGGGCGAGGGGAGCGAGCACGGCGGCCGCCACCGCGAGGCGTGTGGCCGGGTGACGAGCGGGGCGCGCGGATATCGGGCGCAACGGATCCTCCGTGGGGAGCGGGGATTCGAGCCCGCCGGCAGGGTCCGGCGGGTTCGGCGAATCCGGGATTCGGCGGTTGTCGGTGGTGTCCGTCCGGTGTCGAGGCGGCGGGGGCACAGCGCGTTCGAACGCAACACCCGTCCACCGCTCAAACGTTCCATGGGGACATCCCTGACCCTAATGCCGAAAACCGGCAGGTGAACGCCCTAACCCCGATGTAACGGCCTCTGGTGAGGAACGGTCATCGTTCTGTCACATTCCTCGCGCGGTGCGGTCATGGGCCGCTGTGAGCATCCTGCCGTCCCCGTCGTCCGGCGGGCACCAGGACCACGATCGGAAGGCGGCTCACACCGTGTCAGCACTTCTTGTGACAGGCCGGGACGGACGAGAGGACTCCACCGGCCCGCGTATCCGGCTCGCGCCCCTCGACGCGGTCACGTATCGCGCGTTCCTCGGCTCCGCCCGCGGTGTGGCGCTTGGCGCCGGTTTCCTCCAGTGCCCTTCCTGGGCCGAGGTCAAGGAGGGCTGGCGGTCCCTGCTGCTGGGCTGGGGGCCGGATCCGGCGGCGGGCCCGGCCGGGCTGACCGGGGTCGCCCTGGTGCTGCTGCGCCAGTTCCCGGGCACCCGGCGCTGCTTCGCCTATCTGCCCGAGGGGCCGGTGGTCGACTGGTCGGACCCGGAGCCGGACGCCTGGCTCGAACCGCTGCTGGAGCATCTCCGCGGCGCGGGTGTCTTCGCGGTGCGTATCGGCCCCTCCCCCGCCTACCGGACCTGGCGGGGCGGGGCCCTCAAAGCGGGTACGGGGCCGGGCCGGAGGCTGGCCGACGTCCTCGACTGCGAGGTCGATCCGCTGGGTACGGCCGTGGCGGAGCGGCTGCGCGCCCGGGGCTGGCGGCGCTGCGGCGGTGCCGACGACGGCGATGCCCAGCCGCGTCACGTCTTCCGGGTGCCGCTCGCCGGGCGGTCCCCGGAGGAGCTGTGGGACGGGCTCAACCAGGAGTGGCGGCGCAATGTGCGGCGGGCCCGCAAGGAGGGTGTGGAGGTGGTCGTCGGCAGCGCGGCCGAGCTGCCCGACTTCTTCCGGCTGCTTGAGGTGACCGAACGGCGCGACGGTTTCCGGCTGGGCCGCTCCCTGGCGTACTACCAGCGTCAGTACGCGGCCCTGAACGCCGAGGAGCCGGGCCGGATGAAGCTCTGTCTGGCCCGGCACCGGGGCGAGATCCTGGCCGCGCACACCATGGTGACCGTGGGACGGCGGGTCTGGTACCAGACCGGCGCCTCCGCCGACCACCGCCGCGAGGTCCGGCCGTCGAACGCGCTCCAGTGGCGGATGCTGATGGACGCCCACGCTTGCGGCGCACAGGTGTACGACATGCGCGGGGTACCCTCCACACTCGACCCCTCGGACCGTTCGTACGGGCTTCTGCGCTGGAAGCTCGGCACCGGGGGGCATGTTGTGGAGACGCTGGGGGAATGGGAGAAACCGCTGGGCGGGGCCACCAACCACGCGCTGTACCGGGCGTTCCAGGCATATCTGGCACGCCGTTGAGTCCGGCGCCCGCGGCCACCGCGCCCGCGGAGCCGGGGGCCGGGGAGCAGAAGGCCGCCTCGGTCGCGCGCAGCGGCGCCCTGATGGCCGCCGGGTCGATCGTCTCCCGGGCCACCGGTTTCGTCCGCTCGGCGGTCGTCGCCGCCGCCCTCGGCATCGGGCTGACCGCCGACGGCTATGCGGTGGCCAACGCCGTGCCGATGATCCTCTACATGCTGCTGGTCGGCGGGGCCCTCAACGCCGTCTTCGTGCCCGAGCTGGTGCGGGCCGCGAAGGAGCACGCGGACGGCGGTATCGCGTACACCCAGCGGCTGCTGACCGTGTGCGCCGTCGCCCTGCTGGTGATCACCGGAGCGGCGGTCGCCGCCGCCCCGCAGATCGTGGAGCTGTACACGGGCTACAGCGGTGCGCAGGCGGAGATGACGGTGGCCTTCGCCCGCTACTGCCTGCCCCAGATCTTCTTCCTCGGGGTGTTCACCGTGCTCGGGCAGGTGCTCAATGCCCGCGGCAGGTTCGGCGCGATGATGTGGACGCCGGTCCTCAACAACATCGTCGTCATCTCCGTGTTCGGGCTGTATCTGGTGGTCGGTGACGGCGGCGCGCTCAGCTCCGCGGAGCGGGCGCTGCTGGGCTGGGGCACCACGGCGGGCATCGCCGTACAGGCTCTGGCGCTCGCCCCGTCGCTGCGCCGCGCGGGTTTCTCCTGGCGGCCGCGGTTCGACTGGCGGGGCAGCGGGCTGACCCGGCCGTTGCGTGCCGCGGGCTGGCTGGTGCTGCTGGTCCTGTCCAACCAGGCCGCCTACTGGGTCGTGACGCGGCTGGCGACGGCGGCCGGGCGGCGGGCCGCGGAGCTGGGCATCGACGGCGGTGCGGGCTTCAGCGCGTACAGCAACGCCTATACGCTCTGGGCGGTGCCGCACGGCATCATCACGGTCTCCCTGGTGACCGCGCTGCTGCCGCGGATGAGCCGGGCTGCGGCCGACGGCGATCCCCTGGCGGTGCGCCGGGACGTCTCCTATGCCCTGCGGACGAGCGCGTCGATGATCGTGCCCGCCGCCTGTGCCCTGCTGGCGCTGGCGCAGCCGGTGATGACGGTGGTGTACGGGTACGGGCAGACCGATCCGGGTGATGTGGCGCTGATGGCGGGCATCCTGATGGCTTTCGCTCCGGGGCTGATCGCCTTCTCCGGGCAGTACGTGCTGTCGCGGGCGTTCTACGCGCTCTCCGACACCCGGACCCCGTTCTTCCTCAATCTGGTGATCGTGGCGGTGAACGCGGGGCTCGCGGTGACGGCGTACTGGCTGCTGCCCGCGCGCTGGGTGGTCACCGGGCTGGCCGGGGCGTACTCGGTGGCGCTGTTCGCGGGCTGGGTGGTGACGGCGCTGGTGCTGCGGCGCAGGCTGCTGCCGCCGCCGTCGGCGACGGTGCCGGGGCAGCGGGGCCGGCACGGCCGCCGGTCGCGGCGCCGCCGTCCGGAGCCGCTGTGGCGCTCGGCGTCCGCGGGGGCGGTGGCCAGGCTGCTGGTGGCGGCGGTACCGGCCGCCGGTCTCGGTTACGTGACGGCCCGGGTGACGGGCGGAGCGGCGGGGGCTCCGGCGGCGGGCGCGGCGGGTGCCCTGGTGGTCGGAGTGGTCTTCGCGGCCCTCGCCCGGCCGCTGCGGCTCACCGAACTCGACGCCGCCGTCTCCGGTGCCGTACGACGACTGCGCAGGCGTCCCGCGCGCGGCTGACCGCGGGAGCGAACCGGGGAAACACTGGGGAACGCTGGGGAAAGAGGGGTGTGATGCCACGCGTACTGCTGATCGAAGACGATCCGTCGGTCCGTGAGGGGGTGGAGCTGGGGCTGCGGCGCCGCGGCCACGAGGTCACGGCGACGGCCACCGGCGAGGAGGGGCTCGCGGCGCTGCCGGAGTTCCGGCCGGATCTGGTTTTGCTGGACCTGATGCTGCCCGGGGTCAACGGGGTGGAGGTGTGCCGCCGGATCCGGGAGGCCGGCCAGCTGCCGATCATCATGCTGACCGCTCGCGGTGACGATTTCGACATCGTCATCGGGCTGGAGGCGGGCGCCGACGACTACATCGTCAAACCGGCCCGTACGGAGGTCATCGAAGCCCGGATCCGGGCGGTGCTGCGGCGGATCGAAGAGCCGGGCGCCGGCCGGCCGACGGTGGAGCGGCACGGCGATCTGGCCCTCGACCGTTCGGGGCTGACCGTCACCAAGTGCGGGCAGGAACTGGCGCTGGCGCCGTCGGAGCTGAAGCTGCTGCTGTATCTGAGCGCGGCACCGGAGCAGGTGTTCAGCCGCCAGCAGTTGCTGGAGCAGGTGTGGGAGCACGGCTACCACGGGGACGCCCGGCTGGTGGACGCCTGTGTGCGGCGGCTGCGCAACAAGATAGAGGATGTGCCGGGTTCGCCCCGCTACATCCAGACGCTGCGGGGCTTCGGCTACCGCTTCGGCCCGCTGTGAGCGGGGTCGTATCCCGACTGCGGAAACGTACCGGCGGGGCGGATGGACGAAGCGTTACGGGGGCCGGAGGACGGCATTCGGGTACGGGCCGCCTGCTGCGGCGCCGGGTCCGCGAGAACGGGCCGCCGCACGGATCCGCCCCTGCGGCGGGGCAGACCCGTGCGGCGGCCGGTTCCCGGCGGCGGGCCCACCGCTCGTCCCTGGGGCTCCGGACCCGGATGGTGTTTGCGTTTCTGCTGGTCGCAGCCGTCACCGCGGGATCGACCGCCACGCTCACCTACCGCGAGGCACGCAACTCGGTGCTCCAGGCGTCCCAGGACCTCGCCGTGTCCAGCTTCCGCGAAGTGGTCAGCGAGTCCGCATACGACCTGCCCCCCGGTCCCGACGATCTGAAAGGACGGCTGGAGGGCTTCGCGCGGCGGGGGAAGCCCCGCCACTGGCACGTCTTCGCCGAGTACGGGACGACGGTGCGCGAATCGTCGGGAACGAGCCCCGTCTCCACGGTGATCACCGACGAACTCCGGCGGCAGGCGGCGGACCGTCCCACCGGCAGCTTCCAGCGGGTCGTCAAGAACGGGGTGCCGTATCTCGTCATCGCCATGCCCATGGTGCTGCGGATGGGCCTGCTGGACACCGGCCTCGACACCGGCATGGTGCTCTATGCCGTCGTTCCGCTGGAGGAGGAGGGGGCGCAGGTCGACGCCCTGGTCACCGCCGCCCGCAACGGCGCAGTCCCGGGGCTGGCGATCGCGCTGATACCCGCCCTGCTGGCGGCCCGCAGCGTCCTGCGTCCGGTGCGGGAGCTGCGGCGGGCCGCCCTCAGCATGGGCAGCGGCAGACTGGACACCCGGATCGCCGTCCGGGGCGGCGACGAACTCTCGGACCTCGCCCGGACCTTCAACGATACGGCGGCCGAGCTGGAACGGTCGGTGACCGGACTGCGCGAGGCGGAGGCACGCGCCCGCCGCTTCGCGTCCGACGTCTCCCATGAACTGCGCACTCCGCTGGCGGGAATGCTCGCGGTCACCGAGCTGCTGGACGAGGACGCGGCCACGGCCGGTCTCGACCCCGATACGGCCCGTGCGGTGCGGCTGATCAGCACCGAGACGGAGAAGCTGGCCGTACTGGTCGAGGATCTGATGGAGATCTCCCGCTTCGACGCCCGCGCGGCCGAACTCAACACGGACGAGGTCGACGTCGCCGAGACCATCCGCCGCACCCTGGCGATCCGGCACTGGACCGGCCGGGTCGGCACGGAGCTCCCGGACGGGATCCGGGCCCGGCTCGACCCGCGCCGCTTCGACGTGGTGATGGCCAATCTGGTCGGCAACGCGCTGCGGCACGGCGGGGACCCGGTGACGGTGACACTGCGCCGGGGCACGGCCGACGACGGCAGTCCGCTGCTGGTTGCCGAGGTCACCGACGGCGGCCCCGGGATCCGGCCGGAGGTGCTGCCGTACGTCTTCGACCGCTTCTTCAAGGCGGACCAGGCCCGGACCCGGTCGGCGGGCAGCGGGCTGGGGCTGGCCATCACCTCGGAGAACGTCGCACTGCACGGGGGTACGATCCGGGCCGCCAACGCACCCGGCGGGCGGGGCGCCGTCTTCACGGTCGCGCTGCCCCTCGACGGCGGACCGCGCGGGCGGGCCCCGGAGGAGGAGACATGACCGGGAGAGGTCCGGCGGTACGCGGCGGACGGCGAGCCTGCGCGGCGGCGGTGGCCGCCGTACTGCTCACGGGTTGCGGAGTCGGCGCCACGGAACCTGTCGAGGCGGGCGGTCCCGCGGTCTTCGCGCTCGGGGCCCGGCCGCAGGATTGGAAGATGCTCTTCTTCCTGTCCCCCACGGGCCGCCCGGTTCCCGTGCTGCGGGTACGCGATCCGTTCACGAACAGAGTTCCGACGCCCGTTCTGCTGGCGGAAGCCGTCGAAGACCTGCTCGCGGGCCCGTCGGCGACGGATCGCGCCACCGGCCTGTCCACCGCGCTTCCGAAGGTACGGCCCGGGACGCCCCGGGAGACGGAGAACGGCATGCTCGGCGTCGATCTGCCCGTTCCCGTGCGGAACCTCGACGACACCGCCGTACAGCAGCTGGTGTGCACCATGGCGTACACGAGGGACCGGAACGGCCGGGCCCGGGTGGTCGTCACCGGCACGGACGGAGCCAGGGAACCGGCCGGCTGCGAGCTGGCCGTCGACCTCGCCCCGACCCGGCCGACGACCAGCCCGGTACCGGAGCCGCCGCCCGCGCCGAGCGGAGCGGGGTGACGGCCCCGGCGCGGTGGGCCGGTCGCGTCGGCGGTTACAGACCGCCGGTGTACAGCAGACGGTTGGGCGACGTCTTGCTGACCGTCAGGATGTCCTTGGTGGACTGCAGGACCAGCCAGTCCGCGATCTGCTCCGGGGTGGCCGCGGGGTTGGCGGCCTGGTAGAGGAGCGCGACCCCGGCGACGTGGGGGCTGGCCATCGACGTACCGTCCAGCGCGATGCTGCCGCCGCCCAGTTTGGCCGAGAAGATGGCCTTGCCGGGGGCGTAGAGCGACAGGCAGGGACCGAAATTGCTGAAGTCGGTCTCCTTGTCGAGGTGGTCGGTCGCTCCGACGGTGACCGTGCGCTGGGCGCTCGCGGGTGAGACGTCACAGGCGTCGCGGGCGTCGTTGCCCGCCGCGACGACCGGAAGGGTCCCCCGCAGCGCGATGTTGGTGACCGCGTTGTTGACGGCCTGGTTGCGGTCGCCGCCGAGGGAGGCATTGATGACAGCGGGCCGGCGGGCGTTCTGCGCGACCCAGTCCAAGCCCGCGATGATTCCCGACCAGGGACCTCTGCCGTCGCAGCCGAGGACACGGACACTGACCAGCTTCGCCTGGCGGGCGACGCCGAAGTCGGTGCCGCCGACCGTGCCCGCGACATGGGTGCCGTGGCCGTTGCAGTCCTGGCCGTTGCGGCCGTCGTTCACGGCGTCGAAGCCGGGGACGGCCCGGCCGCCGAACTCGGGATGGCTGTAGTCGATGCCCGTGTCGACGATATAGGCGGTGGCACCGACCCCGGTGCCCTCGATGTTGAACTTCTGGTTGAGCGGGAGGTACGGCTGGTCGATCCGGTCGAGGCCCCAGCTGAAGGCCTGGAAGCGGTCCTGCCGGGAGGTGACGGGGCGGGCGGAGGCGGTGCCGTCCTCCTCGACCACCTTGACGGCCGGTACGGCCCGTACGGCCCTGAGCTGTGCGGGGGTGAGTTTGGCCGCGAAGCCGTTCAGTACCGCCGCATAGGTGAAGAGCGGTTTGAGGCCGGGCAGCGTCTGCTTGACGAAGGCGCCCGGCTTCGTTCCCTTGTGCAGCGTCACGATGTACTGGCCGGGGATGGGCGCGGACGTCTTCCGCAAGGGCGCGGGGTCGGCGCTCGTGATGCCGTTGGCGGGCAGCCCGGGTTCGGGTGCGGCGGCCGCGCTGCCCGCCGCCGACAGGGCTGCGACGGCCGTGAGCAGCGCGGCGGCCGCCGCGGCGCAGGCACGGAGCCTGGAGTGGATTTTCATGGCCCGACCCTGACAAACCATGATCGACAATTCCATCACCGTATGGGGTGATTTGCGTCGCTGTCTCAGTGTGTGGAGGGCGGGGTCCCCCGATCGGCGGCCCGCCCGGTCTTCCGGGCGTCGTCGGACCGCTCCGGCTCGCCCGCTCCGGCGGCCGCGGCGCGGGTGATGTTGCGGACCATTCCGCCGAAGACGAACGCGTGGAAGGGCGCGACGCTCCACCAGTACGCCTGCCCGAGCAGTCCGTGCGGATGGAAGAGGGCCCGCTGCCGGTAGCGGGCCCGCCGCTCCCCCAGCGGTTCGCAGCGCAGCTCCAGCCAGGCCAGACCGGGCAGCCGCATCTCGGCGCGGAGCCGCAGCAGGCTGCCCGGTTCGATCTCCTCCACCCGCCAGAAGTCGAGGGAGTCACCGATCCGCAGCCTGGTGGCGTCCCGGCGGCCCCGGCGGAGTCCGACACCGCCCGCCAGCCGGTCGATTTGGCCGCGGACGGCCCAGCCGAGCGGAAAGGAGTACCAGCCGTTGTCGCCGCCGATGGACTCGACGACCCGCCACAGCTCTTCGACGGGTGCGTCCACCGTCCGTTCCCGTTCGTCGGTGTAGAGGCTGCCGCCCGCCCAGTCGGGGTCGGTGGGCAGCGGATCGCTGGGGGTGCCCGGTACCGAGGCGGAGGACCAGCGGGTGGTGACCCTGGCCTCCCGTACGCGGCGCAGCGCCAGCGCCACCGAGGTGTCGAAGTCCAGCGGGTGTCCCGGCACCTCGGGGACATGGCGGGCGATGTCGTTCTCCCGGCACACCACCTCGTGGCGGAGCGACTCGGCCAGCGGGCGGGCGAGCGCGCCGGGGACGGGGGTGACCAGCCCGACCCAGAGCGCCGAGAGCCTGGGGGTGAGGACGGGGACGGGCAGGATCAGCCGCCGCGGGAGTCCGGCGACCGCCGCGTAACGGAGCATCATCTCGCGGTACGTCAGGACGTCCGGGCCGCCGATGTCGAAGGTCCGGTTGATGTCCGGGGGCATGTCGGCGCTCGCGGTGAGCGCGCGCAGCACATCGCGGACGGCGACGGGCTGGATCCGGGTGCGGACCCAGCGGGGGGTGATCATGACCGGCAGCCGTTCGGTGAGATAGCGGAGCATCTCGAAGGAGGCGGAGCCCGAGCCGATGATGACGGCGGCCCGCAGGACGGTGGTGGGGACGCCGGAGTCCAGGAGGATGCGGCCGACTTCGGCGCGGGAGCGCAGATGCGGGGAGAGTTCCCGCTCCGGGACCCCGGCGGGGGTGAGCCCGCCGAGGTAGACGATGCGCCGGACGCCCGCAGCGCGGGCCTGTTCGCCGAAGATCCGTGCGGCGCGGCGGTCGGTCTCCTCGAATCCCTTGCCGGTCCCCAGCGCATGGACGAGGTAGTACGCGACGTCGATGCCGTCCATGGCGGCGGCGACGGACGCAGCGTCGGTGACATCGCCGCGGACCACTTCGGCGCGGTCGGTCCAGGCGTGGTCGCGCAAGGCCAGGGGCGAGCGGGCCAGGGCCCGGACGCGGTGTCCGGCCGTGAGCAGTTCGGGGACGAGGCGGCCGCCGATATAGCCGGTGGCGCCGGTGACCAGGCAGTGCAGTCCGCCGCCCGGCGGCGTGGGTTCCGGGCTCATGGGGGCCTCCGAGGTGTGCGGGTGGTACGGACGATCCCTACCACGCCGGGCCGGGGAAGGCGGTGGACGGCGGGGTCGACGGGCAGGGCGCGGCGCGGGTACGGGGGAATCCGGGCCCTCAGGGAGTGCGGGGGCCGTCCCGGGGGGTCTCCAGCGGTGTCGCGGGACGCAGTGCCCGCCGGTGAGGTCGCCTCCGCCGCCCCCTTGCGCCGACGGCGCGCCGTCTGTCAGATTCTCCCCGCGGCTCTACATGTCATGAACACGTCACGCATATGCCGTACCACCCCGGCGTGTGCGTCTCCTGCCACACCCGGCAGGGCTCCATCCCCCACACAATGGAGAAACCACATGCGCATCACCCGAGTCATACCCGCCCTCGCGACCGCGGCGGCCACCCTTGTCGCGCTGGCCCCCACAGCCACCGCTGCCACCCCGGCCCCGACCCCGGTCGGTACAGCGGCCCTGCCGATCATCGGCGGCGGCTATGCCACCGACGCCCCGTGGGCGGCCCGGCTGTTCTCCAACGGCCGCCAGACGTGCAGCGCCACGATCATCGCGCCGACCTGGATTCTGACCGCCCGGCACTGCGTGGGCGGCGGCGGGCTGTCGTTCCGCATCGGCAGCCTCGACCAGACCAGCGGCGGCACCGTGGCCAACGCCTCCGGCGTGTACAACCACGCCTCCTCCGACCTCTCGCTGGTCAAGCTGGACCGCTCGGTGTCGGCGACCTACTCGCGCCTCGGACAGCCGGGGTCGGTCTCGGTGAACCAGACCGTCCAGGTGTACGGCTGGGGAGCCACCTCCCAGTGCGGTTCGGAGATCAACTGCCAGTCCCAGTTCCTGAAGGTCGCCAGGGTCGTCGTGACCGGCGGCTGCCGCGACGCCTACAACGGCTCCGCGATCTGCGCCCGCCGCGGCGACGGCATCACCGCGGGCGGCGACTCCGGCGGCCCGATGATGGCCAACGGCATCCAGGTCGGCGTCGCCTCCACCAGTGACCGGCAGACCACGACCGCCTACACCAATGTGACGGCGTACCGTCCCTGGATCCAGTCGATCGCCGGCGTCTGACGAACCGGCACGCAGGGGGCCCGGCCGGAGTCCGGCCGGGCCCTTTCGGCCGTGGGGAGCGGTATCACTCCCGGTCCGTGCGCCGCGTGGGCGGCGCCGCCGCTAGAGCGTGGACTTGAACAGCAGGCGGTTGGGCGTACCGGTGACGTTGCCGCGGATCGCGTTGGCGGTGCTGTTGTTGATGATCCAGTTGTTGACGGTGGTGCTGGAGGCCTCACCGTAGGCGCCCTTGTAGAGCGCGGCGACGCCCGCGACGTGCGGCGCGGCCATCGACGTACCGCTCATGCTGGTGGTGCCCCCGCCCATCCGGGTGGAGACGACACCGACACCGGGACCGTACAGGTCGGTGCAGTTGCCGAAGTTGCTGAAGCTCGCCTTGTTGTCGGCGGAGTCCGAAGCGGCGATGGAGAGGGCGCCGGGGGCGCTGGCCGGGGAGTAGTTGCAGGCGTTCTGGTTGTTGTTGCCCGCGGCCACGGTGGTGTGGACGCCGGAGTTGGCCAGCGCCGTGGCCGCGTTGTTGAGGGCGGCCGAGTAGCCACCGCCGAGAGAGGCGTTGGCGACGGCGGGCTTCACCGCGTTCTGCCGGACCCAGTCGAAGCCCGCGATGATGGCCGAGAAGGAGCCCGAGCCCTGACAGTTGAGGACCTTCACCCCGCGGAGCTGGACGCCCTTGGCCACGCCGTGGACGGAGCCGCCGACGGTGCCCGCGACATGGGTGCCGTGGCCGTTGCAGTCCTGGCCGTTCCCGCCGAAGGCGTCGAAGACGTTGCGGGCGCGGTTCCCGAAGTCGGGGTGGGCCGTGTAGATACCGGAGTCGATGATGTACGCGGTGACCCCGGCGCCGGTGCCGTTGTAGGTGTACGTGGTGTTGCGCCCGGAGCGCTGGTCTATTCGGTCCAGGCCCCAGGGCGCGTTGTTCTGGGTCGCCTTGGAGACGACCTTCTGGTCCTCCTCGATGGACGCGATGCGCTTGTCGGCGCGGAGCGCGGCCAGCTGCGACGAGGTCAGGGAGGCGGCGAAGCCGTTGATGACCTCGTCGTAGACATAGTCCGTTCTGACCGACTTGGCCTGGGCGACGGCCGCGGCGTCGTTGCCGGCCTTCACGGTGACGATGTACTGACCCTTGATTTCGCTCTCCGCCGGGGCCTGGGCGACCGAGACCAGCGGCGTGGGGACGGGGGCGGCGGATCCGGTGGCGGGAACGAGGGCGATCGGCAGGGCGAGCCCGAGGGCTCCGGCGGCGATACCGGAGATATGGGTCTTGCGCATGAGGGGCTGACACCTTTCGTCGTCCGGCCGGGGCATGCCGCCGGCCGGTGTGTGGGGGAACGCGCCCGGGCCCGGCGGAAGGGGGGAACACCCGATGAACGGGGGGGCCGGGGCGCGGAAGGTGGAACAGCTCGCCGCACGGATGCGGCGTGAGTGGTGCGCTGGACACAGCGGGGGTACGGACGGCGACGAGTACCGCCCGGGCCCGGTCACCCTGCTCGTCATGACAGGGCGTCGGGCACACACCGGGTCGGTGGTCCCGGCGGGATCGCCGCTTTCCGGACCTCCGTGTCCGCTGTGCGTGCGACAACTTACCGGCTTGACCGGCCTTTGACCACGGTTGAAATGCTCATGACTGATTGGGCATACTGTCGCGCCACGCGAGCCTTTTCCAGGGCCTGTTGGCGGGACCGTCCCGCGCTGCCCGCCGGTTTCCGTATGCGCGGCCGCCGCGCTCGTCGGCCCTCTCCCGGGGCCGGACGCTCGGTCACGGGGTGACGTCAGGGTCGCGCGGGACGTATGCGGCAGGGGAGACCGACATTCACTGACACGTGACGTTTCGTTGGTGTAGACCTCTTGTCCGGCCTCGGAGGCCGTCGCTACGTTCTCCCTTGGCCGTCGGCCGGACGGCCCGTACCGAACGTTCTCTCCGCTCTGTCTCACTCTCTTCCGTCTCCGAGGGAGTACGTCATGATCAGACGCATCGGAATCGTTCTCGGCTCAGCCGCTCTGACGGCGGGGGCACTCGCCCTGACCGCGACCCCGTCCGCAGCGGCGGCCCCCACCGCAGAAGCGGCTGCCGTGAAGGCGGCCGCCGCCGAATGGCCGTGGATCGTCCACGGCTACTACCCCACCGAGGAGTCCTGCAAGGCAGCGGGAACCGCGGGCGAGGTCATCTGGGGGAAGGTGTGGTGGTGTTCCCCCCACAGCTCGGGTGGCTACGCCCTCTGGGCCAGGATCTGAGTCTCTTCGGGCGCTTTCCCCCGGGCCCGCCGGTACCCACCGGCGGGCCTCGGCCGTCCACCGTACTGACGGCGGTACGGCCGTCCGCTGCAGCGACTGCGACTGCGACAGGCGTGCCGCACGGGGGTCAGCCTCCCGCCCCGGCCGCCCGGACGACGGCGTTCGGAAGGTCCTTGCGAACCGCGGTGACCAGGGCCAGACCGGCATCGCGCGCGGCGGCGCTGCCCTGGGCGGGAGTAGTTCCCGCGCGCTGGCCCAGGACGACGCCGAGGACGAGCCGCGCAGTGCCGCCGATCCGCTGGGTGGCGGCCCAGACGAGGTTTCCTCCCGCCGGGGTGGAGGAGCCGGTCTTCAGCCCGATGACACCGTTTTGGCCCAGCAGCTTGTTGGTGTTGGGGATCCGTACCCCGCCCGGAGGGGTCACCGCGGGGGTGGCCACGATCGCGCGGAAGACCGGGTCCTTCATGGCGGCGCCGGCCAGTTTCAGCTGGTCGGTGGCGGTGCTGCGGGTGTCGGACTCGATACCGCTCACCCCGGTGTAGGTGGTGCGGTTCATGCCGAGGGCGGCGGCGGTCCGGTTCATCTTGGCGACGAACGCCTTCTGACCGCCGGCGTCCCAGCGGGCCAGCAGCCGGGCCACGTTGTTCGCGGAGGACACCATCATGATCTCCAGCAGTTGGCGCTGGGTGTAGGAGTGTCCGGCCAGTATCGGCGCGGCCGATTCGCTGGAGGAGAACGATTCGTCGGCCGCCTGCTGGTCCGCGACGACGGTCGCGCCGTCCGTTCCGTCTTTGATCGGACGGTCCTTCAGGATCACATGGGCGGTCATGACCTTGGTGACGCTGGCGATCGGGACGGGCGTCTGCCTGCCCCTGGTGCCGAGGCTGCCGATGCCCTCGACGGACACGGCTGCCTGGCCCTCGTCCGGCCAGGGCAGGTCCAGTGACCCGGCGACGGGCGCGACGGCCGGATTGCCGGGGTCGGGAAGCGGCTCGTCGCCGGAGGGCCGGGCACACGCTCCGGCGAGCAGCGCTCCGGCCAGCAGGGGGACGAGAAACAGACAACGGCCGGGGAGCGCGGCGGGCCGGGCTCCGGGGCCCGGTCGGGTGCGGCGGCGAACGGGGGACATAGGGGGAACACCTCCGGTGATTCAGGTGCGGTCAAGCACCTGGAAACACCTTCCGGGAAGCGTTCTTCGGGGCCGGTGCGGCACCGTTTCCACCGCCGCGAAGCTGCGTTGCGGTTCTGTTTCACCCCGAGCGGGGGCCGTTCGGCCCGGCGGTCCGGGAGGGAGGACCTACAGGTGGAGGGTGGCGACGGCGCCGCCGTCGGGAGCGTTGGCGAAGGTCAGCCGGGCGCCGAGGACACCGGCCTGCCCTTGGGCGACGGTGAGTCCGAGTCCGTGCCCCCGTCCCCGTTCGCTCGCGCCGGTACGGAACCGCTGCGGGCCCTCTTCGAGCAGCGCGGCGGGGAAACCGGGGCCGTGGTCGCGGACCGTGACCCGGTCCCCGGTGACGCTGATCGCGACGGGTTCGGCGCCGTGCCGCTGGGCGTTGGCGACGAGGTTCACCACGATCCGTTCCACCCGGCGTGGATCGGTCTCCACCCGGGTCGCGTCCCCGGCGGGCACCGTGACGGTGACCCCGGGGCCTGCTTCCAGACGCCGTACGACATCGGTGACGAGTTCTCCGAGCGGTACGGCGTCGAGGGCGGCCCGTTCGACGCCCGCGTCCAGCCGGGAGATCTCCAGCAGATCCTCGACCAGCGCGTTCAGCGCCCGTACCCGGTCCCGGAGCAGTACGGCCACTTCGTCGTCGTCGGGGAGCAGTCCGGCGGTGGTGACCAGGCCCATCAGCGGGGTGCGCAGTTCGTGCGCGACATCGGCGGTGAAGCGGCGTTCGTTCTCCAGCCGGCGCTGGAGGGCCGCGGCCATCTCGTCGACGGCCGCCGACATTTCCGTGATCTCGTCGCGGGCCCGGCCGGGGCGGCCGATCCGGGCGTCGAGGTCACCGTCGGCGATCGCCCTGGCGGTACGGGCGCCGTGGCCGAGGCGCCGCACGATCGGCTCCGTGGCCAGCGCGGCGAGCGGGACGACGACGGCGAGGGCGGCGAGGACGGAGGTGGCGAGGGAGCGGTTCTGGAGCTGGAGGCTGCGCTCTTCGACCTGCATATCGGCCCGGAAGATCAACACCTGGCCGTCGTCGACGACGACGGCCGCCCACATCCAGTGCATATTGGGCTTGTCGACCTGGTACCAGAAGCCGTAGCGGCCTCCGTTCCTGGCCTGTTCGGCCAGATCGCGCACGAGCGGCTCGGGCACCTGGTCCACCGGGCGGAGATCGGCGTTCGGCGGCCGCTCTTCCCTCTCCCGGACCTCCTTCTCCATGTTCTCCAGTCCGGCCATGGCCCGCTGGCGCCCCACGTCGACCAGCCGGTCCTGATTCGCGTCCTGGACCAGGAGGCCGATGACGGCGGCGACCGCACAGCAGGCCGCGGCGGTCAGCGCGGCGATCTTCCAGCGCAGGGCGCGGGGGTGGAACAGGCGCACGGCGGTCAGCCGCGGACGAGTTTGTAGCCGAAGCCGCGGACGGTCTCGATGCGGCCGCTGCCGATCTTCTTGCGCAGCCGCAGGACGCAGAGGTCGACGACGCGGGTATCGCCCTCCCAGCCGTAGTCCCAGACGTCGCGCAGCAGCTTGCGGCGGTCCAGGACCACCCCGGGGGTGGCAGCGAACTCCAGCAGCAGGCGGAGCTCGGTGGGGGTCAGAGGGACGAGTTCGCCGGCCCGGTGCACCTCCATGCCCAGGGTGTCGACGCTGAGGTCGCCGAAGACGAGAGGTTTGCCGCCGTCGCGCTCCGGCGGACCGGCGATAACCGCCTCGTGGAAGGTGGCGCGGCGCAGCAGGGCCCGGATGCGGGCGACCATGACCGCGGTGTCGACGGGTTTCACCACATAGTCGTCGGCGCCCGCTTCCAGACCGGCGACCACGTCGAGGGCGTCCCCGCGTGCCGACATCATCAGCACCGGTACCTGGCTCTGTTCGCGGATCCGGCAGCACAGGCCGATACCGTCGAGTTCGGGCAGCATCACGTCGAGGATCAGCAGATCGTGGCCGCCGGCCCGGAAGGCCTCCAGTCCGCCGAGTCCGTCGGCGGCCACCGTCACGCGGTAGCCGTAGCGCTCCAGGGCGAGCTGGACGGAGCGCCGGATGGCGTCGTCGTCCTCGACAAGGAGCACGCTCAGAGGGTCCGGGACCCGGGGTTCCGGCACACCACTCACCCGGGGTTCCGCCACACGACTCACCTGGTCCTCACCGCTCATCCGACCCTCGTATCGTAGTCACCGGCCGGGGCCGCTCCGGTGTCGCGGCGGTCACAGGCGCAGGGAGGCCGCGACGGGCAGATGGTCGCTTCCGGTGGCCGGCAGGGTCCAGGAGGAGCGCGGGGTGATCCCCTTCACCCGGATATCGTCGATGCGGACCATGGGGAACGCGGCGGGCCAGGTGAAGCCGAAGCCGTCACCGGCCTCCCGCTGCACCGAGCGGAGCGTGGAGAACACCGGGGCGAGTGCGGTGTCCCGGGGGGTGCCGTTGAAGTCGCCCATCAGCACGACCCGGGGCAGGGGCTCCGCGCGGAGCACCGCGGCAAGGGACCGGGCGGACGCGTTGCGGCGCCCGGTGGTGAATCCGGCGGCGGGGTGCACCCGTACCGACGCGAGGTGCGCGACGTAGAGCGCGACGGGTCCCCGCGGGGTGTCGGCGGTGGCCCGTATCGCACGGGTCCACGGCAGGATGGGCACCTCCGCGACATCCCTCAGCGGATAGCGGCTCCAGAGACCGACACCGCCGCGTACCGCATGGTGCGGATAGGCGCGGGCCAGGGCGCGTTCGTACACGTCGACGGAGTCCGCGGGCAGCTCTTCCAGGGCCAGTACGTCCGCGTCCGCGGCGGCCAGGGTGCGCGCGGTGCCCGCGGGATCCCGGTTTCCCTCGTCGACGTTGTGGCTGATCACGGTCAGATCGCCGCCGCCCGCGCCCTTGTCGGTGAGTTCGCCGCCGAAGAGCACCACCCAGACCGCGGCGGGCGCGAGGGCGGCGACGGCGGCGGTACGGGAGCGGCGTACGGCGGCCAGTCCGAGCAGGACGGGCACGGCGATACCCGTCCAGGGCAGCAGGGTCTGGAAGAGGCTGCCGAGGTTGCCGATCGCGTTGGGGATCAGGTCGTGCAGTGCCATCAGCCCGGCCCAGAGCAGCGCGGCGGCGGTGAGCACGCGCCCCCGTGGCCGGACGGCGGGCCCCGGGGCCTCCGTCTCCGGGTCGTCTGCGGGTTCCAGGACCGTCGGAGCGCTCGGCACGTGCGGTGTCTCCCCATCTCGTCGGTACCCGGTGCCGGGTACTCCCCCAGCTTCGGGGAGCGGGGCTTCCACCTGGTCAGCAGTGGGTTTCCGGGGGCGCGCGGCTCTGTTTCAGCCGGGTATCGGCAAGCCGGGCCGGTTCGGGTAGGGAAAATCCGTGGACGGTGTTCCGTGTTCACCCCTATCGTGCGGGGCGTGTCCAGTCCCGAGGCCTCCAGACTCTAGCCACCGGTTCCCCGGTGGCTCGTCGTGATCAGAGGGTGCGCCCCCGCCGGGACCGGTCCAGGGCTTCGCAGCGGTGGTGACCGTCCGGTGTGCCCGGGCAGGTTCGGCCGTGTTCCGGCCGGACCGTCCGCCCCGTGCGCCCACGCCCTCTTCTCTTCCGCGTGCCGCCGCGCCACCGTGCCCCGGCCGGACCCTTTCCGCCCGCCGCGCCCTTCAGGGCCCGCGGTGCGGGCGTCTGCCTCCGGCCGTCTTCATCGCTTCGTACCGAACGCCGCATCTGCGCGGCGCGCCGTCGCGCGCGGAGAAGGAGAGAACTGTGATCCACGAACCTCGCCATGACCATGAACAGGGCCAGGAACGGGGCCGGGAACAGGACTGGGAACAGGACTGGGATCTGATCGTCGTCGGCGCGGGCTCGGCCGGTGCCGCGCTGGCCGCCCGGTCGGCGGCGAAGGGAAAGCGGGTCCTGCTGCTGGAGGCCGGTCCCGACCACCGCTCGTCGCAGCTGTCCGAGGTATGGCGGCTGCCGAATCCGCTGCGGGCCCTGGGAGACCCGGCAGCCGGCCGGTCGCTGCTCCAGCAGGGGCTGACGGCCCGCCGGACCGAGGTCCAGCCCCCGCTCCCCTATCTCCAGGGCCGGGGCGTCGGCGGCAGTTCCACGGTCAACGGGCAGATCGCGATCCGGCCGCCGATGGAGGACTTCGACGACTGGGCCCGGGCCGGCTGCACCGGCTGGTCCCCGCGCGACGTCCTGCCGTACTTCGCCCGGCTGGAGGACGATGCCCAGTACGGCGGGGAGCCCGGGCACGGCCGGGGCGGCCCGATCCCGGTGACGCGTACCCCCGCGGCCGCATGGGGCGCGGTGGACCGGGCCCTGTACGAGACGGCCCTGGCCGCCGGTTACGGCTGGGCGCCGGACGTCAACGCCCCCGGGGCGACCGGCGTCTCCCCGTACCCGGTCAACTCCCGCGGCGGACGCCGGGTGACCACCAACGACGGCTATCTGGAACCGCAGCGGGAGAACCCCCTGCTCACGATCCGGTGCGAGGCCACCGTCGACCGGGTGCTGCTGTCGGGGCGCCGGGCCACCGGGGTGCGCTACCTCACCGGGGGCCGGGTGCGGGAGGCGCGGGCCGACCGGGTGGTGCTGAGCGCGGGCGCCGTCCACTCCCCCGCGATCCTCCAGCGCTCCGGCATCGGCCCGGCCGACGGTCTGCGGGCGCTCGGGATCGCTCCGGTCGTGGACCTGCCCGTCGGGGCAGGACTCCAGGACCATCCCCTGAGCATCATCGGGCTGCCGCTGGCGGAGCCGTGGGCGGCGGGCGCCGACGACCGCTACACCAATGTGTGCGTCCGGTACACGAGCGGCGGGCCGGGCGGGCAGCCGAACGACATGATGTTCGTGGCCTGCAACCAGAACGTCCTCGCGCTGGCCCGCGCCGACACCGGCCGGGGCGCGGGCGCGATCCTCGTCTGGGTCAACCAGGTGTACGCACGGGGGCAGGTGGTGCTGCGGTCGGCGGATCCGACGGCCCTGCCGTTCCTGGACCAGCGGATGCTGTCCGACGTACGGGATCTCCAGCGGCTGCGCGACGGGGTCCGCACCCTGCTGGAACTGGCCCGGGCTCGGCCTGTCGCCGAGCTGGGCGACGGACGGTTCGACGAGGTCAACGCGGAACTGCTGGCCGCCGTCGACGACGACGGGGCCCTCGACGGGTATCTCCTGCGGACCGCCGGCGACGGCCAGCATCCGACCAGCAGCTGCCGGATGGGCGATCCCGCCGATCCGGCGACCGTGGTCGACCCGGGCGGCCGGGTCCTGGGTACGGAGGGGCTGTACGTGGCCGACGCCTCGGTGCTGCCGTCGTGCCCCCGGTCCAACACCAACCTGGTGTCGATCATGGTGGGTGAGCTGACGGCGGACCGGCTGGACTGACGGCGGCGGACGGTACGGCCCGCGCGGATACCGCGCGGGCCGTACCGGAACCCGGCTCGCCGGGCGCCGCGGACGCCGCGGACACTTCGCCGGGGGTCAGCCCGCGTGCCGGGCCATCCACGCCTCGACCTCGTCCGCCGACCGCGGCAGACCGTCCGACAGATTCTCGTGACCGTCCTCGGTGACGAGCAGGTCGTCTTCGATCCGGACGCCGATACCGCGCCACTCCTCGGGCACGGTGAGGTCGTCCGGCTGGAAGTAGAGGCCGGGCTCGACAGTGAGCACCATGCCGGGCTCCAGTACGCCGTCGACGTACTCCTCGTTCCTGGCCTGGGCGCAGTCGTGGACGTCCAGACCGAGCATGTGCCCGGTGCCCGCCATGGTGAAGCGGCGCTGCAGTCCGAGGTCGTACGCCCGGTGGGCCGGGCCCTCGATGAAGCCCCACTCGACCAGCCGGGCCGCGAGGTGCCGCTGGGCCGCCTCGTGGAAGGCGCGGTAGGGGGCGCCGGGCCGGACGGCCGCCATACCCGCCTCCTGCGCCTCGTACACCGCGTCGTACACCTTCCGCTGGACGGGGGTGAAGGTGCCGCCGATCGGGAGGGTGCGGGTGACGTCGGCGGTGTAGAGGGTACGGGTCTCGACGCCCGCGTCGAGAAGCAGCAGGTCGCCGGGGCGCACCGGGCCGTCGTTGTCCGTCCAGTGCATGATCGTGGCGTGCTCGCCCGCGGCGCAGATGGAGCCGTAGCCGACGGAGTTGCCCTCCAGCCGGGCGCGGCGGAAGAAGGTGCCTTCGATCCACCGCTCGGAGGTGGCGACCGCCCGGGACAGTTCTCCGATGGCGTCGGTGAATCCGCGGACGGTGGAGTCGACGGCCTTGCGGAGTTCGCCGATCTCCCAGTCGTCCTTGACGAGCCGGAGGTCGCTGAGCGCCTCCTCCAGTTCGGCGTCGCGCTCCTCGTCGGTGGTGACGGCGGCCTCCAGCAGGGGGGCGATCCCGCGGACGATCCGGGTCGGGGCGCCGGAGGCGGCGGCGAGATCGTCGGCGGCCGTACGGACGTCGCGGCAGGGCAGACCGAGGACCAGCTCCGCTTCGGCGAGGGAGCGGCGGCGGCCCATCCACAGTTCGGCGGTGGGGCCGGTCCAGAACTCGTTGTCGGTCCGGCTGTCGCGCGGCAGCTGGTAGCAGTAGGCGTCGTGGCCGCCGTCCGCCCGGGGTTCGAGGACGAGGGCGCCGTCGCGGGCCCGGTCGCCGGTCATGTGCACATAGCCCGTGTACGGCCGGAAGGGGTAGGTGTCGTCGTTGGAGCGGACCTTGAGCCCGCCGGAGGGGATCACCAGACGCTCGCCGGGGAAGCGAGCGGAGAGCGCGGCGCGGCGGCGGGCCGCGTGCGGGGCCTGCTCGTCGGGGAGCAGATCGTGCTGCTCGGTGTCCGCCCATCCCGTCCGCATCAGCGCGGACAGCTCCTCGGAGATCCCCGAGTAGAGACCGTTCTTCCGGCCCTTCGACACGTCGTCCACCTTCCCTGGGCAGTTCGTCGTCGGCGGGGCTGTCCAGCTGCGGTTTCCGGGTTCCGGGTGTCCCGCGGTACGGCCCGGGAGCCCTCGCCGCCGCCGGATCCCACCGGCGGCCTCCGGACGGTATCCCGCACGGGACCCCGCCGGTGCCGGAACGTGCCAGTGGCACGGATCGGCCACAACCGGCTCGGGACGGTCGATAATGCGGTGCATGACGAACGCGAAGCTCGGTGAGGCGCTGCGGCTCCTAGGGCTCGGCCCCGCGGCGGCCGGGGTCTATCTGGCGCTCCTGGAACGGGCCCCGGCCCCGCTGCGGACGATCGCGGACGCGGCGGGCCTGGACGGCGACGAGCTGGCCGCGGCGTACGGCGCCCTCGTCGACGCCGGTCTGGCCAGCGCCGCCCGGGACGGTGACGACACGGTCGCCCCGGTTCCGCCCGCGGCGGGCCTGGAGCTGCTGGCCCGGCACCGGGCGGCCGCGGTCGAGGAGTCGCGGATCGCGGTGGGCGGCGCGTTCGAATCGTTCCGGCGGCAGCGGCTGGCCGCGTACAACGACGATCTCGTCGAGGTCGTCACCGGGGAGGCGATCGGTCCCAGGATCCGCCGGGCCTGGGCGAGCGCCCGTGAGCAGATCCGGCAGTTCGAGTCGCCGCCGTACTTCCCGCTGACCGAGGCCACCGGCGACGCGCTGGCCACGCTCGCCCGCGGGGTGACGCAGCGGGTCGTGTACTCGCGGGAGTCGCTGGAGCACCCGGGCCGGCTGAAGGACGTCATCGAACCGTGCGTCGAAGCCGGCGAGCAGGCCAGGGTGCTGCCGTCGGTACCGGTCAAGCTGGTGATCATCGACGATGCGTACGCGCTGGTGTCGCTCTCCATCGAAGAGGCCGATGTGCACAACACCATGCTGGTGGTCCAGCCGTGCGGACTGTTCTCGGCGCTGGTGGCGCTGTTCGAGCAGTCCTGGCGCAACGCCCTGCCGTTCCAGGGGCGCACCACCCGCCCCGGGGGCCTGCCGCCCGCCGACCGGCGGCTGCTGTGGCTTCTCGCGGGTGGTGCGAGCGACGAGATCATCGCCCGTGAACTGGGCGTCAGCCGCCGTACGCTCTACCGCAGGCTGCAGGTCCTGATGGCGCGGCTCGGCGCGGCGAACCGCTTCCAGATGGCGTTGCAGGCGCAGCGCAGCGGATGGCTGTGACCCCGGGTCGTCAGCTCTCGTCCCGCCGGGCGAGGACGCTGGGGGCGAGGCGGCCGACGATCGCGGGGGCCTCGTGGACGAGGGTGTCGTCGGTGAGGGCCTCGACCATGAACAGGGCGAAGTCCACGCGCCGGGTCAGGTTGCTCTTCAGGAGCGGATCGCCGACGTGGCGGGTCCATACGGGCAGCCCCTGGCTTTCGCCCTCCTCCAGATCACTGGCGCGGACCAGGGTCCAGCGGCGGTCGCTGGCGAAGATCAGTCGCGCGGCGGCGAGTTGGTCGTCGACGTCGACGACCCTCAGGGCGCGGCTCAGCAGGGTGACGATCCGGACGGAGGCCGTGAACGTCCGGGTGTAGCGGTCCTTGTCGTCCCGGGGCACGTGCCAGCCGCAGGAGAAGACCAGCCGCGCACCGGGTTCGGCGTGGTCGAGCACGGCCCGCGCGGTACCGGAGGAGTACTGCCGTACGCCCCAGGGGACGAGCACGGTCAGCACTCCGTCGCAGCCGGCGACGGCCCGGCGGATCACTTCCGGGTCGTTGGTGTCCCCGGGGACGACCGTGATCCGGTCCGCGAACCCGTCGAGCTTGCCGACGCTGCGTTCGCGGCAGACGCCGACCACTTCCCAGCCGCGGTCGAGCGCCCGGCTCACCAGGTACCGGCCCAGTTTGCCCGATGCGCCGACGACGCAGACCTTCCGTATCCGCCCGCTCCGTCCGGTATCCATCCTGCGGCCCTCACCTTCGACTTACTATGTAAGTGACACGGTGGAACTTACACCGTAAGCCGAAGGGGCGGAACCCGGACGGCGCAACGGGACGGCAGCAGCACGGCCGGACGACGACACGGGCGGAGAGCATCCATGCGGGAGAACACGGGCGGCCGGGGCGGCCGGCCGAAGCGGGCGCCCCTGAGCCGGGACCGGGTGATCGCCGCTGCGGTCGCCCTGGCCGGCGAGAAGGGGGCGGCAGGGGTCACCATGCGGGCCCTCGCGGGCTCCCTGGGCGTCGAGGCGATGTCTCTCTACAACCATGTGCGCAACCGGGACGATCTCCTCGACGGCATGGTCGACGCCGTCTTCGCCCTGATCGAACTGCCGCCCCCGGGGGCGGGCTGGAAGAGGGCGATGCACGACCGCGCCGTATCGGCCCGCACGGCACTGCTGGCCCATCCGTGGGCCGTCGGTCTGATGGACTCGCGCAGCCGGCCGGGCCCGGCCACCCTGCGCCACCACGATGCCGTCCTGGGCACCCTGCGCGCCGGGGGCTTCTCCGTCAGGGCGGCGGCCCGCGCGGTCGGGGTGATCGACAGCTTCGTCTACGGTGCGGTGCTCCAGGAGTTGAGCCTCCCCTTCGCCGCCCCTGAGGACCGCGACGGGATCACGGCCGCCCTGCTGCCCGCGCTCTCCCCCGACAGCCACCCGCATCTCGTGGAACTGGTCGCCGCCCAGTCCGAGGGGCCCGGCTTCGACCCGGCCGTGGAGTTCGGCTTCGGCCTGCGCCTGATCCTGGAGGCGCTGCGCCCTGACGAGGCGGACGGGGAGGGCGGGACGCGGTGACGGCGGGGGCCCGCCGGGGAGTTGCCGCGGCGGCTCCGGTGCCCGCCGCGGGGGCCGTTCGTCCCACCGGGTGATCCGCATGATGGACCCGTGCCGCCGAAACGGTCCCGCGCACCGTAGGCTGGCCCCGCAGCTGGTTCGCCCCGTCAGCCGGACGGGAGCGTCGTAAGAGGGAACCCGGTGGGAATCCGGGACTGCCCCGCAGCGGTGAGCGGGAACGACCGCCGTCATACGCACTGGGTCCGGGAAAGGGCCTGGGAAGCGACGGCCACTAGGTGCCCGCCGGGAGACCGGCAGGCGTGCCCGCGAGTCCGAAGACCTGCCCGTTGCCCGCGTACGGAACGTTCCGCGCGCGGTATTCCGGTGACCTCGTGGGCGGGTCGGGGAACACCCCGGATGGATTCCGGGGAGTACGTACCGTACGGAACACCGCGCCGTGCCGCGCGGGATCCGGTTCCGTCCGGTGCCCCCTTCGCGCTCTCGTTCCCGTCTCCGGGATCTCAGGGATTCATCTCGCGAAGGAGATCTCCGTGACCACGAAGTCCGCAGCCGCGGCAGCACGGTCCACCGTGTACGGCTACCCCCGTCAGGGACAGGGCCGGGAACTGAAGAAGGCGGTCGAGGGCTACTGGAAGGGCCGGGTGGACGCCGACGGCCTCCGGGCCGCAGCCGCGGCACTGCGCACCGCCAACTGGCGCGCCCTCGCCGGGGCGGGCATCGACGAGGTCCCCACCGGCGACTTCTCGTACTACGACCATGTCCTCGACACCACCGTCATGGTGGGTGCGATCCCCGAGCGGCACCGTGCGGCCGTTGCCGCCGACGCCCTCGACGGCTACTTCGCCATGGCCCGCGGCAACCGGGAGGTGGCGCCGCTGGAGATGACCAAGTGGTTCGACACCAACTACCACTACCTCGTGCCCGAACTGGGCCCGGGCACGGTCTTCACCGCCGACTCGGGCAAGCAGGTGGACGAGCTGAAGGAGGCGCTCGCCCTCGGCCTGACGGCCCGGCCGGTCCTCGTCGGCCCGGTCACCTACCTTCTGCTCGCCAAGCCCGCCCCCGGGGTGCCCGCCGACTTCCAGCCGCTGACGCTGCTGGACCGGCTCCTGCCGGTGTACGCGGAGGTGCTGGCCGATCTCCGCGCGGCGGGCGCGGAGTGGGTCCAGCTCGACGAACCCGCCCTGGTCCAGGACCGCACCCCGGCGGAGCTGAACGCCGCCGCGCGCGCCTACCGCGACCTCGGCGCCCTGACCGCCCGGCCGAAACTGCTGGCCGCCTCCTACTTCGACCGTCTCGGCGGAGCCCTGCCCGTGCTGGCCAAGGCCCCGGTCGAAGGGCTGGCCCTGGACTTCACCGGATCCGCGGCGGCCAATCTGGGCGATCTGGCCGCCGCCGGCGGGCTGCCCGGGAAGCGGCTGGTCGCCGGAGTCGTCAACGGCCGCAATATCTGGGTCAACGACCTGGAGAAGTCCCTCGCCACCCTCGGCACCCTGCTGGGTCTCGCGGACCGGGTGGACGTCGCCGCGTCCTGCTCCCTGCTGCACGTCCCGCTGGACGCCGCCGCCGAGACCGACGTCGACCCGGAGATCCTGGGCTGGCTGTCCTTCGCCCGGCAGAAGACCGACGAGATCGTGACCCTCGCCCGGGGCCTCGGCCGGGGCACCCCCGCCATCAGCGGCGAACTGGCGGCCAACCGTGCCGTGCTCGCCTCGCGCGCCGCGTCCCCCGTCACCCGCGACCCGGCCGTCCGCGCCCGTACCGGAGCGGTCACCGCGGCCGATGCCCGGCGCTCCGCACCGTACGGCGAACGGACCGTCGCCCAGCGGACCCGCCTCGGGCTGCCGCTGCTGCCGACCACGACCATCGGCTCCTTCCCCCAGACCGACGAACTGCGCGCCGCCCGCGCGGATCTGCGGTCCGGGCACATCGACACGGCCGGGTACGAGGAGCGCGTCAGGTCCGAAATCCAGGAGGTGATCGCGTTCCAGGAGAAGACGGGGGTCGACGTCCTCGTCCACGGCGAACCCGAGCGCAACGACATGGTCCAGTACTTCGCCGAGCAGCTCACCGGTTATCTGGCCACCCGGCACGGCTGGGTCCAGTCGTACGGCACCCGCTATGTCCGCCCGCCGGTCCTCGTCGGGGACGTGTCCCGTCCCGCGCCGATGACCGTCCGCTGGACGAGCTACGCCCAGTCCCTCACCGGGAAGCCGGTCAAGGGCATGCTGACCGGACCGGTCACCATGCTCGCCTGGTCGTTCGTCCGCGACGACCAGCCCCTCGGGGAGACCGCCCGTCAGGTCGCCCTCGCCCTCCGCGACGAGGTGGACGATCTGGAGGCGGCGGGCACCCGGGTCATCCAGGTCGACGAGCCGGCCCTGCGCGAGACCCTGCCGCTGCGCACCGCCGACCGGGCCGGCTATCTGGCCTGGGCGACGGAGGCGTTCCGGCTGACGACCTCCGGTGTCGCGGCGGACACCCAGATCCACACCCATATGTGCTATGCCGAGTTCGGGGACGTGGTCGAGGCCATCGACGATCTGGACGCGGACGTCATCAGCCTGGAAGCGGCCCGCTCCCATATGCAGATCGCCGGTGAACTCGCCGTCCACGGCTACCCCCGGGAGGCCGGGCCCGGGGTCTGGGACATCCACTCCCCGCGCGTCCCGTCCGCCGACGAGGCCGCCGGACTGCTCCGTACCGGGCTGAAGGCGATCCCCGCCGAACGGCTCTGGGTCAACCCCGACTGCGGACTGAAGACCCGCGGCTGGGCGGAGACCCGCGCCTCCCTGGAGAACCTGGTCGCCGCGGCGCGTACCGTCCGGGGTGAACTCTCCTCGTCCTGATTCGGGGCCGGGTCCGGATCGGGATCCTGAGCCGGATCCGCCGGGGCGGAGGGCGGCTGCCCTCCGCCCCGGCACCGGCCTCAGGCGCCGGGGTTCGGAGCTTCGGTCAGAAAGCGGTCCAGACGAACGAGACCTGGTCGCCGGCGTTGATACGGAACTGGCAGCCGCCCACCGGAGTCGGCGTCCCGTTCACGGCGATGCTCCAGTAGGCGCTGCTGCCGCCGCTCACGTTCTTGATGGTGTCGACGAAGAAGTCCTCGAACGAGGCGTGCCAGGCGCCGTCCCAGGTGAAGCCGTTCTGACGGGCGGCGTCGTCCAGTGCGGCGGTCGGGGTGGGCACCTTGGTGGGGTTCGCTCCCCCGTTGGTGCCGTCGCACTTGTGGGTGCCGCCGGTCGCCGTGGTCACATCGTGGCCCCTGGTTCTGACCTTGCCGTTGAACAGGAGGCCGTTGGGGCCCTGGACCGTGAGGGAGACCTTCACGGGCGCGTTGGTGCCGCGGTGTCCGGACTCGGCCCCGACCGCGGCGGGAGCGGCGGCGGCGAAGGTGAGGGCGAGAGCAGCCGTGGTGACGGCGGCACGGTGGGCGAGTTGCATGCGCATGAGATGCCTTCCGGGTTGGCCTGGGGCCGCGACGCGACCCCCGGCGCCCGGGGCGATGCGCCGGTTCCCCGCACGGCGTGCGGGGGAGCAGGCGCGGAGCACCGGTGGCACAGGGCTTCGCGCTGCGGACCATGACAGAGGAAGCGGAACCGGCCGTGTGCTGGGCATCCCGACTCGCGGCACGAGGCACCGCACACGGTTGCAGGTCAGCGCCGGATTCGCACCGGCTTCCCCCAGGACACACGGCTATGCAGTTGTCACCCGGCAGGAGCCGGGATGACGAATCGTACGATCACAGAAGCGAGTTGACCATGGGGCCGGGGCAGCGGCCTCCGCCGCGCCGCACGGCTCAGTCACGCCGGAGTCCCGCCGCACGGCTCAGTCACGCCGGAGTCCCGCCGCAGGGTTCAGTCGCACCGGAGTCCCGCCAGCTCCGCGTCGATCGCGCCGCGCACCAGCTCGCGTGCGTGCTCGACCCGGACGCCACCGCTGAGCCAGCGCATGCTGAGGCCTTCCAGCAGGGCGGTGAGCCGTTCGGCGGCGGCCGCGAGGGCGGAGGCGGGGGCCAGGGGGTGGACCCGGCCGAGCAGCGCGGCGACCTCCTGCACCCAGACCAGGGTCGCCCGGGCGAGGTCCTCGCGCAGGGCCTCCTCGAAGACCGCGCTCGCACGCAGTTCACCCCAGGCGGCGCTGTTCTCCCGGACCTCGACGGTGTCCTGGAGCTCCAGCAGGAGCGCCTCCTCCAGCTCCTCCCGGGGGGTGGGGGGCGGCGCGTCCGGGTCCCGGTCGGTGGTGTAGCTCTCGGCGCGGTCGCTGATGAACTCCAGGGTCCGGCGGAGCACCCCCGTGCGGTCCTTGAAGTGGTAGTAGACCAGGGCGGTGGAGACCCCGGCCTCGGCAGCCAGCTCCTCCACACGCAGGCCGCGGACCCCGCGCCGGGCGATCACCCGGGCGGCCGCTTCGAGGATCCGAGTGCTGCGAGACGACATGGCGGGCACTCTACCGGGACCCGGCAGCGGAGGTGCGTAGCAGGTCATGAGGGGTACGCGACGGTAAACGTCCGGCTTCGGGCCGGAGTTCCGCGCTTGCCCGGACCGAGACATCACCATCCTGACCAGATTTTCAGTTTTGAGAACAAGGAAGGCCCCCATCGACCCATCGACGCCGCACCGCATCCCGCAATGATCACGAATCCAGGCGGCATGCCTCCACTTCTTCTACGGAGCGTGATCATTTCACTCCATAGCGCCGAGAAAGTTGACTGATATTTCAGTCAGTGTCATGGTGGCGGTACGTGCCGAGTCCCGTCCCTGCGGACCGGCCGATCCCGGTGCACCGTGCGCATCCTGACCCCGGGCGCCGGCGCGCGCCCCGTACCACCCGTACCACCACACGACAGGAGCCGTCCGTGTCCTTCCTCTCCCCCTCCCGGCGGGCCGCCCTGCGGGCCTTCGCCGGGCTCGGCACCCTGGTTCTCGGCGCCTCGGCCTGCGGTCCGGCCGCGCCCTCGGCCGCGCCCCGGGCCACCGGCGTCTCGCCCCGGGCCGCCTCCGCGACCGGCGCCGGCCGACTGGGTGCCGAGTGGGAGAGCCACACCCGTACCTTTATGTCCTGGCCGGCCCTGACCTCCGTCTGGGAGGAGGATCTGCCCTATGTCCGCAAGGACATCGCGCGCATCGCGCGGGCCGTCGGGGAGTACGAGGCGGTCGTGATGATGGCCCGGCCCGACCAGGTGAAGGCCGCTCAGCGGGCCTGCGGTTCCCAGGTCGAGGTCATTCCCCTGGCCGTGGACGATCTGTGGGCCCGGGACACCGTTCCCGTCTTCGTCGAACAGGGCGGCAAGGTGACCGGCGTCGACTTCAACTTCAACGGCTGGGGCGACAAGCAGGAGCACACCAACGACGCCCTGGTCGGGCGGAAGCTCCTCCCCGAGTACGGGATCCTCCGGGTCCAGGCCCCGCTGGTCTCCGAGGGCGGGTCCTTCGAGACCGACGGCGAAGGCACCCTGCTGATCACCGAGAGTTCGATCGTCAACGTCAACCGCAATCCCGGCAAGAGCCGGGACCGTATCGAGGCCGAGCTCAAGGAGTTGCTCGGCATGGAGAAGGTGGTGTGGCTGGCGGGCGTACGCGGCGAGGACATCACCGACGCCCATGTGGACAGTCTCGTCCGGTTCACCGAGCCCGGCGTCGTCCTGCTCGACCGGGCCTTCCCCGGCACCCCGCCCGACTCCTGGTCCCGCTCCGCCGACCAGGCGGAGTCCGTACTGTCGAAGGCGACGGACGCCCGTGGGCGGCGGTTCGAGATCGTCGAACTTCCGCAGCCCGATCTGCGGAAGATCACGGGCGAGGGCGAGGACTTCCTGGCGTCGTACGCCAACTTCTACATCGCCAACGACTCGGTCTTCCTGCCCCGGTTCGGCGATCGGAAGGCCGACGACCGCGCCCGCGGCATCATGCGGGAGCACTTCCCCGGCCGGGACGTCGTCCTGGTCCCGATCGACACCGTGGCCTCGGGCGGCGGCGGTATCCACTGCGCCACGCACGACCAGCCGGGCAAGCCGGCCGCCTGAGCCCGGCCGTCACCGGAGTCCGCGCGGGGTGCGCACCGCGGCGCGGCGCGCGGGCTCGTTCGGCCCAAGCGGGGGCCTCCGATCGGAGGCCCCCGCGCGCGTTTCCCCGGCGGGACGAGGACACCCGGGCATGATCGCGGTGCCCCTCCCCGGGGCCCGCCCATGTCGCTCCCGGAGGTGACCGCCCATGGCCGCCGTCATCGTCACCGCCGTACTGGCCCTGCTGGCCGGTCTCGCCGCCAACCGCCTTCTGCGGCCCGGGCTCACCGATCGCGACGATGCCGCGGGCCTGGAGATCCGGGACCTCGTCGAGCCCCTGATCACCCTGACGGTGCTGCTGTTGGCCTTCGTACTCGTCACCGCTTCCAGCTCCTACGGCAAGGCGGAGACGGCCGCCCGCGGCGAGGCCCGGGCCCTCGACCATCTCGCGGAGACCGCGGCCTACGCTCCCGCCGACCGGCGCGCGGCCCTCCGCACGCAGGCGATCTGCTACGCCCGCGCGGTACGGGTCCAGGAGTGGCCCGCCATGTCCGACGGAGCGGGCTCCCCGGCGCCCGGCGTCTGGTCCACCGGCTTCCGGCAGTCCCTCCACGGGCTCCAGGACGGGCCGGTCTTCGCCCTGCTCGTCGCCGCCGACAACAAACGCTCGGAGGAGCGCGACGAACGGCTGACGCAGGCCACGGCCAGCATCCCCGCCACCATCTTCTGGTTCCTCCTCGCCACCCTGGCCGTCACCGTCGTCGCCCTCGGCAGCTGTCTGCCCCGGCGGGACAATCGGGGCCACCTCCTCGCGGTCGCCGCGATCACCGCCCTGCTCGCGGCTGCCCTGTGCATCATCCGGGACGTCGACCGGCCCTTCGGCGGCATCATCAGTGTGAGCGCGACCGCGATGGCCGAGGTCGAACGCCAGACCATCCGTGACTACCGCGCCCACAGCCCCGCGGGAGAACTGCCCTGCGACGCCGAGGGGAACCGCACGGGTTCCTGACCGGACCCCCGACGGCCGGGTGGCGCGATCGTTCAAGACACCCCGGCGGGGCCGGACCTACCGTTTGCCGCAGAGCGGAAGCGGAGGGAAAGCGGGGGGACCGTCATGGAGGAGTACGCGAGTGCCAGGCTGCTGGCGCTGGTCCAGCAGTCGCTGGCAGCCGAGGGCATTCCCGTCACCGCCCCCACCAGCGGCGGGGCCCTGCTGCCCCTGGCCGCGAAACGGGCCTTCCTGAGGGACGTCGCACGCGACCACGGGCTGCTGCCCCTGCTGCGGGTGGGCTCGCTGATGCCGGCCTCCCCCTCCGATCCCGCCGTCGCCGCCCTGCTGTGCTCCGCCGACCCGCACGATCTGTTCGAGCGGTGGCAGCGGCTGGAGCGGTTCACGCACTCCCGTCACCGGGTGGTGGTGCGGGAGCGCGGTGCGGAACGGCTCGTCGTGGAGCACGCCGGGCCCCCGGGGGAGCCATCGCACGCCGCCGAGGACGCCCTCGTCCTCGGTGTGCTGACGGCCCTGCTGCCCTTGTGCGGAGCGCGGGAACTGTCAGTCGCCGTGGGCAGCGGGGAACCGGTCACCGTCTACTCGCGCGGCGCCTTCATGGTGCCTCCGCCCCGGCACGACAGCGGGCTGTGGTGGTTCACCTGGTCCCGCGCGGCGCCTGCCGTGCCCTCCCGTGCCGAGACGGATCCCGGCCGCGACGAGGTCACCCGTACCCGACGACTGCTCACCGCCGACCTCGCGCGCCGCTGGACTCTCGGGGACCTCTCCGCCGAACTGGGGGTCCCCGTGCGGAGCCTCCAGCGCAGGCTGTCGGGGGCGGGCGGCTTCAGCGGGCTGCTGGGAGCCGTCCGTACGGAGGTCGCCGCCGGACTGCTGATGCACAGCGACCACACGGTCGGCGTCATCGGCTTCGCCTGCGGCTACGCGGACCAGCCCCATTTCACCCGCCACTTCAAACTCAGGACCGCCATGACACCCGCGGTCTACCGCTCGGTGTTCCAACAGCCGGCGCCCTCCGACGGGTGGACCGGCTCTCCCCGAGAACCCCGAGATCTCCGAGAATCCCGGAACAGAAGGACCCCATGAAACTCAGCGGCAGAACGGTTCTCGTCACGGGCGGGACCCGCGGTATCGGCCTGGCCCTGACCCGGCGGCTCGTCGGACTCGGAGCCCGGGTGGTGGCCGTAGGACGCGACCCCGGCGGACTCGCCGGACTCACCGCGGCCTTCGGCGACCGGGTGTCGGCCGAGGCACTCGACCTCTCGGACCACAGCGCCGTGGACGCCTTCACCGACGGGCTTCCCGACCGCCACCCCGGACTCTCCGTCGTCGTCAACAACGCCGGGGTGCAGAACCTCACCGACTTCCTGACCGGGGACCCGGCGGACCTCCGGCCGCTCCTCCGCCGCGAACTGGCCGTCAACCTGGACGCCGTCATCACCCTCTCCACCGGATTCCTCCCCCACCTCCGCGGTCTGCCGTCGGCCGCGATCGTGAACATCAGCAGCGGTCTTGCCGTCGCCCCCAAACCCTCGGCACCGGTCTACTGCGCCGCCAAGTCCGCGGTGCGCACGTTCACCCGGGCCCTGCGCTACCAGTGCGAGGACACCGCGCCCGGGATCCGGGTGATGGACGCGATCCTCCCCCTCGTCGACACCGATATGACCGCGGGCCGCGGCCGGGGCAAGATCAGTCCGGACGAGACGGCACGGGCGGTGATCGCGGGCATGGAGCGCGAGCGCAGCGAGATCTACGTCGGCAAGGCCGGGCTCCTGCCCGCCCTGATGCGGATCGCGCCCTCCGTCGGCTACCGGGCCCTGCGCCATGGCTGACATACCGGCGACCGCATCCCGACGTCCCGGAACCCGCGCCGGGCGGATACTGCTCCGGCTCGACCGCGCCGCGCACCGGCCGTGGTTCCTCCCGGCCCTCTCGGTCTTCCCGCTCAGCGACTACGTCCTGCCGGTGTTGCCCAATCAGCTGCTGCTCGTGGGCGTTTCGGCCCTCCACCCCCGGCGGTGGCGGGCGGTCGCCCTCACCTTTGTGACCGCGTCCGCCGCCGGGGCCTTCCTGGTGGCCTCGGTCGTGCAGTCGGCCGGGCTCCGGCTGCTGGAGAAGGTCGGGGGCGAAACAGGCGGGGCCGGTGAGTTCGTCGCACAGCACGGCGTCCTGGCCCTCGCCGTGCTCGCCCTGCTCCCCTGGACGCCCCGGCTGGCCGTGGTGGCGTGCGCGCTGGCGGGCATATCGCCCTGGGCCATCGCCCTGGCCGTGCTGGCGGCCCGCCCGCTGCCCGTCGCCCTCCTCGCGGCGACCGGTGCCCGGGCACCCCGTCTGCTGCGGCGGTTCCGGCGGATCGACCGGGTGCTGACGGAGGTTCGGGCGGCGGGCGACGGACGGCGCGCCAGCCAGGGCGCCGAGCCCGGGCCCCGCCCGGGAACCCTCGGGTGACGTCCCCTCGGAACGGCCTCCGGCGTCCGGATATGTCGGGAGTGTTGCGGCCGTGTGGCGGCTCGGAGCGGCCTCTTTCCTGTTCGAATTCAACGTCGTTACGTTGCTCGGCACCGGGCCCGCCGGACCCCCGCCGGACTCCTTCGGCCTGCGCCCGGCGGGCCGCCCTCCGCCTCGTAAGGAAGTGTCTGTCCATGAGTCAGCCCATCGACTCGGTGACCGCCGGTCACACCCCCGACGACAAGCCCGCGCCCCGGCCGGGCTGGTCCTTCGAGACCCAGCAGGTGCACTCCGGGACCGCACCCGATCCGGCCACCGGGGCCCGGGCGGTGCCCATCTACCAGACCACCTCCTTCGTCTTCCGGGACACCACGCACGCGGCGGACCTCTTCGCCCTCGCCGAGCCGGGAAATATCTACACCCGGATCCACAACCCCACCCAGGACGCCCTGGAGCAGCGGATCGCCGCGCTGGAAGGCGGTGTGGCGGCGGTCGCGGTGGCCTCGGGACAGGCCGCGGAGGCCCTGGCGGTGCTCACGGTCGCCGGCGCCGGAGACCACATCGTCTCCAGCGCCTCCCTCTACGGAGGCACGTACAACCTCTTCCGCCACACCCTCTCCCGGTTCGGGATCGAAGTCTCCTTTGTGACGGACCCGGACGACCCCGAGGACTGGAACGCCGCGGTCCGCCCCAACACCAAGGCCTTCTTCGCGGAGACCTTCGGCAACCCGCGCGGGAATGTGCTGGACGTCCGGGCCGTGGCCGACGCCGCGCACGCGGCCGGGGTCCCGCTGATCGTCGACAACACCGTGCCGACGCCCTATCTGCTGCGGCCCGTCGAGCACGGCGCGGACATCGTGGTCCACTCCGCGACCAAGTTCCTGGGCGGGCACGGCACCACCCTCGGCGGTGTGGTGGTGGACGGCGGCACCTTCGACTTCGGGGCCCACCCCGAGCGCTTCGCGGACTTCCACCGTCCCGACCCGAGCTACCACGGCCTGCGGTACTGGCCCGATCTGGGCCACGGCGCGTTCGCCGTCAAGCTCCGCGTCCAACTGCTCCGCGACCTCGGCCCCGCGATCTCCCCGCACTCCGCGTTCCTGCTGCTCCAGGGCGTCGAGACGCTCAGCCTGCGGATCGAACGCCACTCGGCCAACGCCCTGGCACTCGCCGAATGGCTCCAGCAGCGCGACGAGGTCGCCGCGGTCCACTACCCCGGGCTGCCCGGCAACCGGTGGTACGAGGCGGCCCGCAGGTATCTGCCGCGCGGCGCCGGTGCCGTCCTCTCCTTCGAGCTGCGGGACGGTGTCGAGGCCGGGAAGCGGTTCGTGGACGCCGTGGAACTCTTCAGCCATCTGGCCAATATCGGTGATGTACGGAGCCTGATCATCCACCCGGCGTCCACCACCCACAGCCAGCTCGCCCCGGCGCAGCTCGCCGCCACGGGCACCACCCCCGGCCTGGTCCGGCTCTCCGCCGGGATCGAGAACATCGCGGATCTGAAGGCGGATCTGGAGACCGGGTTCCGCGCGGCCAAGGGCGCCTCCTGAGCACCGGAACCGGAGCGACCGGGGCGCGGACCACGCCCACCCCTCCCGCCGGGGGCGCCTGGCGGGAGGGGGATCCGCCGGGCCGGCGCCGGTGGGTCCGGCTGCCCGGCGGCCTGCGGCTGGAGGCGGGCGGTGAACTGCCGGGGCCGCGGGGCGCCGATTCCCCGGCCGGGGTCCGGCTCGCGTACGAGACCTGGGGGACGCTCGCCGCCGACCGGGCCAACGCGGTCCTGGTCCTCCATGCCCTCACCGGCGACAGCCATGCCGCCGGCCCCGCCGGGCCCGGCCACCCCACCCCCGGCTGGTGGGACGGCCTGATCGGCCCCGGCCGGGCTCTCGACACCGACCGGTGGTTCGTGGTGGCACCCAATGTGCTCGGCGGCTGCCAGGGCAGTACCGGCCCCGCGTCACCACGGCCCGACGGCCGGATCTGGGGCGGCTCCTTCCCCTTCCTCACCACCCGTGACCAGGTGGCCGCCGAGGCGCAGTTCGCCGACGCCCTCGGCATCGACCGCTGGGCGCTGGTGATCGGCGGGTCGATGGGCGGCAACCGGGCGCTGGAGTGGGCGGTCACCCATCCCGACCGCACCGGCGCGCTGCTCCTGCTGGCCTGCACCGCCGCCGCGAGCGCCGAGCAGATCGCCTGGGCCGGGATCCAGCTCCGCGCGATCCGTGCCGACCCCGACTGGCACGGTGGCGACTACCACGGTGCGGGATCCGGCCAGGGCCCCCACCGGGGTCTCGGCATCGCCCGCGAGCTGGCCCATGTCACCTACCGCTCCGAACCGGAGCTCGACGAACGGTTCGGACGGTCCGCGCAGGCTTCCGAGGACCCCTGGAGCGGCGGGCGCTACCAGGTGGAGTCCTACCTCGACCACCAGGCCCGCAAGCTCGTCGACCGGTTCGACGCGGGCAGTTACGTCGTCCTCACCGAAGCGATGAACAGCCACGACATCGGCCGGGGCCGGGGCGGCGAACGGGCCGCGCTGCGCCGCGCGTCGATGCCCGCGCTGGTGGCCGGTGTGGACTCCGACCGCCTCTATCCCCTGGTCCAGCAGCGGCGGCTCGCCGCCCTCCTCCCGGGCGCGGACACACTCCGCGTGATCGCCTCCCGTCATGGACACGATGGCTTCCTCATCGAGACCGCCCAGGTGGGGGCGTTGGTACGGGAGCTGACCACCGGTCGGATCCCCCGACCCGGACCACCTCGCCACCCATGACGCCAATGGCGCCATAAAAGTCCCCACATGGCGCCATGCCTGTGCCATAATGACATCAACGACGGCACCCCCCGGCTCGTGAGGCCGGGGGGTGCCTCCGCGGAGTCGGTCGAAAAGGGGCGGGGATCATGGAAACGGCGCAGCGCGAGCGACAGGCGGCACCCGGAGCCCTCAACTCCTTCGCACGCTTCGTGCTCTGCGGCGGCGGAGTGGGGCTCGCCGCCGGATTCGCCGTGACGGCCCTCGCTTCCTGGACCCCCTGGCTGCTCGCCAACGCCGTGGTCACGGTGGCCTCCACGCTCCTCACCACGGAACTGCACGCCCGCTTCACCTTCGGCGCGGGCCGGCGCGCGACCCGGCGCCAGCACCTCCAGTCGGCCGGGTCCGCGGCGGCCGCGTACGTGGTGACCTGTGCGGCCGTTCTCCTGCTGCATCTGCTGGTCGCGGCGCCCGGTCCGGCACTGGAACAGATCGTCTACCTGGCGGCCTCCGCCCTGGCCGGTATCGCCCGGTTCACGGTCCTGCGCCTCGTCGTCTTCGCCCGGAACCGCGCGAAGACCACGGCCGCCGTGCCCGCTCCCCGTACCGTGGCCGCGACGGTGGCGTCCACCGCGGCACTCTGCCGCGCCGCCTGACCTCACCGGCGCGCCGGGCACCGGGTGTCGCTGCACCGTGCCCGGTGCCCCGGCGTGGGACGCTCGGCCTGCGCGGACGGACCGCCGCGCCCCGTTCCGTGCCCCGGGAGGCCCGGTGGACGTCAGCACCTTTTACGCGCTCTTCTCGGCCACCTGCTTCACCCTCGTCGGCCTCTGGTGGAACGTGGTCCAGGGACATCAGGAGTGGCTGCGGACGCCCGCTCTGCGCCGGATCGTGGGCGGGATCTATCTGTCCTTCCTGCTGCCCGCCGTGATGGGCCTGTTCGCGCAGGTGGGCGGCGTGAGAACACCGGAGATCTGGCGGGCCAGCTTCACCGTGATCGCGGTGGTGGGCTGCGCTTCGACACTGCGGCTGCTGGCGTACGGTGCCCGGGACCGGGCCCTCGTCCGTCTCGCCCTGCCCCAACTCGCGGCCGCCGGTGTCTACATCCTGATCGCCGTGGTGGGGATCGCCCCCTCCCTGGCCGGCTCCTTCGGCCTCCGCCCCATCCAGGCGGCGGCGATCCTGCTCTCCCTGCTGGTGCTCCTCGGCCACGGTCTGGTGTGGCGCTTCATGGCGGGCGAGGGCCGGCCGGGCACGGCCGACGAGCCGCGGCTCTGAAGCCGGATCCGGGCCCGCTCGTACCACGGCGAGAACACCGCCCGGTTCCGTTGAACCGGGCGGCGGTGCTCAACGCTGGGCCGGGTCGGTGGCGATGACGCTGTACGGGTACGGAAGGGGCTGGTCACCGACCTCCGTGAGGAGCGCCGCGTCCGCCGGGTCCAGGTCGACACCGGCCGCGCCGAGCAGGTTCTCCAACTGGTCGGTGGTACGGGCACCGATGATCGGAGCGGTGACCGTGGGGCGGCCGCCCAGCCAGGCTATGGCGACCTGGGCGGGGGTCAGCCCGCTCCGCCCGGAGACCTCGAACAGGGCGTCGAGAACACGCCAGGTCCGCTCGTCGTGGTAGGCGCTCCAGGACTCGCCCCAGCCGAACCGCTCCGCGGTCTCCACCCGGCTGCCGGCCGGGGGTGCGGTGTCGCCGCGCCGGATCGAACCACTGAGCCAGCCGCCCCGCAGCGGGCTCCAGGGGATGACACCGAGCCCCTCGTGGCGGGCCACCTCGACCAGCTCCCACTCCGTGGACCGGTCCAGCAGGTTGTACAGCGGCTGGAGCGCGGTGAAGCGCTCCCAGTTGTGCTGCCGGCTGAGGTCGAGGGCCTTCTGGAGCTGCCAGCCGGAGAAGTTGCTGGCCCCCAGATAGCGGACCTTGCCGGACTTCACCAGGGTGTCCAGGGTGGACAGGGTCTCCTCCAGCGGTGTCGCCGGATCCCAGGCGTGCACCTGGTAGAGGTCGATGTGGTCGGTGCCGAGGCGGCGCAGGCTGGCCTCGACACCGGCGATCAGGTGCTTGCGGCCGAGTCCCCGGTCGTTGGGGCTGTCACCCGTCCCGTACCGGACCTTCGTGGCGATCACCAGATCGTCGCGGCGGCGCTGCTTCAGCCAGCGGCCGAGTATCTCCTCGGAGGCGCCCGCCGAGTAGATGTCGGCGGTGTCGACGAAGTTTCCGCCCGCCTCGACGAACCGGTCCAGAATCGCATGGGCCTCCGGCTCGGCGGCCTCCCGCCCGAACGTCATGGCCCCCAGGCAGAGTTCGCTTACCGCCAGGCCGGTCGATCCCAGGAAGCGATGACGCATGTCAAGTCCTCTCGGAAGGTCGGGATGTGCGGCACGGATCGGCAGTCCGCCCGGCGCGCGCCGTCCAGGGTAACGGCGATCACCCGCGGGCGATCCTCAATTTCCGTGCGGACGGGCGGAGTCGGGCCGCTGGTACGCCTCCCCGGCGGCCGGGGCGCCCCGTGCGTCAGACGGTGGCCCGGCGGGCCGCGCCGAGCGTCTCCAGCAGTTCGTCGTAGCTGTCCAGGCAGCCGTCGGTGCCGTACCGGTCCCGGGTCGTCCGGGCGCCCTCGGCGCGCTGTTGCGGTGAGAAGGCGGCGGCCTCCAGCAGGGCGGCGGCGAGGGCGGCGGAGTCGCCGGGCGGGAAGAGCCGGCCGAAGCCGGTGCTGGTGACCGGTACCCGCATGCCGGGGGCGTCGCTGGCGACCGAGGGAACGCCCGTCATCATCGCCTCCGTCTGCGAGATGCCGAAGGACTCCTCGGCCACCGAGGGCAGCGCGAAGACGTCCAGCGACGCATAGAATTCGGAGACCTGCCGGTCGGTCAGGAATCCCGTGAAGCGGATCCGCCGGTCGCCCGCGGAGCGCTCGCGGAGCGCGCCGACGACGCTGCCGCCGGCCACCTTGGAGTAGTCCCCGGCGATCAGCAGCCGGGCGGCGGGGTCATCGACGGTGCGGAAGGCGTCCACCAGATGGTGGAGCCCCTTCTCGGGGGCGATGCGGCCGAGGAACCCGAAGTGCGGGCCCGGCCCGTCCCGGAAGGCGGCGGGCGCCGGTTCCCGTTCGCGGCAGGGCGGGGCGATCGGGGCGATCCTGCCGCGCATGAGGCGCCAGTGGCGGGAGTGCTCCGCGTGGTCGGCGTTGTTGACGACGACGGCGGCCGAGCGGCGCAGCGCGGTCGCCACCGAGGCGTCCACGCCCCGGACCTGGAGTCCGGCGAGGCGGCCGGGCGGCAGCCAGACGTCGTCGTGGTGGGTGGTGATCACGGGCGTACGGCCGGTCAGCAGGGCCAGCGGGCCCGCCTCCAGCATCGGCAGATGGATGTTGACGGCCCGGGAGGCGCGGGCGAGCCGGGCCGCCAGGGGGAGGAATCCGGGGCTGAGGACGCCGCGTCCGATCCGGGCGGCGACCGGCGCGCGGAACACGTCGACGCCGTTGACCCGTTCCCGTACGGGCGAGGCCGGGTCGTGCCGGGAGGCGACCACGGCGACTCGTCGGCCGCGGGCGGCGAGGCCTTCGGCAACGGTGCGGGCGACCTCGGTGAGCCCGCTGGTGTAGGGCAGGTAGTAGGTGAGGACGACGGTCAGGTCGTAGCGGTACGGGCGGGCGGTACGGGTGGTACGCGTGACGGTCATGGCTGCACCTTCGGGTCATCCGCTGCCGGGCGGTCGCCGTCCGGCCCGGCGGGCGGCTGTTCCGGCAGGGAGAGGCGGAGCTGGATCAGACGGTGGGTGGAGAGCCCCGCGGGCGGGTTCTCCAGCGACTGGCGGTGGACGTCGATGTCCGGGGAGGCGAAGGTCCAGTCGAGCCGCCACAGCGCGGCGGGCCCGGCGGGGAAGGTCGCGGGGTAGAGGTCCGTACCGGAATCCGCGGTATCGCGCAGGCCCCGGAACCAGCGCAGGTCCTCGCTGCCCGGCAGGACGTTGAGGTCGCCGCCGAGGACGACCGGGTGGTCGTTGGCGTCCAGATCGGCGCGCAGGGCGCGCAGATGGAGCAGGCGGCGATGGGCGTGCGAGCCGACCTCGTGGTAGTAGGACGGGGTCAGCGGGTTGCGGTCGACGTTGAGCAGATCGGGCAGATGGGTGTTGTAGAGCGACAGGGTGCGCCCGGCGACGCGGATGTCGGTACGCAGTACCCGGACGTCCCAGTAGTCGGGCCAGTCGGTGGCGGGGGCGGGCAGTCCGGCCGGGCGCAGGGCGCGGGTCAGGGTGACGGGGTGGCGGGAGAGGGTGAGGAACCCTCCCTCGGTGGCGATGCGGTAGCCGGGGAAGGCGGCCCTGATCCGGGCGAGGTCGTCGATCGGGACGGGCCGGTCCCCGCGGGCGTTCTGGTACTCCTGGAGCAGATAGACGTCGGCGTCGTACCGGCGCAGATAGGTGTAGAAGCGTTCGGGGTCGCTGTCCTGGTGCCAGAAGAAGGTGTTCCAGGTGACCACGCGCAGCGCGTCGGCGGGTACCGGTCCCGGGTCGCGCAGCAGGGCGCCGGGGTGGAGGCCCGCCTGTCCGGCGCCCAGCAGCAGGGCGAGGGCGGACAGGAGCAGGGTGGAGCGGCGCAGTCTGCGGAGCAGGGCCGCGGGGATCAGCAGGGCGAGGGGCAGGGCCAGATAGGCGAGCGGGGGTGCGAGGTCGATGCCGTTCCAGAGCCACCAGCGGCCGCTGAAGGCGGTACGGAGTACGGTGTTCAGCGCCCACAGGGCGGCGAGGACGAACAGCAGGGTTCCTGCGGCCCGGGCCGCGCGGGCCCGGCGGGACGGCCCGGCGGACGGCCCGGCGGCGGGTCCGGGGTCGGGAGCAGGGTGCGGGTCGGGTGCCGGTGCGGGGCCGGGTTCGGGCGGCTGCCGGTCCACTCCGATGGGGGTGCTCACGCCGTCGCTCCTGCCGTCCGTCCGCCGGCGCTCGGCACCGGCGGGTCGTACAGCCTCCGGAAGCGCCGGGAGGTGAGCCACTGGAGTACGCCGACTCCGGCGCCCAGGGCGATAACGGCGTTGACGACGAAGTGCGCCAGGGCGAAGTAGGCGGTGAACCCGTACCCCCGGCGTCCCAGGACGAAGGCGTACAGACGGCGGTCGGCGAGCAGTGAGCCGAGGGCCAGGCCGGCCGGCAGGAGCAGCCAGAGGGCGCCGAACAGTCCGGCGGGCAGGGTGACCGGGGCCAGCAGGGCGGCGACGCTGGCTCCGGCGCGGGGGCCGGTGGCGATTCCGCCGGGGAGATCGCGTCGGCGGACGTACAGCGGAATGTGCAGCCGGGTGCGGTGGAAGACCTTGCGCAGCACCACCCGCCAGGTGTCGTCGTGGTCGTGGCGTCCCCGTACGGTGGTGGAGCTGTGCACCTCGTAGCTGCGGCAGATCCGGGCGGCGTAGTCGCCGTCCTCGGTGTGGCGCAGTCTCGGGTTGAACGGGCCGATCTCGGCGAAGACCTCGGCGGGCATTGCGCAGATGGCGGTGTGGAGGGTCCCGATCCGCCCTTCGTGCTCGGCCAGCCAGTAGTACTGGTGCAGACAGCGGTACTCCTCGATGAGGCTGTCGCGGATCAGTGGTTCGGCGTCGTACGTACCGCAGACCGCCCCGATGCGGGGGTTCTCCCGGAGCATGGCGACCGCGTTGGCGACGGCGTCGGGTTCCATGGCCACGTCGGAGTCGACGAAGACGACGATCTCGCCGCGGGCGTGGGCGGCGCCGGTGTTCCTGGTGACGGCGACTCCGCTGTTGACGCCGGTGCTGACGACCCGTACGCCCAGGGACTGCGCGACGGCCACCGAGTCGTCGGTACTGCAGTCGTCCACGAGCAGGATCTCCAGCGGCCGGTAGGTCTGGGCCAGGGCGGCGCGCAGACAGTGCTCCAGGGCGCGGCCGTAGTTGTAGTTCGGGATGACGACCGAGGCCAGGGGTGTTCCGGTGGGGCGGGTCATATCGGGCCGTGCCTTTCGGGCGGTCGGGCAGGGGCGCGGTGCGTACGGCGGGGCGGCGGGCGGTCAGGCGCGTCCCAGGGCCAGCGCGGTGCCGATGAGAGCGGCCCACAGCGCGGAGTTGAGGAGGGTGATGCGGTCCCGCACCAGGACGCGGACGGGGTTGCCGCCGCCCTCTTCGACCAGCAGTACCTGGAGGTAGCGGGCCAGTCCGAAGAGTGCGCAGAGCGCGGAGAGCAGCGCGGGGGTGTCGGCGGCACCGGTGAACACCGGTTCCTCGTGGAGGAAGAGGAGGTAGGAGACGGCGGTCAGCCCGGCGATCAGGCCGATCAGATGGTCGGCGAAGGCGATGGTGTAGCCGCTCAGCGCGGGGCGGTGGCCGAGTTCGGCGGCGGTGAGTTCGTGCCGCCGTTTGCCCAGGGAGAGCAGCAGGCAGAACGAGAAGACGCAGACGGCGAGCCAGTAGGGCACCGGCCGGCCCACGGCGGCGCAGCCGAGGGCGAGGCGCAGGACGAAGCCGGAGGCGACGATGAACGCGTCGAGCAGGGGTACGTGTTTGAGTCCCCGGCTGTAGCCGAGGCTGATCAGCAGATAGACGGTGACCGGCCACCATTCGGCGAACGGGCGCACCAGTACGGCTCCGGTCAGCACTCCGGCGAGTACGGCGGCCAGGGCGAGGGCTCCTCCGGTGCCGATCCGGCCGGCCGCGAGCGGGCGGTGGCGTTTGACGGGGTGCAGCCGGTCGCGTTCGCGGTCGGCGAGGTCGTTGACGACGTAGACGATCGCGGAGGCGAGGGTGAAGACGGCCAGGGCCCAGAGGATCCGCCCGGCACCGGACGGTGTCCAGTGGCGGGTGTCGAGGAGGGCGAGCGGGACGACGGCCAGGTTCTTCACCCACTGGCCGGGACGGATCAGGGCCAGCAGGTCCGCCACGGGCCGGCGGCGGGGGTCTGCGGCGGGGGCCGGTGCTGCGGGAGGGGTGACGAAGGCGGGTGGGGCCGCCACGCGCACGGGCGCGGCGGAGAACTTCGGGATGTCCACGGAACGGTTCTCCACTGCTGGGCTCCAGGGGGGTCAGAAGAAGACCTTGGCCAGCCCGAGCGCTCCCTGTTTCCAGGGGTCGCGGCTGGTCCGGCCGCCGGCGCCGGTGGCGGAGCGGGCGGCGGGCAGGGTGCGCCACCACTCGTACGTCCGCAGGATGGCGTCGCGGTTGGACTGCTGCGGCCGGAAGCCGAGCCGTTCGCGGGCGCGGCTGATGTCGACGTAGCTGTCGTCGAGCAGTTTGTACAGCAGCCGTCCGTAGACCGGGGAGAGTCTGCTGCGCTCCAGGCCCCGCAGTACGGCGAGGGCGGGGCCCGCGGGCAGCGAGACGACGCGTTTGCCGTGGCCCGCGGCGTCCAGGACGGCCTGGAAGTCCTCGCGGATGGTGCCGAATTCGGCGGCGCCCACGTTGTAGACGTCGTTCGCTGTTTCCGGCGGCGCTTCCAGGGCGAGGACGACCGCGTCCACCAGATCGGCCATGCCGAACATCTGGATGCGGACGTCGCCGCGCCCGAGCACCGGGAAGTTCCGCCGTTCGTCGGCCCATTCGAAGAGCATCGAGAACAGGCCCATCCGGCCGGGGCCGACGAAGGTCTTGGGGCGCAGCACCGGCAGGCACATGCCGCGGGCGCGGAACTCCTCGCAGACCGTTTCGGCCTCCGCCTTGGCGCTGCTGTACGGGTCGACGGGTTCGCGCGGGTGCTCCTCCGGTGTGGGGACGCGTTTGGGCAGCCCGTAGACGGCGGTGGAGGATATGTGGACCACGCGCGGGATGCGGGCCCGTTCGGCGGCGGTGAGGACGCTGCGGGTGCCGTCCACGGTGATGGAGCGGATCTGGTCGACGGGGTAGCTGGGGAGCGCCGCGGCGCAGTGCACGAGGGCGTCGGCGCCGGTGAACGCGCGGCTCAGCGCCGTACCGTCGCGGATATCGGCGATCAGGTGCCGGACGCCCTGCGGGGTGTGCTCGGCGGGGCGCAGGTCGAGCCCGGTGACATCGTGTCCGTCGGCGGCCAGCCGGGCGACCAGATGGGAGCCGAGCATGCCCGCGGCTCCGGTGACGGCGATCCTCAGGCCCATCGGGACACCGCCTTGTCCTTGACGAAGGCCGTGAGCAGCCGGGTGAGTCCCTTGGCGAGGGTCTTCTCGAAGGCGTCGAGGAAGATCTCCACCTCGGCGGGTCCCGCGACCAGCGGCGGCGCGACGACCAGCGGGCTGCGGCCGTTGAGCGTGTAGTAGAGGAACACGTCGTGCTCCTGGTACATGGCGTTGATCACCGCGCAGGTGATGAGTTTGGTGCGGAGCAGGGGGTCGCGGGCGAGGCCGCCGGGGGCGAGCCTGGCCGCGAGGTCGAGGATGCGGGGACCGCCGTCGAGGAACACTCCGTGCAGCGCTCCGGCGCCGCGGACGTCGGCGATGATGTCGGGGTACTGCTTGCGCAGCCGCTCCAGGCCCGGGACGAGGACCCGTTCGATGGCGCGGGCGCGGGCCGGATAGTCGTCCTCGACGACGATGTTGACGGCCTCGACGGCGGTGGCGGTCTCCTCGCCGAAGCCGTAGTAGGTGGTGCTGGTGGACTGGAGCATGGCGTCGCCGAGGTTGTCGTACGCCTTCTTGAACACGGGCTCGCGGGCGACGAAGGCGGAGATGGACGATTTGCCGCCGCCGAAGGCCTTGGAGGTGGTGACGACGTCCGGCACCAGGCCGGGGTAGCGCATGAAGTGGAACAGGCTGCCGGTCTTGCCCCAGCCGGTGTAGATCTCGTCGAAGATCAGCACGATGTCCTCGGCGGTGCACAGCTCGCGCAGGCCGCGGAGGAACTCCTCGGAGCACTCGTTCATGGTGGAGGCCGAGAAGGGTTCGATGAGGATCGCGTAGACGTCGCAGCCGCCCTTGGCGTTCCGGGCGCGGCCGACGGCCTCGCGCACCGAGTCCAGGTCTCCGTAGGTGAAGGCGGAGACCCCGGGGATGCCGGGGAACCGGAAGGCCGAGGACTGGGCGCTGCCGGTGAGGCTGCCGGAGCCGAGGAGCTTCCCGTGGAAGCTGATGTCGGCGTGGAGGATTCGGCTGCGGCGCCCGGAGTGGTATTTGTACGCGAGCTTCACCGCGCCCTCCACCGCCTCCGCGCCGGAGTTGGGGAAGAAGGACATCGCCAGATCGTCCGGGAGCAGTTGGGCCAGGTTGTGGCCCAGTGCGGCGATGTACGGGGAGAAGTAGGTCTTGTGGACCTCCATGCGCTGCCGTTCCTGGAAGCGCTTGCGGGCGGCGAGGATCCGCGGATGGTTGTGGCCGTGGTTGAGTACGCCGACGCCGCCGGTGAAGTCCAGGATGCGGCGGCCGTCGCGGGTGTGTATCCAGGCGCCTTCGGCGCGGTCGACGAGTTCACGGCCGAAGCCGAAGGAGGTCATCAGGGCGACCTGGCTGCGGTTGACGTGCGAGCGGTACAGCTCGTGGACCTGGCGTACGGTCAGTTCCTCTGCCTCGTCGAGGCTGAGCAGCTGGTGTGCGGAGGTCATCGGACCCCTTCCGGAAGGGTGGTACGGGACAGGGCGGCCGGAGCGGGGCGGGCGAGCCGGGCCCAGAGCAGGGCGGCGCCGGTGGTGGCGACCTCGCTCAGTACGCAGACCAGTCGGCTCGCGATCACCGCGGCGGTCGCGGCGGACAGCGGCATCACGGCGGACAGCGGGGCCAGCAGCACCAGCTCCCGGGCGCCGATGCCGTCGGGCAGGACGAAGGCGAGACTGCCCGCGACGGTGGCGAGCGCGAAGCCGCCGACGGCGACCGGCAGCGAGGGTCCGGCGGGTGCGCCGAACAGGACGACGAGCGCCCACAGGTGCAGGCCCGACACGCCCCAGGAGGCCAGGGCGAGCAGGATCGACCGGCGTACGGCCCGCGGCGAGCCCGGTTCGACGGCTGGCCGCCGGGCCAGTCGCAGGACCGCCGCCACCAGCCGGTTCACCCAGCCGGGCCGGGCGTATGCGGCCCCGGCCAGCAGCACCAGAGGGGCGAACGCCCAGGTGTACGGGCCGAGGACGGCGGGCGCCGTCAGCAGTCCGGCCGCGGCGCCGGTGGCGATCCCGATGACCAGGCCGACCCCGAAACCGGACAGCATGCGTTCGGGCGCCACGCCCGCGTCCCGGCCGAGCTGGACATGGGCGAGCACGCCCCAGATCCGGCCGGGGACGAACTTGCTGATGAACCCGATGAAGAAGATCCGGGCGGCGACGGGCAGCGGCAGCCGTCCGCCGTCGTCCGTGACCAGGACCCGCCAGGAGAGCATCGAGAGGGCCAGTCCGGCCGCGTTGGCCAGTACGGCGGAGAGCAGCAGGACGGTTCCGCCGGGGCGCCGGGCCGCGGCGGAGATCTCCGCGCCGGCTCCGTCCAGCGCGCCGCCGACCGCCAGGGCCACGGCGCCGAGGAGGACGAGCGCGGCGAGCAGGCGGGTGATCCGGGACCGCAGCGGTCGGGAGGCGGGCGCCGGTGCTACCGACTCTGCCGGTTCTGCCGGATCGGGCGGATCGGGGCTCGTCCGGGGCCGCGGCGGTACGGGGTCACTCACCGGCCAACCGCCGTGGGGCGCCCGCCGCTCCGGCCGCCGTCCCGTCCGCAGTCCGGTCCCGGCGGCGGCGGACCGAGGGCCCGAAGCCCGGGTCGACCAGCCAGCGCACCGCCCCGACCAGGGCACCGGACACCAGGGCCAGATGCACCAGGAAGTGCGCCAGCACGAACCACGCCAGGAAGCCCGCGCCCCGGCGCCGGGCGACGAACCGGGCCAGCCCCGGGTCGGCCAGGGCGAACCAGAGCAGACAGAGCGCGGGCACCGCCAGCAGCCAGGGGGCCAGCAGGCCGAGCGGTGCCGTCACGGGCACCAGGGCCGCGGCGAGCGCCCCCACCGGCCGGTTGGCCTTCAGTCCGCCACCGCCCCGGCGCTCCACCGCGGCCACCGGCACCAGCAGTTGGGAGCGGCGGAACTGCTCGGAGAGCATCGGCCCCAGGCGGTCCACGTCGTCGTGCCGCCCGACCACCGTCTCGGTCATCCGGATGCGGTACGCGGCGCCGAGCCGGTCGCTGTACTCGACGTCCTCCGAATCGCGCAGGTTCTCGTCGAACGGCCCGACGTCCTCGAAGACGGCGCGCGGGATGGCCGCCAGGGCGAAGATCGCGGTGCCGACGACACCGACGCTGCGCCGGCGCCAGAAGTGCGCGTGCAGCGCCCGGTAGCGCTCCACCGGGCCGTCGTCGAAGAGCGGTTCGACATCGTAGATGCCGTGGACACAGCCCGTACCGGGGTCGCTGAGCAGCAGGTCGACGGCGTTGGCGAGGGCGTCGGGGTCGAGCGCGACGTCCGAGTCCAGATAGAAGAGGATCTCTCCCCCGCTGTTGCGGGCGCCGAGGTTCCGTGCGGCCGAGACCCCCCGGTTGACCGGAGAGGCCACCACGGTGCAGGGGAACCGCCCCGCGATCTCCCGGGAGTCGTCGGTACTGCAGTCGTCCACGACCACCACGTCCAGCGGGGCGAGGGTCTGGGCGTACACCGACTCCAGGACGGCGCCCAGGGTCTTCGCGGCGTTGTAGGTGGGGATGATCACGGACACGGTGGGTCGTTCCCCTGGCATGTCACTCCCTGACTTCTCGGTTCTTCGGTACCGGCCGGCTGCACCCGCCCGAGGGCCGCCAGCGCCCAGCCGACGGTCTCCGGGCAGCAGGCGAGCGCTCCGGCGAGGAATCCGAAGGCGGCGCCTTCGGCGTCGACCGGGTCGCCCGCCTCCATGAAGAGGGCGGCATGGACCCGGTCCGGGCCCGCGACGGTGTGCAGATGCGCGGGAACGGTGGCGTCACCGGCGGCCCGTGGGTGCCGGTGCGACCGCAGGATCTCGGCCAGTTCACGGGGGCCGGGGGTACGTTGCGACCTCCCGGCCTCGACGAGGATCAGCAGCGCGGTCACGAGGTACATGAGGCAGCGCGCTCGGGGCTCAGCCCCGTACGTCCCCGTCCGGAACCCGCCCCGGGCCGGTGCCGGGCGGTCCCGGGGGCGCCCCCGCAGCGGTCCGCCGGGGGCCCCGGCCCCCCTCGACGGAGGCGGTTCCGACGGCGGGTCCGCGCGGCGAGTTCATCATGTGGCTGCTCCCCTCGGCAGTGGGACCGGAGCTCCTCCGGCCCGGCGCCGATTCTGGTCGGCCCGCCGCGGCAGCGGCCACACCCGGCGGGTGGCAGGCCGTACCGCCGCAACCGGCTGCCACCGGAAGTTGTGCCACGGAGCGCCGCCGAACAGGCGGAACCGACCCGCTGGCAGCGAGGTGCCCGGCAGCTTTCGGCCAGACCCTCCGACTGGTCCATACCTTTGGCAGGTCGGAGGATGTTCCTCGGCGCCACCCCGCCCGGTCCGGTCGCGCGTTACCCGACCGAATTCTGAACTCGCGCCCACACTTGTGCACTTGAGCGGAATGATGTGCGCAAAAACCGGAGATTTTGGGGGGAAGGATTGTTTGACGCACTCGGCCTGGATTCGAAGACGGAAGCCGTCTACCGGCTGTTCCTGGAGGAACCCGAACTCAGACTCGACGAGATCGTGACCAGAGTGGGCCGCAGCGAGGAGGAGGTACGCTGCGCGCTCGACCGGCTCGCGGACCTCTGCTTACTGGACCAGGCGGACATCCATGCGGCGGGCGAGCAGCTCTTCCGGGCCGCCGACCCCGATGTCAGCCTGCCCTATCTGCTCTCCCGGCGGGAGGCCGAACTCGCCAAACAGCAGCGGGGACTGGAGGAGGCGAAAGCGGCCGTCACCACCCTCACGGCCCGCCGGACCGCCCGCCTCCCCCGCGGCTACGACGTCGTCAAGCGGCTGGAGGGCCGCAACGAAATGCGCGTACGGCTGGCCGAGCTCGCCGAACTGGTGCGGTTCGAGTACCTGTCGCTGTCGCCCGGCGGGGCCCAGCCGCCCGATGCCATCGCCGACAGCAGGCCGCTCGACCAGCGGGCACTGGCCCGCGGCGTCCGGATCCGCAGCATCTACCAGGACAGTTTCCGCAACGCCCCGGAAACCGTGCGCTACGTCAACTGGCTGGGCGGCCTCGGCGGCGAAGCCCGTACCCTGCCGTCACTGGCGATCCCGATGGTGATCTTCGACCGTGAGGTGGCGCTCGTCCCGCTCGACCCGAGGGACGGGCGGGCCGGGGCGCTTGAGCTGCGGAGCGTCGGCGCCGTCACGGTGGCCCGGCTGCTCTTCGAGGAGTACTGGGCCCGGGCCAATCCGGTCGGCCCCGCGCCGCTCCACGACAGCGACGGCCTCAGCCCGCAGGAGAAGGAGCTGCTGCGCCTGCTCTCCAAGGGGCACACGGACGAGAGCATCGCCCGCCGCCTCGGCGTCTCGCTGCGTACCGTACGCCGGATGAACGCCGACCTGACCGGCAGGCTGGCCGCCCGCAGCCGCTTCCAGGCCGGCGCGGAGGCGGCACGCCGGGGCTGGGTCTGACGGCCGTCCGCGGCGGACAGCCGAGCACACGGAGGTGCGCGGCCCCGCCCTCGCGGGAACCCTCCCAGGGGCCTCGCGCCGTCCGCACCACCCGCCCCGGGCCTCTGCTCACCCGGTCAGGTCGGCGCCGAGCGGGGCGGCGGTCACGGTGCGGGCACCGGGCCTGCCGCCGAGGACGATCTTCCGATAGGCATTGTTGTTGGCGAGACTCTTCTCGTGGAGCCGCCCGGACGGGTTGGCCACGACCTGAATCCAGTACGTGCCGTTCGGTACGTCCGTGATGTCGAAGGACTGGCCCGGCAGATCACGGCTGTAGGTGTCGCCGGAGCCGACGGCGAGCGACTGGCGGATGGAGAGCGCCTGCGGCTCGCCCTGACCGCAGGCGCTGCTCAGGTCGGTCCCGCTGGGGCGCCAGTCGGCGCGCTTCAGCGTGTAGTCGACGGCATCGGTGTTGACCAGGCAGAACGCCTCCTTGTCGCTGCGCAGGGCCTCCTTCCGGTCCTCGGTCAGCAGCCGGTAGGCGGCGAAGTCGGTGAAGTGCCAGTGGTTGTGGCCCACCCGCGGGTCCCACTCCATGGTGCCCGTGGGAGCGTGTCCGGCCTGTCGGCCCCTGGCGTCGTAGAAGTACTGGTACGCGTCCATCAGCGGTTTGCCGGACTGCCGGAATCCGTCGACGACGAGCGGCGAGTCGCCCGAGTTCCAGGTCGTGCTGGCGAAGGCGAGGTGGTCGCGGCCCTCCGGCTCGCCCCGGCGCTCGGTCTCGACGGCGATGTCCCAGACGGGCAGGGCGCGCAGATCGGGCTTGGGCACATGGGCCGGCACCACGGGCGGCCCCGCCGGCCGCGCAGCCGCGGCCTTCGCACGCGGGGCGAACCGGGAGCCGTCGGTGTAGCCGGGGCCGTCGCCCAGCAGCTTGAGCGCGGCGCGGGCGGGCTGCTTCAGCGCGTGCGGGACCTCCGGTACGGCCGGCGGATAGGAGCTGTCCTCCGCCGTCCCGCGTCCGGCCGCCCCGGACAGGGCGCCGCTGTCTCCCGAATGCGCGGAGTGGGCGGAGTGGGCGGAGTGGGCGGAGGCGCGGCCCGGAGCCGGATCGACGGCCGGATTCGGGGCCGGATCCGGAGGTGTCACGTTCACCTTCACGGTCTGCGGCTCGTCCGCGATACCGAAGAGTTCCCGGTACTTCTCCGCCACGGAGATCCGCGCCGTGTACCTGCCGGTGGCCAGCGGCAGGGGGACGCTGGTCAAGCCCGCGCTGGTGTTGGTGGCCCAGCCCTTCTCGACGCCCCACACCATGCCGAGGGTGAAGGGCCCGTCATGGCACTGCTCCGGGTAGCGCGGCACGGGCACGGCGCCGGGGTCGATACGGGCCGATGCGTTGTTCGGGCAGAAGGTCTCCCGGCTGGTGGCGACGGCCTCTCCGTCCGCGCCGATGAAGGTGATCTCCGTGAAGCCCGGCAGCCCCCCGAGGTCCGTCACCAGACCGGCGGGCAGATCCTTCCTGATGACCCTCACACCGTCGTGGACGAACTGCTGAACCCGGACCTGCTCCGCCCCGAGGGCGCGGGTCGCCCTCAGCTCCAGTGGCCCGCCCTCGACTCCGACGTAGGCCCCCAGACCACCCAGGTCGACATATCTCCGACCGTCCGCGTCCTCCCACTGCTGAAGGGTGACCTCGGGCGATGCCACCACCAGACTGATGTCCGGCGCCGTGAACCCGCCCGGCGAGCGCTCCGCCCCGGGCACGGCGGCCACGAGCCCGGCCGCCAGGGCTACGGCCGCCGCGACGGAGAGCCCCCCGGCCCACAGACGCTTCCGGCTTGTTGTGCTCATGATTCCCCTCGTCGACGAGTGCCGTTCGGCTGACGGCCGGGGGGAGCGGACGTCGGGAGCGACAGCTTGTCCGGAACCGGGGATTCGCCGCAGAACCGGCCGCCGGTGATCGCCGTACGGCTCAATCCTCCGAGGAGCGCGCGCAACTGACGCACCCGCACCGCCACCCGTGTCAGCCTCGCCCCGGCCGCACCCATTCCGCCTGCACGACGATCTCATAGACAACCGAAAAGTCAATCTTGAACCATATGAGGCGGTTCGCGTTAATCTCGGGGTACGAGGTCACCGGGCACCCTCGGTGAGATCGGCGGGAGTGCACCCCATCAGTCGAGTGACGGACCGATCAGCCAGCAGCCACGGCAGATACGGATTCCCGTACGGCAACTGAACCGACTCATCAGTCGGCCGAACCCTGCGTGCATGACTGGTGTCGGGTACGTACAGGACACCCTGGTGACCCCACGGACGCGGGTACCGCACCCGGACGGCCGTGTAACCACGTCCAAGCTCCGGGCACTGCTTCACCGCCAAGACCGCGCAGGGCGCAGGGCACACAGGTGGCGTGATGGTCAGCGCCCCTTCGAGCGGCTCTGCGCCGGCTACCAGCCAGAGCGGCCCGCTCGGGGAGTGCGGAGGCTTCCGACCGCAGACCTGGCACAGCAGCCGGTCCGTGGCGCGGCGCTGGCGGCGCGAGTCCAGCTGGTCGTACAACGGCCGACCGCCGCCACCCACAGGGCAAATCCCCCGGCCACGGGCGACCAACACCCCGTCGGGCGTCCGGTCCTGGACACCTTCATCCTCGTATCCGATACCACCCCCACCAGGAGCGACCACAACCGGCTCGGCCAGGACCGGCGCGCCGGACCACGGCGTCACCCACGGCACAACCCGTCCCCGGAACCACGAGAGGGAGGACACATCAGTCATCGGAACCTCCGCCCCGGCTCAACTCGCCCGGCACAGGCCCAGGCGTGAGCGTGGTGGCGTGTTCAGGGCAGACGTACATCACCAACCCAGGTCCGCTGGCACGCTCTACGTACCCGACCTCCACCGGCGCCGTCGTCACACGACCACACACACGACAGAACGCAATGAGCGGTGGAGGAAGCGGGACAAGAAGGCTCTCCACCGTCACCACAACCGCCCCCTCAACACCAGGTTCGCCAGGCTCCCCCGGGAACGCCGGGAGCCGCCTTGCGGTAAGGGCACTGGGTCGACCAGCAGGCGGAAGGCAGGGTCATACATGCGGCAGATCAGCTCCTTGGAAGGCTGGTCGGTCGAGCCCTGGTGGACGCTTTGCTGCGACACACACGGGGCCGTCCTCATCGTGGCGCCCCGTCCTGGCCGGGGTTCTCAGACATCGACGTGTGACGCGACGGGGGTAGAGCAACCCAGCCGTGTTCGCCGGTCACAGTTCGACGGCCGGCATCAGCGGTCACCGAGGGCGTGCCGACCGACCTCGGGTAGCATCCGAACTGCCTCTCGCCCGACAGAAACCTTCATCAGGCACGGGACCCAGTAGATCAAGGCCATCAACCGTCAACCTGGTTTCGGGCTCAGACAGCCACGCCCGTCCCGGGCTTCCCAGCATCCGCAGGGATGGTCCACTGCTCAGGCGGGCCCGCTCTCAAAGAGGCACATGCTCCCCGCATCTGCGGGGCTCTGTCGGGACCGGGGCAGCAGGCGCCGGGGACGCCGGCAGCCTTCGGTACTTCAACAAAGCGCGACACATAGTTGAGGCAGGTTCGTGAGGTGGCGGTCTGATATCCGCGATGGAGTGCGCACATAGTCAGCGGAATAACGAGGCAGTGCACTAGCGCCATAAATCGCGTCGGCAAGAAGCTGGTCCGCATCAGTGCCTTCCGTGTACACCCAGGTGAAGCATGAGATCCTTGGCAACTGGACCAGTTATAGAGCACGGCATGCGATCACATTGCCGAGTTCCGGCTAATTTTCCCCTTACCAACGCCGGATAGACTCGTAGGCCTCCACGCCAGCCATCACTTCCAACCTGTACGGCCAGGCATGGCACAACGATCCAAAAATCCTGCATAATTAATTCTGTGCGGCCTGACCTGCGGTTTAATCACCTGAGCCAAGCTCTCGGCTGGCCCATCCGTCCCTCTCTGCTACCGGGTTTTTCGCACCGCCTGAAATACACAGCGGTGCGAAAAACCCGGTAGCTACCGGGCCCTCCTCAGCAGTTTGCCGCAGGCCCTGCCCTCAGCCTTACTTTTCAATCTGTCCGAAACGGATACGACAGATAGTTGCGAGCAAGACCAACCTCGCCGACATCGAGAGCGCACGCAGCGCACACCGCCCGCCCCCGGATCCCGCAGTCCGGTCCGTCCACTCTCGGGAATTGCGCCCCGACCACTCGTCGTAATTCTTGGTAGCTGGGCCCACAGCTTTTCGCCGCATGGCCCGACGGAGCGCCCATGCACCGTGCCTCAGCGCTGCCCCGTTCGATACGCCCTGAGGAAGGTCCGCACTCCTTCGACGACGAGCGGCCGGACCCGGGCGTCCTCCGTGGCGTTCGCGGAACCAAGCCTGTCCAGCGCGACGCCGAACGTCAGCGCGATGAACTGGTCGGCCGCGAGACGGGGGTCGGGGACTTCGAGCAGTCCGGCCGCGGCGAAGGCGGCGAACCGCTCGGCGATCGCCTCGTCGGGGGTGTCTGCCATCGAGTTGTAGCCCCGGTGCGGCAGATGACCCGACTCCGTCCGGACCAGTCGCTGCAGCGTCGCGTACTCCCCCGAGCCGAGCATGTCGGTCGCGATCGTCATCGAGAACGCCACCAGGGCGTCCTCCAGCTCGGTGAACTCGGTGACGTCGGTGAGCGTTTCGTCGAGGGTGCGTCCGATCGTGGCGATCAGCGACCGGCCGATGGAGTCGACGACCGCTTGCAGCAGGGTCTGCTTGTCGCCGAAGTAGTCGTACACCGTCCGTTTGGACACTCCGGCGCGGCCGGCGACCGCATCGACGCTGGATCGGTCGAAGCCGTCGGAGAGGAACAGTTCCCGGGCCGCCGCGAGGATCGCGGCCCGCTTCGGCGTGGATCCCTCGCGCAGGGTCTTCGTGGTCGGCATGATCGCATCCTAACCTTTCTACACTGCACGGTGTAGTGTAGTTTCGGGTCGGGGGCGATGCCGGGCGGGCAGCGCCACCCGAGGGGGCGGCCCCCTTGACCCTCCCGGCCATGACGGAAAGGACTTCCATGACCACCGTTCCGGCACCCCCGATCCGTATCGGGAAGACCGCCGTCGGGGCTCTGAGCATGCTGGCCGTCGCCACCGGAGCCCTGGAGTCAGTGGTGACGCCGACACTCCCCCTCCTGCAGCGCGAGCTGGACATGAGCCCCGCCGAAGGGGCGTTACTCAGCATCGTGCTCCTCGTCACCGGAGCACTCGTCACCCCGATCGCAGGCAGGCTGGGCGACCGCTACGGCGGAAAACGGATCCTCATCCGGCTGATGACGGTGGTCTGTGCAGGTGGTCTGGTGTCGGCCCTGGCACCGAACCTTCAGGTGCTGCTGCTGGGTCAGGTACTGCAGGGGGCGATGGTGGGCGCGCTGCCCCTGTCGTTCATCCTGGTGCGCAAGCACCTCCCCGCAGCGGAGTCGAAGGTGGCCATCGGGGTGGTCAGCGGGTTGTTCGTGGGCGGCGGGATGGCGGGGACGCTGTCGGCCGGGCCCGTGGCGGAAGGGCTGTCCCGGCACTGGATGTTCGCGCTGCCCACGATCGCGGTGATCGGGGCCACCCTGCTGGTGAACAGGCTCATGCCGGACGATCCGCCGGGTCGGCCGGACGACGCCGGGGTCGACTGGCCCGGCCTGCTTCTTCTGAGCGCGGCGCTGGTGACGCTCATGCTCGCCCTCGCGCTGGCACCGGACATCATCGGCTCGCAGCCACTCATGCTCCTCGCCCTCGTCGTGGTTCTGGCCGCGCTCGTGACCGGCTGGACGGCCGTTGAGCGCCGCGCGGCCTCGCCGATGGTCGATCTGGGCCTGCTGGCACGGCCCGCGGTGTGGAAGTCGTGTGTGCTGACGTTCGTGATATGCGCCGGTACCGCGGTGGCGGTCCATCTCGTCCCGCAGCTGTTCGCGGTATCCGCCGACGACTACGGATTCGGAGCCGGTGCCACCGAGATCGGCTTCTTCCTGCTGCCGGGCGCCGTGGTCGCCTCGCTGGCCGGGCCGTTGAGCGGGATCGGCGCGCGGCGTTTCGGCGCGCGTGCCGTGGTCTGTACGGGGGGCGCCGTCATGACCGCCGCCTTGTTCGCTCTGGCGGCCGCGCACAGCGAGGTCTGGCACCTCGTCGTCGGCAAGGCGATGATCGCGCTCGCCAACGGCCTGTGCGTGACGGCTCTGGTGACCGGCACCGCAACGGCCGTCGATCCGGGTGACACCGGCATTGCCACCGGCCTGGTCCTGGTGACCCGCGTGATCGGCTTCGCCGTCGGGGTCCAGATCAGTGGTGCGATCCTCACCGCCGGTACCCCTTCCGGGTCGGATGTCCCGGCCGAATCGGCCTTCGTCACCGGCTTCGTCGTGGCCGGAGCCGTCACCGCACTGTCCCTGCTGGTCGCCCGTACCCTGAGCAAAGGAGTCGAAGAATGACCCGCACCGGTCTGTCGAAGGGTGCCCGTAGTACACCGAGGCGTACGGTCCTGATATCCGGGGCCGGCGTCGCGGGGACCGCACTCGCGTTCTGGCTGAACCGCTACGGATACGCGGTCACGGTGGTGGAGAAGGCGGGCGCACTCCGTGGCGGTGGCTACCCCGTCGACGTACGCGGCACCGCACTCGAAGTCGTCCGGAGGACGGGGATCCTGCCGCGGCTGCGCGACGCCCATATCGACCTGCGCCGGCTGGCATTTCTCGAAGGGGACGGCAGCGAGGTGGCCTCGGTCGACCCGTACGCCGTCACGGGAGGGGTCGCGGGGCGGGACCTGGAGGTGCGGCGTGGAGATCTGACGGGCGCTCTCCACGCGGCGGTCCGCGACGACGTGGAGTTCCTGTTCAACGAATCCGTCGACACCCTCGACCAGTCGGGTGACGGAGTCGATATCACCTTCCGCGGGGGCGGGAGCCGTACCTTCGGCATGGTGTTCGGTGCCGACGGTCTGCACTCGCGGACGCGCAAGCTCCTGTTCGGCCCCGAGGAGCAGTTCCACCGGTATCTCGGCTACTGCTTCGCCGGATTCACCATGCGCAACACCTTCGGGCTCTCCCGCGAGGCCGTGATGTGGAACGCCCCGGGTCTGGCGGCGGCGCTGTACGCGGTGGGGGACGACGACGAGGTGCACGCCCTCCTGAACTTCGCCCATCCGGAACCGCCGGTCGACGCCTTCCGGAATCCCGGGGCCGAGCGGAGCCTGGTCGCCGCGGTCTTCGCCGACGCGGGCTGGCAGGTCCCTGGCATGCTCGCAGCCATGGACGAGGCGGACGACCTGTTCTTCGACGGGGTCGGCCAGATCCGTGTGCCCCGCTGGTCCAGCGGCAGGGTCGCGCTGGTGGGCGACGCCGCGTACGCGCCCTCGTTCCTCACGGGACAAGGGTCGAGCCTCGCGCTCGTCGGCGCGTACATGCTCGCCGCTTCCCTGGCCGGCCGGGACCACGCCGCGGGCTTCGCTGCCTACGAGCACGACACGCGTGGGTTCGTGACCGTGAACCAGGAGCTGGTCGGCGCGGGCAGTGCCACACTCTTCCCCACCACCGCCCGGGCCCTGGAGGAACGCAACGACATGCTGCGCCATCTCGTTGCCCGGCCCCCGGCGGAGGGGCGTCCGGCGCATTCGGCCCTCACCCTGCCCGCGTTCGAACCCCTGGTGTGAGCCCGCGTGCGCCCGCCGGCCCCGGTCGTCACCGGGACGGCCGGGGCCTGCGTGCGTACGGTGCGTCCGCCTGGCGGTCAGTCCGTGAAGTGGACCCCGCTGTCGCGCCGTGTCCGGTCCACGGACAGGGTGAAGACGTCCGGGCGCCCGTAGTGGCCCGCGACGTCCAGGTCCAGCGCTTCCTCGTAGCGCCGGCCGCGGTCCAGCGTGGCCGTGATGATGCCGGCCTCCCCGTACCGGGGCTCCACGATCCACGTGCCGTCGGGGCCCACGACACCGGAGCCGCCGGTGAAGAGGAGGCCGTCCTCGGGGGCGTCGGGGCCCACTCCGGCCCGGTAGGCGGCCAGCAGGTCGTCGGGGACGTCGTCGGTGGAGAGCAGCAGGCCCGCCGAGACCACGAAGCAGCGTCCCTCCAGGGCGTACGACCTCGCGGCGATCGCATGGCTCTCCGGCATATCGGGCCAGGCGGCGACGTGGATCTCCTCGTGCTGTGCGTGCAGCGCATGCCGGGCGAGGGGGTGGAAATGCTCCCAGCAGACCAGCGAACCCACCCGGCCGGCCGGGGTCTCGACGACGCGCAGCCCCGCACCGTCCCCGGCGGCCCAGACGATCCGTTCGGTGTGGGTGGGCGTCAGCTTGCGGTGCACATTGAGGGTGCCGCCGTCCGGGCCGATGGTCAGCAGCGAGTTGTAGAGCGATCCGGAGGCGGGTGCGGCCCGCTCGTTGAGGCCGAGTACGACGGTCACCCCGTGCTCCCGGGCCGCGGCCCGGACCGGGGCGAGGGCGTCGTCGCCGCCCGGGTCCAGTACGGGGCTCTGCTCCAGCAGCCGGGCGTGCCAGCGCCTGGCCTCTGCGTCCCGCCAGCCCGCGAGTCCGAACACCCAGGCCGGGTAGCAGGTCAGCCAGGTTTCGGGAAAGACGACGAGGTCGGCGCCCGACCGCGCGGCCTCGGTGATGTGCGCGACGGCGCGGCGCAGGGACTCGTCCAGGTCCAGCAGGGCGGGCGGCTGCTGGACGATGGCCACGGTGGTGGTCATGACCGCTCCTCTCCGGGGCGCGGGCGGGTGTACAGCGCGGGGCGCCGGTCCGCGTGGACGTCGTTGTTCTCGCTGATGGCCTTGTTCCTGGCGTCGGCGAGATCGAAGGTCGCGGTGTGGATCGCCTCTTCGCCGAGGCTCGGCGCGGTCAGCGGATAGCCGTCGGCGTCGACGATCACACTGCCGCCGAGCCAGTCCTGCCCCCGTTCGGTGCCGGTCCGGTCGGCGACCGCGATGAACATGCGGTTGACGGAGGCGCCGGCCTGGACGCGGACGATCTCGGTCGGGCGCTCACCCTCCGGACGGGGGTACAGCGGCCAGTTGACGGGACCGCAGAGCAGTTCGGCTCCGTCCAGGGCGGCGAGCCGTACCCACTCGGGGAACTCCAGGTCGTAGCAGACCATGAACCCGATACGGCCGTACGGGGTGTCGACGACCGGCGGGCTTCCGTCCCCGGGGGTGAAGCCCCAGACCTTCTCGCCGTTCCAGAGATGGGCCTTGCGGTAGACGGCGCGCAGCCCGGCCGGGTCGACGAGGGCCGCCGCGTTGTACACCCGGCCGTTCTCGCCGCGCTCCGCGAAGCCGCCGACGACGACCAGGCCGTGGCGGGCGGCGAGCGCCTCCCAGTCCCTGATGGTGTCGCCGTCCGGCGGCTCCGCGACGCTCCGCAGCTCTTCGGCACCGGTGAAGACATAGCCGGTGGCGGCCAGCTCGGGCAGGACCACGACCTGTGCGCCGCGCTCGGCCGCCGTCTCGACCGCCGTGCGGATCCGCGCCCGGTTGCCTTCGGTGTCGCCGACCCGTGGGGCGATCTGGCAGACGGCGACGGTGACCTCGGTGCTCCGTCCGGTGTCCGGGCGGGGTGGCTGCGGGTTCATCGTACGGATTCCTCCCTTGCGGCCGCGCCCTCCAGTTCGGCTTCGCTCGCCGCGCGGGCGGCGGCTTCCGCCTCATGGTCCAGGTTCCGGGAGAACAGCAGGTAGAGCACGCCGGAGACGAGGAGTCCGACGGCGAACGAGAAGTCCGCGCCGCCGAGGGCGTCCGCGACGGGGCCGACGTAGAAGCTCGTCGAGAAGAAGGGGATCATCGAGGCGAACCCGATGACGTAGGCGGTGACGCCCCGCCAGGCCCAGCGGCCGTAGATACCGTCCGGCTTGAGGATCTCGGCAATGGCGTACTTCCCGCGGCGGACGAAGTAGAAGTCGACCAGGTTGACCGCGGTCCACGGGACGAGGAAGTAGAGCATCATCAGCACGAAGTTGTTGAAGCTGCCGATGTAGTCGTCCGGGATGAGCAGGGCCACCACCAGGGACAGCAGGCCGACCGCGATCAGGCCGACGACGCGCAGCCGTACGGTGGGGCGCACCTTGCGGAAGCCGTCGAGGGCGCTGGCGCCGGTGAGCATCGCACCGTACGCGTTGACCCCCATGATGGAGATCAGGGCGAGCACCGAGGTCATGACGACGATCAGACCGAAGCCGGGGAAGAGCAGGTCGCCGACCTCGCGCAGGGCGGTGATCGGATCGGGGTCCGGCAGATAGCTCGCGAGGATCGCGCCCAGGGACATCAGCCAGACGGCGGAGAACGCGGCACCCGCGTACACCGCGGTGATCAGTTTCCGCGCGGGCACCTTCGCCGGGAGGTAGCGAGTGTAGTCGGAGACGTAGACCGAGTAGCTGATGTTGTATCCGGCGGCCAGGGAGAACTGGACGAGGAAAGCCGTCAGGTCCCAGCCGGCGGTGGCCGCGGGCACATCGGCGGGGGTGGGGTTGGAGCCGAAGTGGACGATGGCGACCACGGTGAGCACGGCGAAGACGACGACCAGGAGGTAGGTCAGCCAGCGCTGGACGAAGTGGAGCAGGTCGTGGCCGACGACCGCGATGACAATGGAGAGCGCGATCAGGACCGGGTACCAGAACAGTTCTCCGCCCGGCAGCAGCAGTCCCAGGCCCTGCTTGGCGAGGACCGTGTCGAAGACCAGGAAGCCCACGTAGACGAAGACGGTCGCGGCGAAGGGCACCGTGGAGCCGCGGCTGCCGAACTGTGCCCGGGACTGGATCATCTGGGGCAGGCCCATCCGGGGGCCCTGGTTGGCGTGGAAGGCCATGAAGAAGGTGCCGGCTCCGACGCCGAGCACGATGGCCAGCACGCTGTACCAGACGCTCAGTCCCATGGAGGCGCCGACGAACCCGGCGACCATCGTCGGCAGGACGAAGTTGCCGGTGAACCAGAACGGTCCCTGGTGCCACACCTTGCCGTGCCGTTCCGAGGAGGGCACATAGTCGATCGAATGCTGTTCGATCGCAGATTCGCGCTGAGTCGCGGTGTCCGAGGAGGTCATCGCATTCCCCTGCCGTTCGTGGGGTCGTTCTTGAGGTCGTTCGCGGGGTCGGTCCCGGGGGCGGTCCGGGGGTCGGTCTCGGGGACTTCGCCGGGGGCGGTCGCCGGACCGGTCGTCCGGCGGGGGAGGTGGTCCGGGGTCATCGCCGAGAGGATTTCGTACGCCGTGTGGGCGGCGGCGACGGCGGTGAGCTGGGCGTGGTCGTAGGCGGGGGCCACCTCGACCACATCGGCGCCCACCAGGTTCGTTCCGCGAAGGGCGCGGATCATCGCGAGCAGTTCGCGGCTGGTCATCCCGCCCGCCTCGGGGGTCCCGGTGCCGGGGGCGTGAGCCGGGTCGAGGACGTCGATGTCGATGGAGAGGTACACGGGGCGGTCACCCAGGCGGGCGAGCATGCGTTCGATCGCCCGGGGCAGGCCCTCGGTCTCTATCTCGGGGCTGGAGATCACGGCGAATCCGAGGCGTTCGTCGTCCCGCAGGTCCTGGCGGGAGTAGAGCGGGCCCCTGGTGCCCACGTGCAGACCGGCCGTGAGGTCGATGAGGCCCTCTTCGGAGGCGCGGCGGAAGGGGGTGCCGTGTGTGACCGGGGCACCGAAGTAGGTGTCCCAGGTGTCGAGGTGGGCGTCGAAGTGGAGCACGGCGACCGGGCCGTGCCGCTTCGCGACGGCGCGCAGCAGCGGTAGGGCGATGGTGTGGTCGCCGCCGAAGGTGAGGAGCCGGGTGCCGTCCGCGGTCAGCTCTTCGGCGGCAGCCTGGATCTGGGCGACCGCTTCGTCGAGGTTGAACGGGTTGGCGGAGATATCGCCCGCGTCGGCGATCTGCTGGGCGGCGAAGGGCTCCACGTCCTGCGCCGGGTTGTACGGGCGGAGCAGCCGGGACGCCTCACGGATGTGCGCGGGCCCGAAGCGGGCGCCAGGCCGGTAGCTGACCCCGCTGTCGAAGGGGACACCGACGACGGCGATGTCGGCGCGCGGAACGTCGTCCAGGCGGGGCAGTCGGGCGAAGGTCGCGATTCCCGCGTAGCGCGGGCTCAGACTCGCGTCCGGGGGGCCGACCGGGGGCCCGGGGGGTTCGACGGCGTTCATCGGAACCTCGGATCTGTAACCAGAAGGGAAGTTACCTATACACAACAAAGAATGCTTATTAGGCAACTTTCATTCCGGGTAGTGTTTGCCCTGAGTCACCACCTTGTCAAGGGTGGTCCGGAAGCCGAACGAGCGACGCGAGGACTTCGATGAAAGCGCTGCACCCGACGCCGTCCGCCGATCCGGTCCGGGTCGGGGCGCGGTTGCGGGCCTGCCGCAAGGCTCAGGGCCTCACCATCGAGCAGGTCGCCGCTGCCACTGGTCTGACCAGGGGATTCCTCAGCCGGGTCGAGCGTGACGAGACCTCGCCGAGCGTCACGTCCCTGGTCACCCTCTGCCAGGTGCTGTCACTGCCGGTGGGTTCGCTCTTCGAGGGGGCCGAGACCGAGGTGATCCGGCTCGACACGGCCCCGCGACTCAACATGGGCGGCCACGGCGTCGAGGACCGGTTGGTCACTCCCCGTGCTCAGTCGAAGGTCCAGGTGCTGCGGTCGCTGCTGGAGCCCGGCGCGCACGGGGGCGACGAGCTGTACACGATCAACTGCGAGGTGGAGGTGCTGCACGTGGTCAGCGGTGAAGTCTCCGTCCGCTTCACGGACCGCACCGAGTCGCTCGCCGCCGGGGACACGCTGACCTTCTCCGGCCGGGAGCCCCACACCTGGCGCAACTCGGGCCCCGGCCCCGCCGAGGTCACCTGGACCTTTGTGCCCGCCCCCTGGAGCGGCTCCCACTGACGGGGAGCAGACACCGCAACGCTGGTCGGGGTCGGGGTCCGGGGTCGGGGTCGGGGTCCGGGGTCGGGGTCGGGGTCGGGGTCCGGGGTCGGGGTCGGGGTCGGGGTCGGGGTCCGGGGCCGGTTGTCAGAGCTCCCACCACCAGGCTGCGAGGTCCTGGCGATCGGTGAACTCCACAGGAACCGCGTGGGACATCCGTTCCGCGGCGGCCGACGCCCCGGTACGGCGGACCACGTCGCGCAGGTCCCGTACGGCAGGCATCTCGGCGAGTTCGTCGACGTCGAAGGGGCAGCCCGCGGGACCGCCGAGCAGGGTTTCGCAGCCGAACGCGTACCACGTGCCGATCAGTTCACGGTCCCCCTCCTGCTCGGCGGCGACGGCGATCTCACGGACCACGTCGATCAGCCGGACGCGCCGTGGTGGTTCGGCGTCGGGACCGAGAAGTTCACCGGCGGCGGCCATGCGCCGCCACAAGGCGGTACCGGCGTCGCAGTAGAGGAACGGCGGGTCGACGTAACCGTCCTCCAGCCAGGAGTCGTAGCCCTCGAAGCCGGGTGCCTCCTCGTCGAAGGTCCGCAGGCCCATGAACTCGGCCAGTGCGTCGAAGTACGCGTGCCGCTCGGCGTAGTCGGGATGCCGGTCGACCGGGAAGCGGTACGTGTACCGGCGTCGCAGCAGGATGTCCATCACGCGGAAGTGCGTGAACGAGCAGTCGTATCCGGCCTGGAAGCCGTACAGCGCGGTGAACCGGTCCCGGACACCCGGGTCGTCCGGCGCGGTGTGACCGTCGAGGACCCGAACCGAGTCGGCGACCAGGTCCTCGATTTCGTGCAGGGACATCGGGTTCCCCCTTGGGCCGACGACGTGTGAAGGGTTCCCGGCCGGGTACCGGTGAGGGCCCCTGTGGGCTCGTACAGGTTCCGCGGGCACGGGAGTTCCCCATCCAAGCAGCCGCCACCGACATACGGTCGGGAGCGCCTCGGCGGAGGCGGCAGCACGGTCAGGCGGGTGCCACGAAGCCCGACTCGTAGGCGGCGATCACGGCCTGGGTGCGGTCTCTCACACCGAGTTTCGCGAGCACCGCGCTCACATAGGTCTTCACCGTCTCGGTGCCGAGGATGAGCTGTGCCGCGATCTCCGCGTTGGTCAGGCCGCGCGCCATCAGCCGCAGCACCGCCTCCTCACGCTCCGTCAGCCCGGCGCGCTCCATGGCCGCGCGGGCCGCGCCGCCGCCGTACTCGGCCGCCAGTGCGCGTACGGCGGCGGGGAAGAGCAGCGAATCGCCCTCCGCGATCAGCCGCACCGCGTGCACGATCTCCACGGGCCGGGCGCGTTTGAGGAGGAAGCCGTCGGCGCCCGCGCGCAGGGCCTCATAGACGTACTCGTCGTTCTCGAAGGTGGTGATGACCAGGATCTTCGGGGGCGCCTCGACGGAGCGCAGTACGGCACGGGTCGCTTCGATGCCGTCGAGAAGGGGCATCCGCACATCCATCGCCACCACATCGGGGCGGAGCCGGCGTACCAGTGGGACCACGGCGGCGCCGTCGGCGGCTTCGCCCGCGACCTCGATATCGGGCTGGGCCTCCAGGACCGCGCGCAGACCGGCGCGCACCAAGGGTTCGTCGTCGACGAGGAGTACGGAGATCGGCACGGGATCAGCGTAAGGGCGGCCGGTGCCGGAGGGGGCGGCCGCAAGCCCGCCGGGCGTCCGCCCACCACGGTCCGCCCCGTCTCCTGTGGACTCCGCCGGGCAGCCGTTCGGCGGGTACCGGCCCGGAGCGGTGCCCGCTTGCGGCGGCCGCGGCTCATTCGGAGAGAGCGGCGCTACGGTGTTCACACGGGCCCGCTCAACGGCAGCCCCACTCTGACCTGCCACTCGCCGTCCCGCGGGCCGGTGACGGCCACCCCGCCCAGCAGTGCCGCCCGCTCGCGGATCCCGCGCAGACCGCTGCCCCGTCCGGGCCGGGCAGGCTCCCGGAGCGGGCTGGCCACCTCCAGTTCCAGCTTTTCGCCGGTCACGGCGATCCGCACCCGGGTCGGAACGGGTCCCGCGTGGCGCAGCACATTGGTCAGCGCCTCCTGGAGAATCCGGTATCCCTCCCGGGACACCGGCCCCGGCACCTGTCCCACGGGCCCGGTCACCTCCATGTCGACCTCCGCTCCCGAAGCCCGCGCGGACTCCAGCAGCCGGCTGGTGTCGGCGAGGGAAGGGCGCGGTCCCGGAGGTGTCCCCGACTCCCGCAGGACGCGGAGCACCCGTTCCAGGTCCTCCAGTGCGGCCCGACCGGTCTCTTCGATGGCGGTCAGCGCCCGCTCGGTGAACTCCGGGCTGCCCGCCGCCCTGGCCGCACTGGCCTGCACCACCGCGACCGTCAGCGCGTGCCCGATCGAATCGTGCAGTTCGCGGGCGATGCGGTTGCGCTCCAGCAGTTGTTCGGTGCGCTCCTCCAGGGCGGTCAGCCGCTCCTGGGCGGACGGACCGAGGAGCCGTCGGCCGAGGAGCGCGGCCAGTGCGCCGATCCCCACCCAGCAGACGGCCACCAGGGCGATGGGCAGCAGGGCGAGCACCTCCGGCCAACCGGAGCCGCCGGGCAGGCCGATGAGGGATATCCGGCCCGGCCCGCCGACGGTGCCGCGGACGAGGTCGACGGCGAGCCCCAGCAGATTGACGGTCAGATAGCCCGTCAGCAGTCCGAGGACCATCCGGGCTTCCAGCCAGACCACCGTCCGCCCCCGGTCGGCCCAGGTCCGCGAGGGCGCGACGGTGATGCCGGAGGCCGGGTCCCGGTAGCCGTACCGGGTCAGCAGCAGCCGGGCCTGGAGTCCCTCGGCCAGTCGCGCCGCCGGCACGAGTCCCGCGAGCGCCATCAGCGCGAACGGCACATACAGATGCTCGTCCATGACGAACATCCACATCCCGAAGGGAATCGTCCCGATGAGGACGTGGAGCACACGGGTGTAGGTGACAGAGCGGATCAGGGGTCGGAACAGACTGGGCATCCACTCATCGTGCCAGCGCGCGGCCCCGGGCGGCTCCCCCGCACGGGGGAAACCGGTACACCCGGCAGTGGGAGACGAATCCCTCCGGCCGGGGATGTCCCACGGGCCCGCCTCGACCAGGCTTGCAGCCATGACCAGTGTTGATGTCGTCGGAGTGACGAAGGAGTACGGGGCGATCCGGGCCCTGGACGGGGTGACGTTCAGCGTACGCCCCGGCCGGGTGACCGGATTCCTCGGACCGAACGGAGCGGGCAAATCCACCGCCATGCGCCTGATGGTCGGCCTGGACCGGCCGACCTCGGGCACCTGCACCATCGGCGGCCGTGCCTACAGCTCGCTGGCCGACCCGCTGCGCACGGTCGGCGCGCTGCTCGACCCGCAGGCAGCGCTCGGTTCGCGCACCGCCCAGGGGCATTTGAGAGTGCTCGCCGCGGCCGGGCGGATCCCGGCCCGCCGGGTGGAGGAGGTCCTGGAGCAGACGGGCATCGCAAGTGCCGCCGACCGCCGGATCGGAACGTACTCCCTCGGTATGCGCCAGCGCCTCGGGATCGCCGCGGCTCTGCTCGGTGATCCGGGCGTGCTGCTCCTGGACGAGCCGTCGAACGGCCTGGACCCGGAAGGGATCACCTGGATCCGCGCACTGCTGCGGAGCCTGGCGGGGGAAGGCAGGACGGTGCTGGTCTCCAGCCATCTGATGGGCGAGACCAGCGCCTTCGCCGATCATCTGGTGGTGCTCGGGAAAGGCAGAGTCCTCGCCGACACCCCGCTCGAAGAGTTCGTTTCCACCTGGACGGTCCCGAGGGTACGGCTGCGGACCACGGACGGCGAGCGGATGCGGGCGGTCCTGACCGCGGAGGGACACTCCTTCTCCGTCAGCGACGACGGACGGTGGACCGTCGAGGGCGCGGGGCTCGCCGACATCGGCCCGATCGCCGCCCGGGAGGGCCTGAGCGTGCTCGAACTCGCCGCGGAGGAGCCGTCTCTGGAGGACGCATACCTCGCCCTGACCGCCGGTGAGGCCGAATTCACCGCCGCGGCACGACCGACCCGAATCCCGGAGGCACGACCATGACCAGCTCCCCCATCGGTTGCCCTTCTTCCCCGGCGACCGGACCGCCGGCCGCCGGACGGGCCGCACCGCCGCTGCCCGCCGGCCCGCCCGGGGCCGGGCCCGCTTCCACCGCGGTCTTCGCCGCGGCCCTGCGCTCCGAGTGGCTGAAGATCACCACGGTTCGGTCCCTCTGCGCGGCCCTGGCCCTGGTCTTCGTGGCGACGGTCGGTTTCACGGTCCTCGCCAACGCGACCATGACCGAGGAGGTACGCACCGGGGACGATTTCGATCCCCTGTACGCATCGTTCGCGGGTCTCGCCATGGGACAGATCGCGGCGATCTGCTTCGGGGCGATGGCGGTCGCGGCGGAGTACCGCACGAGAGGCATCGGCTTGTCGCTCGCAGCGGTGCCCCGGCGAAGGGTGCTCTACACGGCCAAACTCACCGTCATCGGGGTGTCGGCGCTGCTGGTGGGACTGGCCACCAGCGCCGTCTGCTTCTTCACCGCCCAGTCCCTCCTCGGCGCCGAGGGGGTGGGGGTGCTTTCGCCGGGCGCGCCGCGGGCGATCGTGGGCGGCGGCCTGTACCTCGCGCTGACCACCGTTTTCGCCGCGGCCCTCACGGTCCTGCTGCGGAGCGGGCCGCTGGTGATGGGGATTCTCATCCCTTTCCTCATCATGGTGTCGTTCGTCTTCGGGGGTCCGGGCGAGACCGGCTTCCTGGAATTCCTCCCCGACCACGCGGGCCAGCAGATACTCCTGCAGAACCCGTCCGGCACCCTCGGCCCCTGGGGTGGGCTCGGTGTCCAGGTCCTGTGGGTGGCCGTCGCGGTCCGGGCCGGTCTGGCCGGGGTGCTCCGCCGGGACGCCTGACCCATGGCCGCGCCGTCCGCCGCCGTTCGCCGGTACGGATCAGTACAGCCCTTCGGGGGTCGAGCTGGTCGTCTGCAGAGGGCGGACGTTGGCCACGCCGTCGCCGGGCCATCGGTCGGTCCGGTGGCAGAGCGCCTGGTCGCGCTCCAGGATATTGGGGAGGAAGAGGTCGTCGTGGAGCACGGTGAGCCGCACCTGACCCACGGTCCCCGGGGGTACCGGGGTCGACCGGTCCGTCTTGTCCACCACGGCCATGGTGATCTGCGGGTAGTTCGGTACGTAGCTGATCAGCTCCGCGTCCCGCTCCACATCGAGACAGGCCGCGTTGCCGAAGGTGTTGCCGTAGGTCAGGCCACAGATTCCGCCCGACAGCGCGCTTCTGAAGGTCCGGTACATATCGGCGCTGATCTGGGTGCCGCTCAGGCGTACGCCGTCGAGGGCGGCCACCAGTTCGGGATGGCGCTGCCGGAGGACCTGGAACAGGGCCGGGGTGGTATTGAGGTAGTGGACCCTGCCCTGCCGGAGGACGTCGGTGATCTGCTCCACCAGATGGCTGGTGTAGTCGCCGACTTCGGCCAGCCGTCCGGTCCGGATGAGGCGCTTGACCCATCGCGGGTCCATATCGACCGCGTACACCTGGCCGGCGTGGAACTCCGATACCTCCCAGACTCCGTTGCCGATGAGATGCGGTCCGGTCGGTGTGGCCTGCAGCCAGGTCCGGCCCGGTGCGAAACCCTCCCGGACGAAGGACCATCGCCGCCAGACCGCCCGGTGCAGGAGCATGTCGGGGGTGTAGAAGACCCGGCAGGGCGTGCCGGTGGTGCCGCCCGTGTCCCAGACCCGCCCGGCGAGCGGCCGGGGCACGGAGAGCGGGACGAGGTCCGAGGGGTCCTCTTCGCGCAACCGGTCCAGGGGGAACGGGCCGAAGGCTCCGAGCTGGTCGTAGCGGGTGATATCGCGGGGGTCGAAGTCCAGCCGGTGGGCCCGCTCCAGCCAGTAGGGGCTCCCGGCCACCGGATCGAAGTGCCGCCGGACGACTCTTCGGGTCCACTCGTCCAGGTCGGTGTCCAGCCATTCCGCGACCAGCGAGTCCGGGTCGGCACGAGTGGTGGCGGCGGTCATGAGAGCGCCGGTGCGCCGGTGAGGTCGATACCGAGGTCGTAGGCAGTGGTCAAGGCCTGCTCGATGTGCTCGGGCTGCTCGATATGGACCACGGGGAAGGGGAAGGCAAGGAGTCCCTCGGGGATGGAAGGGCCCATCACCAGACCGAGTTGTACCCCCTGTTCCTTCATTCCGCTGTAGACGTCGACCAGGCTGATCGGGTCCGTCGAGTTCCGCTGGAACAGATCTCTGACCTCGTCCGCGGACCGCAGGACCTTCCGTTCCAGACAGGAGAGCAGCGGGATTTCGGGGTCCGTGAAGGATATGGCGTCGATGCGCCCGGCCATGAAGTCGCGGTACGGCCTGCGCAGCGGGGTATGGACGGCGATGGTGCGCCCGGGGAGCGGGACCACCGCTCCCGGCGGGAGCCCGGCAGCGAGTCCGTTCAGTGCCTCGGCATGTCCGGCCAGCATCAGGATGCGCTGGGTGCCGTCGGTGGTGGGTCCGAAATCGCCGGCCAGATATATGTCGGGGACACCCTCGCCGGGATGGGAGGGGGCATCTTCGCCCGTGGCGCCGAAGGCGATGGCGATTCCCTGCTCCGGGGTGCCGGGGGGCGGCTCGGGGACATCGCGGGATCCGGCCAGCAGCTCGAAGAGCTGCCGGCGCCCCACGGCACCGGCCAGGCAGCTGGCGGTCATCGCACCGAGGCTGAGGCCGCCGATGGCAGCGGGACGCAGTTCGAAGCTCGCGAGGACGTCGTGGACGCCGATCGCGAGGGCCGTCTCACGGACGGTGCCGACGCTCTGGCGCTCCTCCTGGGCGGTGGGGAGGTCGTCCTCCAGAATTTGACTGACCGTCAGTCCGGTCCAGTCGGCGACCTGCTCGTACCAGTCGCGCACCGCCGGATAGGCACGATAGAGCTCCTGACCGTGAGGCTCGGTCCCGACACCGCCGCCGAAAAGGTACCCCAAGCTCATGACAGCTCCCGTTAATTGATGTCCGAAAGGGGGACAGTGGGGCCCAACCGTAGTGCAGCGGAACTCACCATGTCAGCGGGAAGAAGCCTTCTTTCTGCCACCCTCGACGGCAATCAGGGCCGTCTCGCGAGACGATACCGATACGATATTCCGGCGTGAGAAGATCTACCGCAGGCGCAACGGGAGGGGACTCGGAGGCGCTTTCCGTGATCTGACACGGCACTTACCGTCCCATTCCTTTTTACTACTCAAGGAATGGCGGGAGGACGCGAGGCGGCCATGTACCGACGCTCAGTACCCCGAGGGAGTGCGCCCGGGAGACCAGTGCGGTCCGGTTCGCGACCTGGAACTGACGCAGCAGTAAACCGATGCGGTACTCGATGCCCTGGCGGCTCAGATAGAGCGAAGCCGCCAGCTGGACGGTCGAGGTACCGACCGCCACGCCTTCGAGAATGCAGACGTCCAGGGCGGTCAGCCGTTTCAGGCCCACGCCGCCGGAACCACCGGCATCGTCGGGCCCGGCAGAACCGGCGGCGTCCGGATCGTCGGTACCGCCGGGCCGCGGGAGCTCTACCTCGGATCCGGCCTCCCCGGAGGTGGCTACCGGCATCAACCCCCCACACCCCCTCACGGTCGTTCGTGATCTCGGGCCGTCTGCCATCGTCAGGCGCACGGAACGGAGGCTAAGCGGTCGCGCGGCACAGCGGACGCAGTGGTCGACCGACCGCCCGGAACGGAGCCACCGGCACGGAACATCCCACGACGGGGTTCCGCAGCAGTGTGGTCGCACCCCGCTCCAGCCCTCGGCCGGCGCACCTCCCTCCGCAACGGATGGAATCGCCGACACCAGAGATCGCTGCCCACAGAGACGGAATTCATGTCGACCGGGTTCATTCCTTTCAGGAATCCGCACGTTACCGGCAGCACATGACTCAATCGCATCGAACATACCTTCGCGTCGGCGGTCGATCGGTAGGTATCGAATGCGGTCATGCGGAGCCTCGCCATCACGGCATATGACAGAGTGCCACGCACCGTGGAATGTCAGCAAGGGCGCACCGGCGCGTAACCGGGCACGCGAGCGAAGTGCAACTACCGTTATTCCTGTGGCGAATGGCGAGATTGTGCCGTGGCGCCGGACGTCCGCACGGGATTGACTGGACTTCGACCCCGGAGGACTTTTCAGCCGGACCGCCCATAGGTAATCCGGCCGGTGCCGAGTAGAGTTCCCCGGCAGTAACAAAGCGGCACCGTACCCCGCTCGCGATACCCCCGGCCATCGCGCCGGCGGTTCGGCGGCATCGCCGGCACGCGCACATCCGGCAGGGGAACAACATCCCGACTCTAGGGTTATATCTAGATTTATCAAGATTCTCTTGACCGGCGCACCACCGCCCAAGATGCTCGAAGGCATCGTTGGCCAGAGGTCGTGTGACGATGAGGATTCCCGTGAAATTCCTGCTCCTGGGCCCGCTTTCCATCCGGTCGAACGCGTGTGAGGTGCATATCTCGGCTCCTCGGCAGCGCGTGGTGATGGCGGCGCTCCTGTTCAACGCCAACCGGGTAATCTCGGTCGACCGGATCGCGGAGTACGTCTGGGACGGCGCCGCGCCACGGAGCGCCCCCGCGACCGTACGCACCTATGTCATGCGTCTGCGCCAGGCACTGGGCGAGCACGCCTCCGCCCGCATTCTCACCCGGGCACCGGGATACCTCCTCGAACTCGGGGAGCACGAGAGCGACCTGGGACAGTTCACCGCACACCGCCGGCGCGCGGCGGAACTGGCCGAGCGGGGGGATCTGGAGGGCTCGTCGGCCGAACTGGCCGAAGCTCTCGCCCTGTGGCGGGAGGAGCCGCTGGCGGATATTCCGTCCCGGACGCTCCGTGATGTCGAAGGACGCTACCTCCAGGAGCTGCGGCTCCAGACCATGGAGCTGCGCTTCGACGCGGAACTCGCCCTCCTGCGGCACGCCGAACTCGTCCCGGAACTCTGGCGGCTGGTCAGAAAGTACCCCTTACGCGAGGCCCTGGTGGGCAAGCTGATGCTGGCGCTGTTCCGCTCGGGAAGACAGTCGGAGGCCCTGGACCTCTACCGGCGTACCCGGGCACTGCTCGTCGAACAGCTCGGCGCCGAACCGAGCACGGACCTGTGCGAAGTCCAGCGGCATATTCTCTCGGCCCACGACCGGCCCCGCACACCGCCCGGGCCGAGGCTCGCCGCGGCGCCCGCGGTGGTCGCCACGGCGGCGACCGCCGTGGCCTGGAAGGGTCCCGGGCGGCCGAGCCCGGCCCAGCTTCCCTCGGTACCGCCGCTGCCGTCGGCGCACGCCGCTCCGCTGGCGCGGCTCGAACGCTTCCTCGGCGCCTCCGCGCCGACCGCGGGCTCGGTGCCGACCGCCGTGGTCACCGGCCGCGGCGGCGTCGGCAAGAGCGTGCTGGCACTGCACGCGGCCCATACCCTGCGCGACCGTTCGGTGCACGGCCAGCTCTACGCCGACCTCGGCACCGGATCGTGCCCCCTCCCCTCCCGCACCGTGCTGCTGCGCTTTCTGGCGGACCTCGGTGTCCCGCGCGGCGAGATCCCGCGCGAGGACTCCGAGCGGGAGAGCCTCTATCGTTCGCTCACCTCGGGCCGCCGCATGCTGATCGTGCTCGACAATGCGGACAGCACCGCACAGATACGGCCTCTGATACCCGGCAGCGGGGGAAACAGCCTGCTGATCACCAGCCGGCGGCGGCTGGCCGATCTGGAGGGCGCGCAGCCCCTTCTGCTCCCCCCGCTGGACGACGGCGGGTCGCTGGAGCTGCTGGGAAGCATCATCGGGCCGGCCAGGGCGGGCGCCGAACCGCGTGCCGCCCGGACGGTGCTGGCCGTCTGCGCCGGTCTTCCGCTGGCGATCAGGATCGCCGGTACCAGGCTCCTGGAGCGCCCGCACCGGAGCATCGGGGACTTCGCCCGCCGACTCATCCGGGCGCCACGTCTCCTGGACGAGCTGCGCACCGGCGACCTCGGGATCCGTCCCGGGCTCGACTCCGACCACAACGGGCTCCGCCGGACGGCGCCCACCGGCCCTCATCCGGCCGAGGTGTTCACTGCACTGGGGGCGAGCGGGGCCCGCTCGTTCTCCGGCGGCGAGATCGCGGAGCTGCTCGGCTGTTCGGAAGCCGAAGCGGAGGAGGCCCTCGACGCCCTGGTCGAGGCCTATCTGCTCTGCCCGCCGAGTGCGGGCGAATACCGGCTGGACGCGCTGCTGAAGGCCTATGCGGGCGAGCGGGCGCAGAAGAGTGGCGTACCGCGGTACGAACACCCGCTGGCCCCCACCGGGTGAGTGCGCGGCACCCCGCGAAGTACATCCCACCGACCTGCCCCTTCCGAGAGGAACTGCTCTGCCATGGCCTACCAGACGTCAGCCACCCCCGGCCTGCTCGCCTACGTACGGGACGTCTCCCTGCGCGACGACGAACTGCTCAGGGAGTTACGCGAGACCACAGCGGAGCTGCCGGCCGGGGCCAGCATGCAGGTGATGGCGGAGGAGGGCCAGCTGCTGGCCCTGCTGGTGGGGCTGACCAACGCCACGGCGGTGCTGGAGATCGGTACCTTCACCGGCTACAGCACTCTCTGCATGGCCCGCGCGCTCCCGGCCGACGGGCTGCTGGTGTCCTGTGACATCGACGACAGATGGCCGGCCGTCGGCGCCGACTTCTGGAAACGGGCCGGGGTGGACTCACTGATCGACCTGCGGATCGGCGAGGCGGCCGGAGTCCTGGACACGCTGCTGGCCGAACGCGGGCCCGGCAGCTTCGACCTGGTGTTCATCGACGCGGACAAGGCCGGCTACGTCGGCTACTACGAGGCGTCGCTGGCGCTGGTGCGCTCCGGCGGTCTGATCGTGGTCGACAACACCCTCTGCTTCGGCCGGGTCGCCGACCCGGCGGCAACGGACCCGGAGACCGCCGCGGTCAGGGCGCTCAACGAGGTGCTGCACGGGGATCCGCGGGTGGACCTGTCGCTGTTGGTCATGGCCGACGGCATCACGCTCGCCCGGAAGCGCTGAGGACCGACCGCACACGGCCGGCTGCGGGAGGTGCACGCGCCCACGACCGGTCACCGTGCCCGCTCCCGCTGCTCCGGCGACTCCAGGTCAGGGGCGTCCACTCGCATGGTGGTGGAGATCTCGCGGGTCCGGGGGGCCTGGTGCAGTCGCTGGATTCCTTCGGGCGCCGACGGCAGGGGCGCGGCGCACGGGCACGGCTCCTCCTCGAAGCCCGAGAAGTGGTAGGCGATCTCCATCATCCGGTTGCGGTCGGTGGCCCGGAAGTCGGCCACCAGGTGGATCCCGGCCCGGGCGGCCGTGTCGGCCAGCCAGTTCAGCAGGGTCGAGCCCGCACCGTAGGCGATCACACGGCAGGAGGTCGCGAGCAGTTTGAGGTGCCAGAGGCCCGGGTGCCGTTCCAGGAGCAGTACGCCGACCGCACCGTGCGGCCCGAACCGGTCGGCCATGGTGACCACGAGGACCTCGTGTCCCGGGTCGGCGATCAGGCGGCGCAGCTCCGCATCCGGGTAGTGCACTCCGGTCGCGTTCATCTGGCTGGTGCGCAGGGTGAGTTCCTCGACCCGGGACAGCTCGTCGCCGGTGGCCCGGCCGATACGCATCCGCAGGTCCAGGGAGCGCAGGAACTGCTCGTCGGATCCCGGTGCCGCCGCGCGCTCCGCTTCCCGGCGGAAGCCCGCCTGGTACATCTGCCGGCGCCGCCGGGAGTCGACGGTGCTGGTCGCGGGGGTGAACTCCGGCAGCTCGGGCAGCCGGCGGGCCTGCTCGGCCGGATAGCACCGTACCTCGGGCAGATGGAAGGCGACTTCGGCGCGCTCGGCGGGCCGGTCGTCGACGAACGCGACGGTCGTGAGCGCGAACCCGAGCCGGTCGGCGATCCTGCGCACCGATCCCGATTTGGCGCCCCAGTTGATCTCCGGCAGGACGAAGTATTCGGCGATTCCGAGGGCCTCCAGCCGGGCCCAGGCGTGTTCGTGGTCGTTGCGGCTGGCCACGGACTGCAGGATGCCGCGGGAGTCCAGTTCGACGACCACCTTCCGTAGCTCGTCGGTGAGCCGGACCTCGGCGTCCTCCAGCAGGGTGCCCTGCCAGAGCGTGTCGTCCAGGTCCCAGACCAGGCACTTGACCGTCGCGGCCACGGCTTCCTCTCGTGGTTCGTCTGCTGCCGGGCCGGTCACAGCGGTCCCGGGAGGGAGAGGGCGTGCCGGGCCAGCATCAGCCGGCAGAGCTCGCTGCTGCCCTCGATGATCTCCATCAGCTTGGCGTCCCGGTAGGCCCGGGCCACCGGGTGTCCGTCCTGTGTTCCGGCCGAGGCCAGCACCTGGACGGCCGCCGCGGCGCCGCGGGCCGCCTGGGTCGCGCTGACATGTTTGGCCAGTACGGTCGCCACCACCTGGTCCGGTGCCCCTTCGTCCCAGCAGCGGCTGGCGTGCTCGCATACCCGGCTCGCGGTCTGCTCGGCCGTGAAGAGGTCGGCGAGGTGTCCGGCGACGAGTTGGTGGTCGGCCAGGGGCTTGCCGAACTGCTCGCGTCCCGCGGCGTGGGCGGTGGCTGCCGCCAGGCAGGCCCGCAGGATGCCCACGCAGCCCCAGGCGACCGATATCCGCCCGTAGGCCAGTGCGGTCGTCACGAGCAGGGCGGGCGGCAGTCCGTAGCCGCCGAGGACGCTTTCGGCGGGCAGGCGCACCCCGTCGAGGTGTACGTCGGCGTGTCCGGCTGCCCGGCAGCCGAGGGGATCCGCGATGCGTTCGGTCCGGACGCCCGGTGCGTCGGAGGGCACCACGACGGCCGCCGCGCCGTCCTCGTAACGGCCGACGATCACCAGCAGGTCGGCGTAGTGGGCGGCGGTCACCCACTTCTTGTGGCCGTCCACGACGACCGAGCCGCCGTCGCGGCGGACGGTCGTCGTCATCGCCGCGAGGTCGCTGCCCGCTCCGGGTTCGCTGAAGCCGACGGCCGCCAGCTCGCCACCCGTCAGCCGGGGCAGGTAGGCGGCCGCTTGTTCCGGAGTACCGAGGCGCTGTACGGTCCAGGCCGCCATGCCCTGGGACGTCATCACGCTCCGCAGCGAGCTGCACAGACTGCCCACATGGGCGGTGTACGTGCCGCTGAGCATGCTGCTGAGGCCCCAGCCGCCGTACTCCTCCGCGACTTCCGCGCAGAGCCGGCCCTCCGCGCCCAGTTCGTGGAGCAGGTCCGGGGGGAGTGCGCCGTCCCGGTCCCACTCCCCCGCCAGGTCTCCGATCCGGAGTGTGGCCGAGGTGAGGGCGGAGTTCAGGTCCTCACCCACCGAGGCTCCCGGAAGCGGGCTGCCGGAGGCGTTCCACCAGCGCGACCATCTGCCGTACGGTACGGAAATTGTCCAGCCGGAGGTTGGCGCCGCGGATGGCTATCGCATAGGACTTCTCCAGGTGCACCACCAGTTGCATGGCAAACAGGGAGGACAGGCCGCCGGCCCGGAACAGGTCGGTGTCGGGTTCCCAGGGCGTCCCTGTGTGCCCTTCGAGGAACAGCAGGAGCTCCTTCTCGGGGTCGGCGGTGCCCGGGGCGTTCTCGGTGGTCATATGCGGTCTCCTCGGTCGGGGCGTCAGCTGTAGTCGTAGAAGCCGCGCCCGGACTTGCGCCCGAGGCGGCCCTCCCGGACCAGCCGGAGCAGCAGTTCGCTGGGGCGGCAGCCGTCGTCGCCGGTCCGCTCGTGGAGCACTGTGAGGGAGTCGACGAGGTTGTCGATGCCGATCAGGTCCGCGGTGCGCAGCGGTCCGGTGGGATGGCCGAGACAGCCCTGCATCAGGGTGTCGACGGCTTCGGCGGTCGCCGTGCCCTCCTCCACGACCCGGGCCGCGTCGTTGATCATCGGGTGCAGGATGCGGCTGGTGACGAATCCCGGTGCGTCCCTGACGACGACAGCGTTCCGCCGCAGCGCTCCGAGGAGTGCTGCCACGGCGGCCATCGTGTGCTCCCCGGTTCTGGTGCCGCGGATCACTTCGGCGGTCCCGATCAGGTAGGGCGGGTTCATGAAGTGGGTACCGACCAGGTCCTCGGGCCGCTCCAGCGCTCCGGCCAGTTCGTCGACGGGAATCGACGAGGTGTTGGTGACCAGCGGGGTGCCGGGCCGGATGTGTGCGGAGATCTCGGACAGGACGCCCGCCTTGGTCGCCGCGTTCTCGGTGACGGCCTCGATAACAGCGGTGGCGTCGGCCGCGGCCTTCACGGAGGTGCCGGTGACCAGGGTGCCGGGGGCAGTTCCGGCCGGCAGTGCTCCCATCAGCTCGGCGAGCCGGAGCTCTCCGCCGATCCGGTCCACGGCCCGGTCGAGCCGCTCCCGGTCCAGGTCGACCAGATGCACCGGCAGGCCGTGTCCGAGGGCCAGTACGGTGATGCCGACGCCCATCACGCCGGCTCCGAGGACGGTGAGCGCGTGCCGCGTTTCCGGTTTGCCGTGTGGGGCCGGTGCGCTACGCGGATCACATCCGTCCGGATCGGTTTCGCCGTGCGGATCGGGTTCGTCGTGTGCAGCCGTGGTCAACCGACTCTCCTTCGCTCTCCCTGGTCTTCGGATGTTTCTTCGGGTGTGTCTTCGGGGGTGCGGACGGTGCTCCGGAGCCAGTCGGCAACGGCTTCCCCGGTGGTCGCGACATGCTCCTCCATGATCGAGAAGTGGTCTCCGGGGACGTCGGCGACGGCGTCGGCACCGGCCCAGGACGAGCGCCAGTCACCGGCTTCGGCGGCCGGGGTGCCCAGGGGTGCCGTGGCACGTACCAGCAGCACCGGGGCGCGGACCTCCGGCGGCTTCCAGTCGTCGAGGAGGCGGAAGTAGCCGCCCATCGCGGTCAGCCTGGTCCCGTCCATCGGTGCCGCCCGGTCCTCGCGGGCGAACATTCCGCCCATCAGTACGTCGTTGAACTGGGTGATGCCCTGGTTGTCCGAGAGGTAGGTGTCCAGGAGCACCACGGCAGCCGGGCCCTCGCCGCGTCGCTCCAGTTCGGCGGCCACCCCGTGGGCGAGCGTCCCGCCGGAGGAGGAGCCGACCAGCACGAGGGTGCGTCCGGGCAGTTCCCGGAGCAGCGTCGCCGCCTGGAAGGTCAGCAGCGCGGCCATATCGGCGGGCAGTTCCTCCTCGGGGGTGAACCCCGGCGCGTCCAGGGCATATACGGCGTAATTCTCCCGGAAACGGGCGGCGAAGCGCGCGTACTGGTGGGCCCCGCCGAGGGCTACCACCGAGCCGAAGCAGACGATCACCGGGGCTCCCTCGCGCTCGCCGAGGTGCAGCAGCCGCGGCCCGCCTCCTGCCGCCGCGAGGGCGTCGCCGCTGGGGAACGCGGGCCGTAGTGCGGAGGTGGTCTTGAGCAGGGCGATGCCGTCGTCGGTGCGGCCGAGTGCGCAGGCGCGGCGGAACAGGATGCTCACCGGGTCCACATCGGCGGTATCCGGGGCGGTGGGCTCGGTGCCGGGCACGGTTTCGGGCGCGATTCCGCTCCGGGAGGCGGGGTCGGCAGCAGCGGCGGCCGCGAGGTGTTCGGCGAGTCCGGCCGGTGTCCCGCTGTCGAAGACCACGGAGGGCCGCAGCCGCAGACCGGTGGCGGACGCCAGACGGTTCCGCAGTTCGACCGCGGTCAGGGAGTCGAATCCGGCCGAGAGGAACGGGACCATTGCGGACAGTGCCCCGGATTCGGTGTGGCCGAGTACTTCCGCGGCCTGTGTGACGACGAGTTCGCGCAGGATCTCCTCCCGCTCGTCCGGAGCGGCGGCGGCGAGCCGGTTCCGCAGCGAGACGGGTGCTGTTCCCGGCGCGTCGTGCGGGCGGCTCCGTACCAGCAGACGCAGCAGTGGATGGACGGGCCCGTCGTGGCGGGCGGTGAGGTCGAGGCCCGCCACGAGGTGGAGGCCTGCGTCGTCCCGTACGGCGTCGTCCGGTACGGTCCCGTCCGGTACGGCGACGTCCGTGCCGAGCACGGTGTCCAGGAGGGCCATGGCTTCCGCGTCGGAGAGGCCGCGCGCGCCGCGCCGGTCGATGCGGCGCAGTTCCGCCCCGTCGAGCGTGGACGTCATTCCGCTCCGCCGTTCCCAGAGCCCCCAGGCCAGGGAGGTGCCGGGCAGTCCGAGCCGCCGGCGCTCCGCGACGAGCGCGTCGACTGCGGCGTTGGCGGCGGAGTAGGACGCCTGGCCCGGACTGCCCAGAATGCCTGCCGCGGAGGAGAAGACGACGAATGCTGAGAGGTCAGCCTCGCGCGTCAGCCGGTCCAGATGCCAGACGGCGTCGAGTTTGGGCCGGAGCACCGCCGCGGTCCGCTCCTCCGTCAGTCCCTGGAGCAGACCGTCGTCGATCACCCCTGCGGTGTGGACCACGGCGCACAGCGGATGCCGGGCCGGGACGGCCGCGAGGGCTCGGGCCAGTGCCCGGCGGTCCGATACATCGCAGCTTTCGGCGATCAGCTCGGCTCCGTGTTCGGCGAGTTCGGCCGTCAGCTCCGCCGTGCCGGGGGCGTCGGCGCCGCGGCGGCTCAGCAGACGGATGTGGCGTACTCCGTGTGCGGTGACCAGATGGCGTGCCAGGACGGTGGCGAGGGCGCCTCCGCCGCTCAGCAGTACCGTCCCTTCGGCCGGTCCGAACTGTTCGCCCGGCCGGGCCGCGGTGTCGGCCGTGTCGGCGGCGGAGCGGACCAGCCGCGGCACGTACAGCGTGCCATCGCGCAGGGCCGCCTGTGGTTCGCCGGTGGCGAGGAGTTCGGCGAGCGCGTCACCGAGGCCGTCCGGCTTGTCGGTGTCGAGCAGGACGAACCGGTCGGGATGTTCGAGCTGGGCGGCTCGCAGCAGCCCCCAGACGGCTGCTGCTCCGGGGTCGACCGGCTGCTGCGGTCCGGCGGGCCCTCCGGTCGCGCCCCGGGTGAGGACCACCAGGGGTGTACCGGTGGCGGTGTCGTCGTCCAGTCGGCTCCGGATCCGGGCGAGCACCGAGGCCACGGCAGCGTGCGCCGCCTCGGGTCCGTCGTCTCCGTCCGGTACGGATTGGGGGCAGACCAGGAGTACGGCGTCGGGCGCGGCCGGCCCGGGCTCGGCGGGGAAGCCCGGGGGCAGCAGCCGGTCGTCCCGCTGTCCGAGCAGGCCCCAGCGGGTGGTGGGGTGCGGGCCGGTGGGGGCGGTGACCGGCGTCCAGCGGAGCCGGAAAACGGAGTCCGCCGGAGTCCGCAGCGAATCGGGGGACGCCGCTCGCAGGGTGAGTGAACCGATCGTCGCTACCGTGCGGCCTGTGGGGTCGCTGATCCGGACGGTGACCGCGTCGGGCCCGTCGGGGCGGAGCCGGACGTGGAGCACCGGTGCGCCGGACGGTTCGATCGCGACGTTCTGCCAGGAGAACGGCAGCGGGACCCCGCCGCCGGACCGGGCCGTTCCGGGTTGCTCGCGCAGACCGGTCGTCTGCAGGGCCGCGTCCAGCAGGACCGGGTGCACTCCGAAGCCGCGCCCGGCCTGGGGCAGGCCGGGGGGCAGAGCCACTTCGGCGATGATCTCGTCCCCGTTGCGCCAGACGGCTCCGACGCCCCGGAATGCCGGCCCGTAGTCGATACCGCGGGCTTCGAGCAGTGCGTACAGCTCTTCCGGGTCCAGCGGGACCGCGCCGGCCGGGGGAGGGACGGCGGGGGGTTCTGCTTCGACGGCCGGGCCCGGCGGGCCGACCGTCCCGGTCGCGTGCCGGGTCCAGGGCCGGTCGCCGCCGGTGCCGGTTTCGGGGCGGGAGTGGAACTCCACCGGGCGCCGGCCGGAGCCGTCTTCGGGCCCCACCAGGACGCGGAGCTGCACAGCGTGGTCGTCGGTGGCGTCGCCGGGCAGTACCAGTGGTGCGGCGAGGGTCAGTTCCTCCACCAGGCTGTATCCGAAGCGGCGGCCCACGTGTGCGGCGAGTTCCACGAAGGCCGCTCCGGGCAGGATGACCGCGCCTGCCACGGTGTGGTCCGCCAGCCAGGGGTGGAGGGTGGTGGACAGACGGCCGGTGAAGAGGGTGCCCGCGCCGTCCGGCAGGTCGACCGCCGCGCCGAGGAGCGGATGGTCCGCTGCCGTCTGTCCCGCCGAGACCGGGTCGCGGTCGGCCGGGAGCGCGTCGAGCCAGTAGCGGCGGCGCTGGAAGGCGTACGTGGGCAGGTCGACCCGGCGGGCGCCGGTGCCCGCGAACAGCGGCTCCCAGTCGACCGGAAGACCCTGGGTGTACGCCTGGCCGAGGGCGAGCTGCAGTTGACGCAGCCCTCCTTCACCGCGGCGGAGTGTGTCGAGTACGCGTGTCTCCGTGGCGCCCGCCTCCGCGGCGGTGTCCTCGACCGCGTAGGTCAGGGACGGGTGCGGACTCGGCTCGACGAAGACGCGGTGTCCGGCGGCGAGCAGCGCGCGGGTGGTCTCCTCGAACTCGACCGTGCTGCGGAGGTTTCGGTACCAGTACTCCGCGTCGAGAGCCTTGGTGTCCAGCGGGCCGCCGGTGACGGTGGACCAGAACGGCAGCGTGCCCGAGGTGGGGGTGATGCCGTCCAGATCGGCCAGCAGTTGTTCGCGGATCTCCTCCACCTGTGCGGAGTGCGAGGCGTAGTCGATCTCGATGCGGCGTGACCGTATCCCTTGGGTTTTGAGCTGTTCCAGCAGTTCCGTGATCGCGTCCGCGTCACCGGACACGGCGGTCGAGCGGGGCCCGTTGACCGCCGCCACGGACAACCGGCCGTCCCAGACCGTGATCCGGTCCCTTACCTCGGCGGCCGACAAAGCGACCGACGCCATTCCACCCAGACCGGCGAGCGGCACCACCGCGCGGCTCCTCAGAGCCACGACCTTCGCCCCGTCTTCCAGCGACAGCCCACCCACCACACACGCTGCCGCCACCTCACCCTGCGAATGCCCCACCACCCCATCCGGCACGATGCCGTGCGACCGCCACACCTCGGCCAACGACACCATCACCGCCCACAACACCGGCTGCACCACATCCACCGCATCCAGCGAACCCGACGAACGCACCACCTCCGTCAACGACCAGTCCACATAGGCCGAGAGCGCCCGCTCGCACTCCGCCATCCGACCCGCAAACACCTCCGACTCCCCCAGCAGCCCCGCAGCCATCCCCACCCACTGCGACCCCTGCCCCGGAAACACCAACACCGAGCGGCCCGACACCGCCCCGCCACCCGTCACTACACCGGGTGCCGATATCCCCCGTGCCAAGGATTCGACACCTGCCAGGAGTTCATCCCGGTCCTGTCCCACTACGACGGCCCGCTCGGCGAACCGCGAACGGCCCACGGCCAGCGAGTGGCCGACGTCGAGCGCCCCGAGCCCGGGCTCCGCCGCCAGCCGAGCGGCCAGCGCCGCCGCCTGCCCCCGTAACGCCGCACCGTCCCGCCCCGACAACGGCCACACCACCGAGCCCGGCACAGCGCCCCGCGCCTCGACCGGAACCTCGACAGGAACCGACTCCAGCACCACATGCGCATTCGTCCCGCTCACACCGAAGGACGACACACCCGCCCGCCGCGGACGCCCCGTCTCGGGCCAGGGAGTCGCTGCGGTGAGCAGGGAGACGGCTCCCTCGGTCCAGTCGACCTGGGGTGAGGGCCGGTCGATGTGGAGGGTCTTCGGCATCACCCCGTACCGCATCGCCAGCACCGCCTTGATCACACCGCCCACACCGGCCGCTGCCTGGGTGTGGGACAGGTTGGACTTCAGCGATCCCAGTCGCAGCGGCCGGTCCGCCGGACGGTTCCGGCCGTACGTCGCCAGGATCGCCTGGGCTTCGATCGGGTCGCCCAGCGTGGTGCCGGTGCCGTGCGCCTCCACCAGGTCCACATCCGCCGGGGCGAGTCCCGCGCGGTCGAGCGCTCGGATGATGACGGACTGCTGGGCGGGGCCGTTCGGGGCCGTCAGACCGTTGCTGGCACCGTCCTGGTTGACGGCCGAACCACGGATGACGGCCAGTACGGGGTGTCCGTTCCGCCGCGCGTCCGACAGCCGTTCCAGGAGGAGCAGGCCGAGGCCCTCGCCGAAGCCCGCGCCGTCCGCGGCGGACGAGAAGGACTTGCTGCGTCCGTCGGGTGCCAGACCGCGCTGGCGGCTGAATCCGATGTAGATACCGGGGGTGGACATCACGGTCACACCGCCGGCCAGGGCCAGCGAGGTATCGCCGGAGCGCAGGCCCTGACAGGCGAGGTGGACGGCGACCAGGGAGGACGAGCAGGCGGTGTCCAGGGTGACCGCGGGACCCTCCAGACCCAGGGTGTAGGCGATACGGCCGGAGGCCACGCTGGGGATGGTGCCCGTGCCCAGGAAGCCTTCCAGTTCGTCGGGCACCCGGCCGAGCCGAGCCCCGTAGTCGCTGTTGATCACTCCGGTGTAGACGCCGGTGCGGCTGCCGCGCAGTGCCTGTGGATTGATGCCCGCGCGCTCCAGCACCTCCCAGGAGGCCTCCAGCAGCAGCCGCTGCTGCGGGTCCATCGCGAGCGCCTCACGGGGCGAGATCCCGAAGAAGCCCGCGTCGAACTCGGCCGCGTCGTGGAGGATGCCGCCTTCGCGGACGTAGAAGGTCCCGGGGGCATCGGGGTCGGTGTCGTACCGCTCCTCGATGTCCCAGCCACGGTCGGCGGGGAAGGGCGAGACCGCGTCGCGTTCGTCGAGCAGCAGCTCCCAGAGGTCTTCCGGGGTGCGTACGCCGCCGGGGTAGCGGCAGCTCATGGCCACGATCGCGACGGGTTCGGCGGAGTCGTCGACGAGGCGCCGGTTCTCCTGCCGCAGCCGCTTGTTCTCCAGCAGCGAGGCGCGCAGGGCCTCGACCACCCGGTGCGAGTCCGGGCCCGTGCCGGGGTCGGTATGCGTGTCCGTGGACATGGTTTTCGGACTCTCCCTCCGTCGGGCTCCGCCAGTCACGTTCGCGTCAGTCACGTTCGCCGCCCAGGGCCATCCGGACCAGGTCGTCGACCTCCATGGCTCCGATGTCCTCGTCGGGAATCGGTGTCCCCTGGCCGTCGGCGAGGCTCAGGAGCGCTTCGAGCAGACCTGCCCGGCGCAGTTCGGACGGCGGGATCGTGGCCAGCAGGGAGCTGATCTCACGGTCCTCCCGGTCGGACACCGTTCCCGTGTTCCCTCCGGTGCCGGGCTCGTCCGGGACGAGTCGCGCGGTCAGATGGACGGCGACGGCGAGCGGGGTGGGGTGGTCGAAGACCAGGGTCGCGGGCAGCCGCCGGCCGGTGGCCGCGGAGAGCCGGTTCCGGAGTTCGACCGAGGTCAGCGAGTCGAAGCCGAGGTCTTTGAAGGCCCGGTCCGGTTCGATGGTGTCGGCGCCGCCGTGGCCGAGGACTTCGGCTACCCGGCCCCGGACCAGTTCGAGCACGGTGGCGAGGCGTTCGTCCGGTCCGAGCGCGGCCAGTCGGCTGCGCAGGGAGCCCACCTCGACGGCTTCCGTGCCCGAGGCCGGGCGGCGTGCTCCGCCGGGGACGAGCGCGGAGAGCAGGGCCGGGACGGGTGCGGTCCGCGCCGCCGTCCGCAGCCTGCCGAGGTCGATCCTGACGGGGACCAGCAGGGGTTCGTCCGAGGCGAGCGCCGCGTCGAAGAGGGCGAGCCCCTCTTCGGTGCCGATCGCGGCGGTGCCTCCCCTGGCCATGCGGCGCAGGTCCGCGTCGGTGAGGGCACCGGTCATGGTGCTGCGCTGCGCCCACAGACCCCAGGCGAGCGACTGGGCGGGCAGGTGCTGGGCGCGGCGTTGCTGGGCGAGTGCGTCGAGGAAGGCGTTGGCGGCGGCGTAGTTGCCCTGTCCGGCGTTGCCGACCGTGGCGGATGCGGAGGAGAAGAGGACGAAGGCCGACAGCGGCAGATCGCGGGTGAGGGCGTGGAGGTTCAGGGCCGCGTCGACCTTGGGGCGGAGAACGTGGTGCATCCGCTCGGGGGTGAGTTTCTCCACGATTCCGTCGTCGAGGACGCCGGCCGCGTGGACGACGGCGCCGAGCGGGCGGTCGGCGGGGACGGTGGCGAGCAGGGCGGCGAGCGCCCGCCGGTCGGCGATGTCGCAGGCTTCGACCGTCACCCGGGCGCCGAGTTCGCGGAGTTCGGCCGCCAGGTCCGGGAGGCCGGGCGTCTCGGCACCGCGCCGGCCGGTCAGCAGCAGGCTCCGTACCCCGTGTGCGGATACGAGGTGACGTGCCACCAGACCTCCGACGACGCCACCCGCTCCGGTGATCAGGACGGTGCCCTCGGTCGCCGCGCCGGCGGGCAGGATCGGGGCCGGAGGTGCATCCGGGGAGACGGCCGTCCGGGCGAGGCGGGCCGCGAGGAGTCTTCCCTGCCGTATCGCCAGTTGGGGTTCCGAGCCTGCGAGCGCCTGCGGCAGCAGTTCGCCGACGGTGGCCGGGTCGTCGGTGTCGAGGAGGAGGAAGCGGCCGGGGTGTTCGGACTGGGCGGAGCGGACGAGACCGCGGACCGCGGCCGCCGTGAGGTCGGGGACACCGTCGTCGGCGTCCGTACAGACCGCGCCCCGGGTCAGCAGGACGAGGCGGGCGTCGTCGTCGAAGCGGGATTCGGCCAACCAGTCCTGGAGGAGTTGCAGGGCCTCGTCCAGTGCGGTGTGAACGGTTGCGGCATCGGGGAGGCCGGAGCGCTGCGAGGCATGGTCGCACCACACGAGTACGGTCGCGGGCGCCGGCATTCCCTGTTCCACCGCGGTACGGAGCGCTGCGAAGTCGGGGTGGCTGTCGGGGAACAGGTCGCGGCCGCCGACGACCGTCCAGGGTCCGATGGGGTCGGCAGGCGCAACGACCGGTGCCGGTGACCACTCCAGCCGGTGGAGGGATTCCGGTCCGCCGCTCGCACGGAGCGCGCCGGGATCCACCGGGCGGACGGTGAGCTCTTCCACCGAGGCGACCGGGAGGCCGCCCGGATCGGTCGCGTCGACGGACACGGCTCCGCCCGTGCCGCATCCGAGCCGTACCCGGAGGGCGGTGGCACCGGAGGCGTGGAGCCTGACACCGCTCCAGGAGAACGGCAGCCCGGCCGGTGTCCGGCCCTCGGACGGGTCGCCTTCGGGCTGCGCGGCCAGGAACAGTCCCTGGAGTGCGGCGTCCAGGAGGGCGGGGTGCAGACCGAAGGCGGCTGCGGACCGGTGCTGCTCCTCGGGCAGGCGCACTTCGGTGAAGATCTCGTCGCCCCGGCGCCAGGCGGCGTCGAGCCCCCGGAAGGCGGGTCCGTAGCCGTAGCCGGAGGCCTGGAACCGTTCGTAGAGGTCGTCGACGGGGACGGGTACCGCCCCTGGCGGTGGCCAGGCACCGGCATCGCCCCAGGTGACGGGGGGCAGCGCGTCCGTTGCGGGAGCTGCGGCGAGCAGACCGGTCGCGTGTACGGTCCAGCGCGGTACGGCTGTGTCCTCTCGGCAGGAGGAGAGGCCCAGGGAGCGTCTGCCCTGCTCGTCGGCGGCACCGATCCGCACTTGCAGGCGGACCGCGGCGTCGGCGGGTATCAGCAGCGGTGCCTGGATGGTCAGTTCCTCCACCGAGTGGCAGCCGGCTTCGTCGGCGGCGCGTACGGCCAGTTCCACGAAGGCCGCTCCGGGCAGGATGACCGTGCCGGCCACGGCGTGGTCGGCGAGCCACGGGTGGGTGCGCGGCGACAGTCGGCCGGTGAGCAGGAGCTCGCCCGTATCCGCGATGTCGATCGCCGCGCCGAGCATGGGGTGGTCGGCGGAGTCGAGGCCGGCCGTTGCCACGTCGGCCGCCGGTGTGTTCGCCGGCTCGGGCCAGTAGCGCCGGTGCTGGAAGGCGTACGTGGGCAAGTCGACGCGGCGGGCGCCGGGGTACGTTCCTGACCAGTCGACGGGGAGCCCGCTCTCCCAGGCGCGGCCGAGGGAGTGCAGGAGCCGTTCGAGGCCGCCTTCGCCGCGCCGCAGGGTGCCCAGCACGGCCGCGTCGACGCCTGCGGCCTCCACCGACTCCCCCACCGCGACTGCCAGCACCGGATGCGGACTCGGCTCGACGAAGAACCGGAACCCTTCGGTGAGGAGTTCGCGGGTGGCTTCCTCGAACCGGACGGTCTCCCGCAGATTCCGGTACCAGTACGCGGCATCCAGCGACGCCGTATCCAGCCAGCCACCGGTGACGGTGGACCAGAACGGCAGCCCGCCCGACACGGGAGTGATCCCGTCCAGATCGGCCAGCAGTTGTCCGCGGATCTCCTCCACCTGGGGAGAGTGCGAGGCGTAGTCGACCTCGATGCGGCGTGCCCGTACCTCTTCGAGGTCGAGCTGTTCCAGGAGCTCCGTGACCGCGTCCGCGTCACCCGACACGATGGTTGACCGGGGCCCGTTGACCGCCGCCACGGACAACCGGCCCTCCCAGACCGCGATCCGGCCCCGTACCTCCGCGGCCGGCAGCGCGACCGACGCCATCCCACCGCTTCCGGCGAGCGCCATCACCGCGCGGCTCCGCAACGCCACGACCTTCGCCCCGTCCTCCAGCGACAACCCACCCGCCACACACGCCGCCGCCACCTCACCCTGCGAATGCCCCACCACCCCATCCACCACAACCCCATGCGACCGCCACACCTCCGCCAACGACACCATCACCGCCCACAACACCGGCTGCACCACATCCACCCGCCCCAACAACACCGACGAACCCAACGCCTCTTCAAGAGACCACTCCACATAAGGCGAGAGCGCCCGCTCACACTCCGCCATCCGACCCGCGAAAACCCCGCACTCCTCCAGCAGCCCCACAGCCATCCCCACCCACTGCGACCCCTGCCCCGGAAACACCAGCACCGAGCGGCCTTCCACGGTCCGGCCCGCTGCGCCGGGGAACTGGTCCACTGTGCCGTCGGCGGCGGCGCGCAGCAGGGACCGCAGCTCGTCGCCCGTCCCCACCAGGGCCTTCCGGTAGGCGAAGGGGGTGCGGGCGTTGAGGGAGAATCCGATGTCGTACGGGTCCGGCTCGGGCCCGCCGTCCAGGTACCGGTTCAAGCGGTCGGCCTGGGCGCGCAGCGCCTCGGGGCTGCGCGCCGAGAGCAGCCAGGGCACCACTGCCGTGCGGGGCCTCGGTCCGGGCTCCGGTACGTCGTCCTGCGGGGCCGCCTGCTCCAGGATCGTATGGACGTTGGTGCCGCTCAGGCCGAAGGAGGACACCCCGGCCCGGTACGGGCGGCCGTGGTCGGGCCAGGGGCGGAGTTCGGTCGCGAGGGCGAGTGATCCGCGGGTCCAGTCGACGTGGCTGGACGGTTTGCCGACGTGCAGGGTGGCGGGCACCTGCCCGTACCGCATCGCCAGCACGGTTTTGATCACACCCGCCAGTCCCGAGGCCGCCTGGGAGTGGCCGAGGTTGGACTTCAAGGAGCCGATCAGCACCGGCCGGTCCGCGGGCCGGTCCTGGCCGTACGTCGCCAGCAGCGCCTGCGCCTCGATGGGATCGCCCAGCGTCGTACCCGTACCGTGTGCCTCCACCACGTCCACCTCGGACGCGGTCAGTCCGGCGTCGGCGAGCGCCGCCCGGATCACCCGCTGCTGCGAAGGACCGTTCGGTGCGGAGAGGCCGTTGCTGGCGCCGTCCTGGTTCACCGCCGAGCCGCGGATCACGGCCAGCACCGGATGGCCGTTGCGGCGGGCGTCCGACAGCCGCTCCAGGAGTACGACACCGGCTCCCTCGCCCATGCCCATGCCGTCGGCGTCGTCCGAGAAGGCCTTGCAGCGCCCGTCCTCGGCCAGTCCGCGCTGGCGGGAGAAGCTGATGACGGCGCCCGGGGTCGCCATCACCGCGACGCCTCCGACCAGGGCCAGTGAGCAGTCGCCCGCGCGCAGGGCCTGTCCGGCGAGGTGCATCGCGACCAGGGAGGAGGAGCAGGCCGTGTCCACGGTCACCGCCGGGCCTTCGAGGCCCAGGGTGTAGGCCACCCGGCCGGAGACCACGCTGGGCGCGCTGCCGGTGAGCAGATGCCCGTCGCCCTCGTCGGACTGCGCGACCACGGAGGCGTAGTCGGCGTAGTTGACGCCGGTGAACACGCCGGTACGGCTGCCGCGCAGCGTCACCGGGTCGATGGCCGCGCGCTCCACCGCTTCCCAGGACGTCTCCAGCAGCAGCCGCTGCTGGGGGTCCATCGCCAGGGCTTCACGCGGCGAGATCCCGAAGAACTCCGCGTCGAACTCGGCCGCGTCGTGCAGGAAGCCGCCGTGCCGGGTGTAGGAGGTGCCGGGGTGGTCGGGATCGGGGTCGTAGAGGGCGTCGAGGTCCCAGCCGCGGTCCGCGGGGAAATCCGAGACGGCTTCGCCGCCTTCGGTGAGCAGCCGCCACAGCTCCTCGGGGGTGCCGATTCCGCCGGGGAAGCGGCAGGCCATGGAGACGATCGCGATCGGGTCGTCGTCGGTCGGGGCGGGGTGCCGGGCCGGGGCCGACGGTGGTTCCGGGGTGTCGTTCCGGCCCAGCAGTTCGGCGCGGATCTCCTGGGCGAGGGCTCTGGCCGTCGGGTGGTCGAAGACCAGGGTGGAGGGCAGCCGGAGACCGGTGGCGGTGTTCAGCCGGTTGCGGAGTTCCACGGCGGTGAGTGAGGCGAAGCCCAGGTCCTGGAAGGCTTTTCCGGGTTGGATCGCTTCGGCGGTGGCATGGCCGAGTACGGCGGCCGCGTGGGTGCGGACCAGGTCGAGGAGCAGGCGTTGCTGCTCTGCGGCGCCGAGTGCGGTGAGGCGTTCGCGCAGGGCTTGGGCCGCGGGTGCGTCGCCGGTGTGGCGGTCGGCCGGGCGGTCCAGGGCGCGGCGGGCCTCGGGGACGGTGGTCAGCAGGGGGCTGGGGCGGGTGGAGGTGAAGACCGCCGCGAACTGTTCCCAGTCGACGTCGGCGACGGCGATCACGGTCTCG